>CALXDF010000164.1 GCA_944386995.1 uncultured Oscillospiraceae bacterium
AGAAGTTTTTGCAGGCCCTGACCAAGGTCCGGGGCAGCCAGCGGGTCACCAGCCAGAACCCGGAGGAGGGCTACGAGGCCCTGAAAAAGTACGGGCGGGATCTGGTGGAGATGGCCCGGGAGGGCAAGCTGGATCCGGTCATCGGCCGGGACGCGGAGATCCGCCACACCATCCAGATCTTGAGCCGGAAAACCAAGAACAATCCTGTCCTGATCGGCGAGCCGGGCGTGGGCAAGACCGCTGTGGTGGAGGGGCTGGCCCAGCGGATCCTCAAGGGCGACGTGCCGGAGAGTCTGAAGGACAAGACTATCTTTGCCCTGGATATGGGCGCCCTCATCGCCGGGGCCAAGTACCGGGGCGAGTTTGAGGAGCGATTAAAGGCGGTCCTCAATGAGATCGAAAAGAGCGAGGGGCGCATCCTGCTCTTTATCGATGAGATCCACAACATTGTGGGCGCAGGCCGCACTGAGGGCAGCATGGATGCGGGCAACCTCTTGAAGCCGAAACTGGCCCGGGGGGAGCTGCACTGCATCGGCGCCACCACCCTGGATGAGTACCGGAAATATATTGAAAAGGACGCGGCCCTGGAGCGGCGGTTCCAGAAGGTCATGATCGACCAGCCCACGGTGGAGGACACCATCTCCATCCTGAGAGGGCTCAAGGAGCGCTTTGAGATCCACCACGGCGTCCGGATCACCGACGGCGCCCTCATTGCCTGCGCCACCCTCAGCGACCGGTATATCACCGACCGCTTCCTTCCGGACAAGGCCATCGACCTGATGGACGAGGCCGCCGCCAAGATCCGCATGGAGATCGACTCCATGCCTGCGGAACTGGACGAGACGGGCCGGAAGATCATGCAGTTAGAGATCGAGCGCCAGGCCCTCAGCAAGGAGGAGGACAACGGCTCGAAGAACCGGATGGCCCACATCGACCAGGAATTGGCGGAGCTGAAGGCCCAGGATGCCGCCATGCGGGCCCAGTGGGAGACCGAGAAGCAGGGCATCACCGGCGTCAAGCGCATCAAACAGGAGATCGAGGACACCAAGCACCAGATGGAGGAGGCCGAGCGCACCTACGACCTGGAGAAGATGGCCAAGCTGAAATTCGGCACCCTGCCGGAGCTGGAGAAGCAGCTGAAGGAGGAGCAGGCCCGGGTGGAGGCCACCGGGGAGGACCGCCTGCTGAAGGAGGAGGTCACTGAGGAGGAGATCGCCGAGGTGGTCAGCAAGTGGACGGGGATCCCGGTGAGCAAGCTGGTGGAGAGCGAGAAGGAAAAACTCCTCCGCCTGCCGGAGATCCTCCACAAGCGGGTCATCGGCCAGGATGAGGCGGTCACCGCCGTCAGCGAGGCCATCCTCCGGGCCCGGGCGGGCCTGAAGGATGAGCACCGGCCCATCGGCTCCTTCATCTTCCTGGGCCCCACGGGCGTGGGCAAGACGGAGCTGGCCAAGGCTCTGGCGGAGGCACTGTTCGACGACGAGCGGAATATCATCCGCATCGACATGAGCGAATATATGGAGAAGCACGCCGTCAGCCGCCTGGTGGGGGCCCCTCCGGGATACGTGGGCTATGACGAGGGCGGCCAGCTCACCGAGGCCGTGCGCCGCAAGCCCTACAGCGTGATTTTGTTCGATGAGATCGAGAAGGCCCACCCGGATGTGTTCAATATCCTGCTGCAGCTGCTGGACGACGGCCGTTTGACCGATAACCAGGGGCGCACTGTGGACTTCAAGAACACCATCGTTATCATGACCAGCAACATCGGCAGCGCCTACCTCACCGAGAACATCCACCAGGACGGCACCATCGACAGCGGCGTGAAGGAGCAGGTCACCGGCGAGCTGAAGAAGTATTTCCGCCCGGAGTTCCTCAACCGGATCGACGACATCGTGGTGTTCAGCCCCCTGACGGAGGCTCAGATCAGCGGTATCATTGATATCGCCTTCCAGGGCATTGCCAACCGGCTTACGGACCGGGAGATCACCATGTCCCTCACCGACGCGGCCAAGGCCTTCATTGCCCAGGCCAGCTACGACCCGGCCTACGGCGCCCGCCCGGTGAAGCGGTACCTCCAGAAGAACCTGGAGACGGAACTGGCGGAGATGCTGATCCGGGGCACCCTGTCCGACGGGCAGCACGTTACCATCGACAGCAACGGGGAGAAGCTTACCTTTACCGTGTCTTAACCCTGCTATCAGGCCGTGAAACGCAGTTTCACGGCCTTTTTTGTGCATCCTACATAGAAAGTTGCTGCTGAAACTGTCAGAATGACGAAAAAAATCGAGGGCACTCCTGCTTCTTTGGCGATGTTTTTCGCCGCCGCCCATTGACGGAAAGCGGGAAAAACGGTATAACAATAGATGTAGCAAGATTGATAAATATTTGACAGATTGATTCTGTGAGGAGGAATTTCTGATGAAAACCAATAAGGCTCATTTCTTTGATACTGGCATCCTGTTTGTGATTTGGGCAGTGGCCCTGGTGCTGATGGTGTACCCCATGAGCGCTTTTGTGGCCAGCCACTTTGTGGCCCACACCGTGCGCCTGATCATGGGCGGCGCCAGCCTGGTGATGCTGGCCACCGGCATTGGCTTGGTGTGCTGGGAGTACAAGCGCTAAGCGGAATTTTGGCCATAAGCAGCCGGGGGCGGAGAAAATCCGCCCCCGGCTTTTTCTCCCGGGCGGGAGAAAGAAATTCCGGCGGAGACTTGCCAAATCACCGATTTTCCGATACACTGAAAAAGACATGTATAAACGTGTGTGAATATGAAAATGAGGTGAGTCATGGAACGGACAGCGGAGCGGCAGGCAGCGCGGGCCAATACAGTTTTGTTCAGAATGATGCTGGGAATCGCCGGATTCCTGGCGGTGTTTGCTGTTGTTGTTCAGCCGAATTCCAGCATATTTCAGGGGTTTTGGGCTATTCAAATGGGGGAAGCCGGCCTGATTACCGACCCGATCTGCACGGGGGGAGTCGGCGGGGCCCTGCTGAATGCGGCGGTGCTGCTGCTGGTCAGTACCCTGTTGGTGCGCTGGATGCGCCTGCCCTTCTCCGGCGCTGCCCTGGCGTGCCTTTTCATGATGGCGGGTTTTGCGCTGCTTGGTAAAAATCTGATCAACAGCACCCCCATCCTGTTGGGAGGGTGGCTGTACGCCCGCTATAAGCGGGAGCCCTTTTCCAAATATCTCTATCTGACGATGTTTGGAACCTGCCTCTCGCCGCTGGTAAGCTTCCTTATGCTCCACGCACGGCCGGGCCTGCGCCTGGTGTCCATGCTGGCGTGCGGGGTGGTGATCGGGTTCCTCCTGCCGCCGGTGTCTGCCTATACGGTTCGGATTCATCAGGGATACAATCTCTATAACGTTGGATTTTCTGCAGGCTTTGTTGGCTTGGGCGTTACCAGCATTCTCAAGGGATGCGGTGTGACCTTTGTCACGCAGGGCAGCTGGAGTGAGGACAGCCATGTGCTGCTGTGTGTCCTGGTAGGGGCGCTGCTGCTGGGGCTTCTGGCAGCGGGAATTTTGCTGGGATGCCGCAGTTTGAGGATCTATGGGCGGATCCTGCACCACTCCGGCCGGGCGGTGGCGGATTTCGTTGCGCTGGAGAGTCCGGGAACAGCCCTGGTGAACATGGGGCTTACCGGCGGCATCGGTTTTGTATATTTGCTGGTTCTGCGGGTGCCCCTCAATGGACCGCTGGTGTGCTGCATCCTGGCCATGACGGGGTTTGCCGCCTTTGGCAAGCACCCGAAAAATGTGGTGCCGGTGATGGCAGGGGCAATCCTTTCCTCCGCCCTTATGGGTCATGTGCCTCTGACGGCGCCGGCTACACTGCTGGCAACCCTGCTGTGTACTGGGCTGGCCCCGATTGCAGGGCAGTTCGGCTGGAAATGGGGCGCTGCGGCGGGATTTGTTCACATGGCCATCGTTCAGCACACGTCGATCCTCCACGGGGGAATGAATCTCTATAACAACGGCTTTGCCGCCGGGCTTACCTGTATTCTGGTAATCCCCATTATTGAGGCGCTGCGGCCGGAACCGAAGGAGTAAGCGATATGAAGCAAAAGCACCTGCACATGGCGCGGCGGAAGATGTGTCACGCCATCGACGAATTGTATACGCTGCTGCTGCGTGCCGGGGGAGAGGCGGTGGACCTGCGCATCCGCCGGGAGGCAGAGGGCCTGCGCCTGTTGGTGAAGGGGGATTTTTCACCGGAGCATCAGACGGAGCTGGAACGGCTGGAGGCAGTGCTCTGCCCGCCGGTGCGGGACCCGGCGCTGGTAGAGGAGTTCTGGGAATTGGCCGGCGGAGACCAGTATACTAACGACAGTGAGTTGGCGCTGGTGGGACAGATGGTGGACGAGGCGCAGGTCCGGGTGGAAGAGGGACAGGCAACGATCGAATTATATATCCGGTTTTAAGCGGAAAAAACTTGTATTTTCCAGCGGACTGGTGTACAATACTCCCAACATCACTTGGTGACATGAGGAGGAAAGGATCATGAAAACTGCCCGGTTCATTTTGAAGATCATTGGCGCGTCTCTGGCTTTGGCTGCCTCCGTATGTCTGGTCATCGCGTTTTGGGACAGGCTGACTTGCCTGCTCCATGGCCTTTTCCAGTCTGAGAGCGACGACTATGACGACGATCTGCTCTACGAGGCAGAGTGAGAATTATCTGTAGAAACAAGGTGCCGGCCGGCTGGCCGGCACCTGTTTTTGTAGAAAACCACAAAAATATGACGCAAAGTGAAGAACGGCCTGTGCTTTTTACCCATTGACGGCAGACGCGGCCCCATGGTACAATCCAAAACAGTTAATTTCATCTCCCAAATGCTTAGAAGGTGTTATGCCATTCTGGAGTGGCTTTCAGAGAACCGGCGGTTGGTGCGAGCCGGGAAGCGACAGATTGGCGGCTGCCACCGGAGCAGGATCCCCCAACGTAGGAAACGCCAGTAGGGGATCACGGACGCCCCCGTTATCGCAGGCACGGGCTTGTTGGAGCCTAAGTGAGTGTACGCATCAGCGTAAATCCGGGTGGTACCGCGGTAAGAGATTATCGTCCCAGGAGCATTGAAAAATGCCCCTGGGATTTTTGTTTTATCCCAATCCGCAGCCAGCCTTTAGGTCCGGCGGGCGGTTGCCCGACGCCAGTGTCCCAGCCCTCCGGCAGGAAAATCAGAAAATGAGGAGTATAGTGCCATGAGAACCATCAAATTGTCCGATATCACCCTGCGCCAGGCAGCCCAGAGCCGGGCTTTCAGCATCAGTTTCAAGGAGCGCATCGAGATTGCCCGCTCCCTGGACCGCCTCCATGTAGACACCATCGAGCTGCCCGCCATTCAGGATCCCAAGGCGGATGTGCTGGCCAATAAGACCATTGCCTCCGTGGTGGGGAGCGCGGCCCTGTCCGCCACCTGCGGCATGACGGAGGAGAGCGTGGAACAGGCGTGGGAGAGCGTGAAGGGGGCAAAGAAACCGGTACTGCACGTCATGGCTCCGGTGTCCGCCATCCAGATGGAGTATCAGTGCCACAAGAAAGCACCTGCGATGCTGGAGCTGGTCCGCACCCTGGTGGCGAAGGCGCGGTATTACACGGAGGCGGTGGAGTTTTCCGCTGTGGACGCGACCCGGGCTGAGCGTCCCTTCCTCTATGAGGTGATCGGCGCCGCCATTGCCGCCGGCGCCGCCCAGGTGACGGTGTGCGACAGCGCCGGCGTCATGACCCCGGGGGAGTGGAGCACTTTTCTCGGGGAAATCTACGACAACGTTCCGGCACTGAGAAAGGTGGAGCTGGGCGTGGAGATCAGCGACATGCTGAAGATGTCCGTGGCCAGCGCCGCAGCGGCGGTGGAAGCCGGCGCCGACGCGGTGAAGGTTTCCATTGCGGCCATGGACTGCCCCGGCCTGGTAGACTGGGCCGCCTTTGTTGGAGTCAAGGGGGATGAAGCGGGCATTGCCGCAAACCTGCGCACCACAGAGCTGACCCGCTCTGCCAAGCAGATCCAATGGCTCCTTCAGAGCGAGCGCAGCGCCGGTTCCCCCTTTGATAACGGCGTCAGCAGCGAGGTGGCCGGGATTTGCCTGAGCGCCGAGGACGGGATCTCCGAGTTGGTAACTGCCGTCCACCAGCTGGGCTACGATCTGAGCGAAGAGGATGCCGCCAAGGTCTATGAGGCATTTCAGGCTGTGGCGGCGAAGAAGCACTTCGTAGGGTCCCGGGAGCTGGAGGCCATTATCGCCTCTGCCGCCCTCCAGGTTCCCTCCACCTACCGCATTGCGGATTACGTCATCACCAACGGCGGCTCCATCGGCGCCATGGCGAACCTGACGCTGGAAAAGGACGGAGAGAAAATGAACAGCGTGGCCAACGGCGACGGCCCGGTGGACGCGGCGTTCCTGGCCATTGAGCAGGCCATCGGCCACCACTATGAGCTGGATGACTTCCAGATCCAGACCGTCACAGAAGGGCGGGAGGCCATGGGATCGGCGCTGGTGAAGCTCCGCGCCGGCGGGAAGCTCTACTCCGGCAGCGGCCTGTCCACGGATATTATCGGCGCATCCATCCGCGCCTACATCAGCGCTCGGAACAAGATCGTCTATGAGGAGGTCTAAGCGGCCATGAAACTCTCCTATACCATTCACAACTGGTCCGGCCGGGAGTGGTCCGGATTCTGTGCCGCCGCCGCGGAGACGAAGCTCCAGGGCGTGGAGATGGACAGCGTGCAGAATCCCATTTTCTGCAGCCGCACCAGTCCTACCAATCCGGAGCTGGCCCTGTCGGTCAAGCGGAACCTCACCCGCCAGGATCTGACCATCCCCTGCATCGGCACCGACGTGGACTTCACCGCACCGGAGGCGGCCGCCGTGATCCAGAATACCATCGCCGTGGCCCAGAATCTGTCGGTGCCCTATGTGGTGCTGTCAACGGCCTCTACAGACGCGGACGCCGCTGCGGCGGCCCTGGCTCCCTATGTGGCGGAGGCGGAGCGCGCCGGGGTGGTGGTGCTGCTGGAGACCGCCGGGGGTCTGGCGGATACCGGACGGATGCGGGATGTCCTCAACCGCTTTGCCTGCGACAGCCTGGCGGCCTGCTGGAACATGTTTGCCACCTGCTTTGCAGCAGGCGAGAGCGCCGAGACCACCATCACCAACCTGGGGGCCTATGTCCGCCACGTCCGTGTCAGCGACGGCCGGAGCCAGGACGGCACCCTCGTCCATGAACTGATGGGGGAGGGGAAGCTGCCCATGCAGGACATGATGAATGCCCTGCGCTCGGTGAACTACGACGGCTTTAGCTCCCTGGTGTGGGAACCGGACTGGGTGGAGGGCATCAGCGATCTGGAACTGGTTCTGACTCATTTCGGCGTGTTTATGGGGGGCTTTGACAGCACCCGCCGCCAGAAAAAGCACCTCTATTCCAACAAGGCCGGAACCGGCAAGTTTATCTGGAAGAAGGAGACGCTCATTGAAAAAACCTTCTCCCAGGTGCTGGATACCATGGCGGAGGAGTTCCCCGACCAGGTGGCTGTGAAATACACCACCCTGGACTACACCCGGACCTACGGCCAGTTCCGGGAGGATGTGGACCGGGTTGCCCAGGCACTCATTGCTCTGGGGGTGAAGGCGGGGGACAAGGTGGCCATCTGGGCGACCAACGTGCCCCAGTGGTACCTCACGTTCTGGGCCACCACCAAGATCGGAGCGATCCTGGTCACCGTGAATACCGCCTACAAGATCCACGAGGCGGAGTATCTGCTCCGCCAGAGCGATACGCATACCCTGGTGATGATCGAAAGCTACCGGGACAGCCCCTACGCCAAGATCGTCCAGGAACTCTGCCCGGAACTGGAGAGTGCCAGAGCCGGAGCGCCCCTCCACTGCAAGCGCCTGCCCTTCCTGCGCAATGTGGTGACAGTGGGCTTCCGAATGAACGGATGCCTCACCTGGGAGGAGATGCTGGATCGCGCATCCCGGACGCCTATGGAGGAGGTCCGGCGCCGGGCTGCGGCTGTGAGTCCCTACGACGTGGCCAACATGCAGTATACCTCCGGCACCACCGGATTCCCCAAGGGCGTCATGCTGACCCACCATAATATTGTCAACAACGGCAAGTGCATCGGCGACCGGATGGATCTCTCCACCGCAGACCGCATGATGATCCAGGTACCCATGTTCCACTGCTTCGGCATGGTGCTTGCAATGACCGCCGCCATGACCCACGGCGCCACGATTTTGCCGCTGCCCTATTTTTCACCCAAGCCGGCCCTGGCCTGCATCAACAGCGAGCGGATCACTGCTTTCCACGGCGTGCCTACCATGTTCATTGCCATGCTGGAGCACGAGGACTTCCCCAAAACCGACTTCTCCTACATGCGCACCGGCATCATGGCCGGTTCCCCCTGTCCCATCGCGGTGATGCAGGATGTGGTCAACAAGATGCACATGTCGGAGATCACCATTGTCTACGGACAGACTGAGGCATCCCCCGGCTGCACCATGTCCTCCACCGACGACTCCCTGGAGGTTCGGGTGAACACGGTGGGCCGGCCCCTGCCGGAGATCGAGTGCAAGATCGTGGACCCGGAGACCGGAGAGGATCTGCCCGACGACGTGGACGGGGAGTTTGTGGCCCGGGGCTACAACATCATGAAGGGCTACTACAAGATGCCCGGGGCCACTGCTGCCGCCATCGACCGGGACGGCTGGCTCCACACCGGGGATCTGGCCCGCCGGGACAAGGACGGCAACTACAAGATCACCGGCCGCATCAAGGATATGATCATCCGGGGCGGCGAGAATATCTACCCCAAAGAGATCGAGGACTTCATCTACACCCATCCCAAGGTCTCCGACGTACAGGTCATCGGCGTGCCAGACGAGCAGTACGGCGAGGAGATCATGGCCTGCGTCATCCTCAAGGAGGGCGAGACCATGACCGAGGATGAGATGAAGAAGTATGTCCGTGATCACATGGCCAAGCACAAGGTGCCCCGGTATGTGGACTTTGTGGATGCCTTCCCCATGAACGCTGCCGGCAAGATCCTCAAGTACAAGATGCGCGAGGACGCGGTGAAGAAGCTGGGGCTGCAGAAAGCAGACGCCATCGAGACGGCGTAAGGGTACTTGGGAGGATCGCCGGGAGTCCGGCGTCCATTCGCAGCGGAGCGGAGAATGGATCCGGGGGAATTCACTTCCTCCGGATCGGGATGAAATGCGGGGTCCCCGCGGGACGCAAGTCCCGTGGGGTGCGCGGTGAAGAAGCTGGGGCTGCAGAAAGCAGACGCCATCGAGACGGCGTAACGCCGGAGATCCGGCCGGGAATGCGGCTTTACAGGGATTTCACAAAGTTGCTCCTTGACAAATCGAAAATCATGTCGTATACTGTGAGACGAACTGAATAAGCAAAAGCGATGACGAAGACGGACGAGGATCGCCTGCTTACAGAGAGCCGGGGACGGTGGAAGCCCGGCAGCAAGAATTCTCAAAGTCCCATCCCTTCCGAGCTGGAGGCCTGAAAACCCATGGCGGTAAGTAGGACCCTCCCGTGACTGCCGCGTAAGAGCATAGGGCTTGTTGGAGCCTGAGAGTGGCACTCTCACTGGAGAGTGCAATTTGAGTGGTACCGCGGGTACATAACTTGTTTATGACTCGTCTCAAAGATGCGTTGAATCTTTGAGACGAGTTTTTTTCTTGAAAAGTCGTCGTTGCCGATTCAGTTCCACGCTGAGAATTGTGAAGGAGGACTTGTAGAAATGGAAACCAATCGCGTTGCAAGCCAGCTGGCAGAGGTGGCCGGCCGTATCAAGGAGATGCGCCAGATCTCCGGATACTCCGAGGCGGAGATGGCCCGGCTCACCGATACCACCCTGGCAGAATACCGCACATTTGAGGCCGGGCTGGCAGATCTGCCATTTACCTTTATCCATAAGTGCGCCCTGGCCTTTGGCATCGGCATCACAGACCTGCTGGAGGGCCACAGCGCCCACCTCTCCAGTTATACAGTCACCCGCAAGGGAGAGGGCCAGCGCACCGCCACAGAGAAAGGCATTGAGATCAGCAACCTGGCGCCGCTGTTCCGCCACAAGCTGGCAGAGCCGTACTATGTGGTCTATGACTATGACGAGACTCAGCAGCACCGCCCGATCCATCTGACAACTCACTCCGGCCAGGAGTTTGACATCATCCTCTCCGGCCAGTTAAAGGTTCAAGTGGGGGAGCACACGGAGATCCTTGACGAGGGCGACAGCATTCTTTATGATTCCTCCACCCCTCACGGCATGATCGCCGTGGGCGGCCAGAAGTGCGTCTTCTGCGCGGTCATCATGCCCGGCGAGGAGACGGACGAAAAGGTTGTGCGGGAGAGCATCGTCCAGGCCCGGACCAGTGAGGAATATGTCTGCAGCAAGTTTATCAATGCTGTGGAGGATGAGAACGGTGTCCTCCGCTCCCTGACCTTCCCCCACGCCGATGCGTTCAACTTTGCTTTTGACATTGTGGACGGTATCGCCGAGAAGTATCCGGATAAGCTGGCCATGCTCCATTTGGACAAGGATAAGGTGGAGCGGCGCTTCACCTTTACCGATATGAGCAAGAACTCCAACCGGGCGGCCAACTACTTTAAATCCCTGGGTATCAAGAAGGGCGACCGGGTGATGCTGGTGCTCAAGCGCCACTACCAGTTCTGGTTTGCCATCCTGGCCCTGCACAAGCTGGGGGCTGTGGCGATCCCCGCCACCAACCTGCTCCAGGAGCACGACTTCTCCTACCGCTTCAATGCCGCCGGTGTCAGTGCCATTGTCTGCACCGCCGACGGGGATACCGCCCGCCAGGTGGAACTGGCGGAGAAGGACAGCCCCACCCTCACCACCAAGATCCTGGTGGGCGGCCAGCGGGAGGGCTGGCACGATTTTGACAGCGAGTACACCATGTACCGCAGCTCCTTCCCACGCACCGAGGATTCCCCCAAGGGCGACGACCTGATGCTGATGTTCTTCACCTCCGGCACCACCGGTTATCCCAAGATTGCCGCACACAGCTACAAATATGCACTGGGGCACTACATCACCGCCAAATACTGGCACTGCGTCCATGCCGACGGCCTCCACTTCACCATCAGTGAGACCGGCTGGGGCAAGGCCCTGTGGGGCAAGCTGTACGGCCAGTGGCTGTGCGAGGGCGCGGTCTTCACCTATGACTTTGACCGCTTCCACGCCGACGACATTCTGCCCCTGTTCAAGAAGTACAACATCACCACCTTCTGCGCGCCGCCGACGATGTACCGCATGTTCATCAAGGAGGACCTGAGCAAGTACGACCTCAGCTCCATCAAGCACGCCACCACCGCCGGCGAGGCGCTGAACCCGGAGGTGTTCCGCCAGTTCGAGGCCCAGACGGGTTTGCAGATCTACGAGGGCTTCGGCCAGACGGAGACCACGCTGACGGTGGCCAACCTGGTGGGCAACGCCCAGAAGATCGGTTCCATGGGCAAGCCCGTCCCCACCTATGACCTGGTGCTGCTGGATCAGGACGGCAACCCCGTGGAGCGGGGCGAAAACGGCGAGATCTGCATCCGCCTGGGGGACGAGAAGCCCTGCGGCCTGTTCCTGGGGTACTACAACGACGAGCGGCAGACTCTGGAGGTTATGCACGACGGCTACTACCACACCCGGGACGTGGCATGGCAGGATGAAGACGGCTACCTCTGGTATGTGGGCCGGGCGGACGATGTGATCAAGTCCAGCGGCTACCGGATCGGGCCCTTCGAGATCGAGAGCGTCATCATGGAGTTGCCCTATGTGCTGGAGTGCGGCGTGTCCGCTGCCCCGGATGAGATCCGGGGCCAGGTGGTAAAGGCCAGCATTGTTCTGGTGAAGGGTACCGAGGGCACCGAGGAACTGAAAAAAGAGATCCAGGAGTACGTGAAAAAGCACACAGCTCCCTATAAATACCCGCGGATCGTGGAGTTCCGGGACGAGCTGCCCAAGACCATCAGCGGCAAGATCATGCGCAACAAGCTCTAAAAAAACAGCGCAGGGGGCAGCCGCCCCCTGCGCAGGACAAGCGCAGCCCGCCGGGAAGAATCAATCCGAAAATGTAATATTTAGTAGGCCAGAAATATCCTCTTCGATGGCCTGTGCGTATATATATAATATAGGTGGAGTCGAAAGCTGCCGGCAGATTTCCGGATTCCCCGGAAGAGATTCCGGTGCCCATGGAAGTTGCGCTGCCGGTGGAGGCCACCAGCCGGAACCGCACCTCGACATAGCTGGGGGACCAGGTGCCGGAGAATGTAACCCTCGACCCCTTCGTGATCTCAACCCGGCCGCTGTCCGGGTAGATGCGGTGCTACTGCCCGTCTGCGGGCACGTCAATCCGAACCGTTTGGACAATTGCCCTGGGGGAGATCTCGTTGGACCCAACCCACTGGGAAGCGGGCTCATCAATGAGGATCGCCGAGGCGGGGGCGCACAGGGAGAAGCAGAGGAGGACGGCGCAGAGAAGTGAAACCAGTTTTTTCATGATCATTCCCTCCTTTTGACAGCCTGTTTGTGAATGATTGCCATGGTTTTACGCTCCGCATGTGGTACTATTAGTATAATATATATACTTTTGTCAAATAGAGAAATCGTGCAAAAGCACAGCGAAATTCCCTCTTGACCTCTGGCGAGGGATATGGTAAAATCAGACCACAATCCAATAGCGTGAAAAACGATGACGGAGAGGGCTGCTGGAAAGTCTCTCAGAGAAGTGGCGGTTGGTGCGAGCCACAGGGATGGAACAGACAGTTTGTAACTCCTGAGTTGGAAGGAAGAAACCGCTTTCCCGGCGGGATTAGACCCTTCCCGTGACTGCCGCGTCAGGGCATAGGGCTTGTTGGAGCCTGATGAGTGGTACTTCCCCTGGAAGTGCAATTTGAGTGGTACCGCGGGTATTTTGTTACTCGTCTCAAAGATTTTACTGTATCTTTGAGGCGGGTTTTTTGTTTGCCTCAAAGAGGAAACCGAGGAGGAAACAGATATGAAGCCCATGAGCACGAGTTTGGACATGAAGCTGCTGGAGATGGCCGGCCGCATCCGCGAGCTGCGGGAGATCGAGGGGCTGACCCAGGAGCAGATGGCGGAGGAGACCGGCATCAGCCTGGAGGAATACCAAGCCTGCGAGGCGGGGCACAGCGACTTAAACTTTGCCTTTATCTACCGCTGCGCCCAGATCTTCCGGGTGGATGTAACGGATATTGTGGAGGGCTCCAGCCCCCGCCTGGCCAACTACACCCTGACCCGGGCCGGGGAGGGGCAGTATGTGGAGCATGCCCACGGCATGACCTACTTCAATATGGCCCCTCATTTTAAAAAGAGGGTGGCTGAGCCCCTCTATGTGGTGGCACAGTACAGCGACGAGGCCCAGCTCAGGCCCATTGAGTGCACCACCCACGAGGGGCAGGAGTGCGATATTGTCCTCTCCGGCCAGTTGAAGGTCCAGGTGGGGGAGCACATTGAGATCCTGAACCCCGGCGATATCATCTACTATAACTCCACCGCGCCCCATGGCCTGGTGGCCACCGGCGGCCAGGACTGCATCTTCTACGCCATTGTGCTGGGCAGCGCCGAGGAGATCCCGCTGCCGGCCAAGGAGAAGAAGCTGGAGCGCCGCCCCGCCCCGGAGGCTGTCCGGGAGAAGCGCATCTGGGAGGATTACATTGACGTCACTGAGGGTGAGGACGGCTCCCTCCAGACGATTTCCTTCAAGAACCCGGATCACTTCAACTTTGCCTTTGATGTGGTGGATAAGCTGGCTCGCCGCAAGGGCGGCAAGCTGGCCATGCTCCACGTGGACAAGCACAAGGTGGAGCGCTACTTCACCTTCAGCGACATGTCCCGCTATTCCAACCGCGCAGCAAACTATTTCCAGTCCCTGGGCATCAAAAAGGGTGACCGGGTGATGTTGATCCTCAAGCGCCACTACCAGTTCTGGTTTGCCATTTTGGGGCTGCACAAGCTGGGGGCCATTGCCATCCCCGCCTCCAACCAGATGCTCGCCCACGATCTGGAGTACCGATTCCAGGCCGCCGGCGTCAGCGCCGTGATTGCCACCAGCGATGACCATGTGCCCGACCATGTGGAGGCCGGTGCCGATGCGGCCGGGATCCGCGACAGCCTGACCAAGATTATTGTGGGCGAGCCGCGGGAGGGCTGGCACAACTTTGATGGGGAGTTCCGCCTGTTCAGCGACGAATTTGTCCGCTCCGGCGAGAGCATCAAGGGCGAGGATCTGATGCTGATGTTCTTCACCTCCGGCACCACCGGCTATCCCAAGATTGCAGCCCACTGCTGCAAGTACCCCCTGGGCCACTTCATCACCGCCAAGTACTGGCAGTGCGTGAATCCGGAGGGGCTGCACCTCACCATCAGCGATACCGGCTGGGCCAAGGCCATGTGGGGCAAGCTCTACGGCCAGTGGCTCAACGAGGCGGCCATCTTTGTCTACGACTTTGACCGCTTCCACGCTGACGATATCCTCCCTATGTTTGCCAAATACCATATTACCACCTTCTGCGCCCCGCCCACCATGTACCGCATGCTCATCAAGGAGGATATCAGCAAGTACGATCTGACCAGCATCGAGCATGCCACTATTGCCGGTGAGGCCCTGAACCCGGAGGTGTTCCTCCAGTTCCAGAAGGCCACAGGCCTCTCCGTGATGGAGGGCTTCGGACAGAGTGAATCCACAGTGATGATCGGCAATCTCATCGGCATGAGTCCCAAAATCGGCTCCATGGGCAAGCCGGTGCCCCTGTATCCCATTGATCTGGTGGATCCGGACGGCAACAGTGTGGATGTGGGCCAGGTGGGAGAGATTGTGGTACGCGCGGGACAGCATGACATCTGCGGGCTGTTCCGGAACTACTATAACAACACCGAGGGCACCGAGAGCGCCTGGCGGGGCGGGATGTACCACACCGGCGACACCGCCTGGCGGGATGAGGACGGCTACTTCTGGTATGTGGGCCGGGTGGACGATCTCATCAAGTCCAGTGGCTACCGCATCGGCCCCTTCGAGATCGAGAGCGTCATCATGGAACTGCCCTACGTGCTGGAGTGCGGTGTGTCCGCCGCGCCGGACCCCATCCGGGGCCAGGTGGTGAAGGCATCCATCGTGCTTACCAAGGGTACCGAGGGCACGGAGGAGCTGAAAAAAGAGATTCAGGACTACGTCAAGGAGCACACCGCCCCCTATAAGTATCCGCGGATCGTGGTGTTCCGGGGCGAACTCCCGAAAACCACCAGCGGAAAGATCATCCGCAACAAGCTATAAGATTTCGTGTGAGAGGCAACGCCTCTCACACGAGACCTGCAGCCCGCTGCATGCACTCGCTGCACTCGCACACTGGCGGGCTGAGCGGAGTTTTTTCCAGGCACATGTCCTGGAAAAAACGGCTGATTCATTCCGCCCGCTGCGGCGGGCGGAATCCTGCGGAGCGCATGTCCTGGGAAAATGATTGGAATTGATTCCGCTGTCTGCGGACAGCGGAACGCTGCGAGGCAACAAGTATGGAACACAAGCGCGTAACCCTCTTTGCCGGGCATTACGGCTCGGGCAAGACCAATATCGCCGTCAACTACGCCCTGTATCTCCGCAGCCTGGGGAAAAGGGTGGCGGTGGCGGACCTGGATATCGTCAACCCCTACTTCCGCACCAAGGACAGCCAGGGTGACCTGGCGGCGGCGGGGATCCGCCTGGTTTCCCCCCAGTTTGCCAACTCCAATGTGGATCTCCCGGCCCTGCCGGCGGAGGCCTATGGGCTGGTGGAGGACCGGTCGGAGTACGCCATCCTGGATATCGGCGGCGATGACCGGGGGGCCTACGCCCTGGGCCGGTATGTCCCGTTCCTGAAGGAGGAGAACGACTACCAGATGGCCTTTGTGGCCAATCCCTACCGTCCCCTCACCGCCACGCCCCAGGAGGCCCTGGAGGTCATGCGGGAGATCGAGGAGGCGGGGCACCTGCCGTTTACCGCCATTGTTAACAACGCAAACCTCGGCCCGGAGACCACGGCGGAGACGGTGCTGAGGGCCCTGCCCTACATGGAGGAACTCAGCCGTATCAGCGGCCTGCCCGTGTGGATGACCACGGCGGAGGAGACGGTGGCGGCCGATTTAAGGGGAAAAGTGGAGAATCTGCTCCCCATGCGGCTGCAGAAGAAGTATTTTGATCTCCCCGAGCAGCGTCGGGCGCCGCCGCCCCGGCCGCTCTTTGGCTGATGGCGGCAGGAAGGAGGGAACGGATAGGATGGCAATCGGAAAATCCGTTTTGATTGGACTGCTTGCGGCGGCCGGCGGGCTGCTTTTTGCAGAGCTGGGCATGGAACTGTTCAACGGTATTCCCAATGGCGGCGGCGCCGCTGTGGGCGTGGGGCTCTACCTCTGCTTTGTCGTTGTGGTTTGTACCGGCGTGATTTTATCGAAGATCAATTCCCCAAAATAGAATGTAATCTGTGAGGAAAGGAAGTTTGTTTATGGCGAAAGTGACGTTCAACACGGACCTGTGCAAGGGCTGTGGACTGTGCGTGGAGGCCTGCCCCAAGCACATCCTGGCCATTGCCCGGGACAAGATCAACAAA
>CALXDF010000165.1 GCA_944386995.1 uncultured Oscillospiraceae bacterium
CTCATTTCTATTTCTGCTCCTTCCCCGTATGGTAATCAGCTCTCCCTGTCCGGAGGGGGAACGCCCGGTAGATGGCGCTGGTCAGCTCCGCCTTGCTGGCGTAGTAGACCTTCCGGGCGGCCTTCTCCGGAACCTTGTAGGGCTCCCCGAAGGTGATCCCCCACTCCAGGAACAGCCGCAGGCGGGTCTGCATGGGATGAGTCCCGGTTTTCATGACGATGAAGTGCCCCTTGGGTATGGCCTTGAGCTCGTCCGGGGTCATGAGGGGCCGCTCAATCATCTGCAGGCTCTGGCTGGGGTCGTTCTTTCCCCTGGAGATGGAGCCACTCATGACGGTGCGGCTGCCCAGGGCCTTGGACAGCACCTCGGCGGTCTGGCTGTTGGGAGCGAAGCCGCCGAAGATCGTATCTTGACAATTGTCTAATAGAATCTCTGCCCCCTCCTTGCTATAGTTCTTCTCAAGCTGGGCAATGCTCTGGATGATGGGCACCAGGGTCAGACGCCGGGAGCGGCCGGCAGAGAACAGCGGCAGGATGTCGAAGGCGGGCATTGTGCCCAGCTCGTCGCAGAAGAGCACCACCCGGTTGGGCAGCTTCCCATCATGTTCATCCGCCACGGAGAAGAGCTCCCGGCTCAGGGTCTGGATCATCAGCCCGGCCATGAAGTTCTTGGTCTGGTCTTCTTCCGGAAGTATCAGAAAGATGGCGGACTTCTTCGCGGTAAAGCTCTCGGCGTCCATGGCGCTGTCGAAGCAGAGCACCTGTTCCAGCTCCGAGTCCAGGAAGGCGTTGAGCCGGGAGAGGACGGTGGACATCACGGAGGCCATGGACTGTTCGGCGGCAGTGAGGGCGGAGCCGGAGAACCAGCGGGCCTTGTGCTCGTCCGGCAGGCGGTCCATGAGAAGTTGGAACTCGTTCTTCCCCGGCAGCATGCTGGGGGCCAGGAGCTCCTGCACCAGCTTGAACACGGATACGATGTGCCTCCGCTCTCGCAGCTCCCCGTGGATCCGTTTGGGCGGCAGGTACTCCGCCAGCAGCAGGGTCACGGCGGTAAGCACACCCTCCGCCGCGTCGTAAAAATATTGATTTTGCGCGAAGTTCTCCCCGTCCGGATTGATGATGGTCTTGGACAGAATTTTGGCATACTTCTCCGCCTTGGCCCGGGCGGCCAGGTTGGTGGGCTCCCTCCGGCACACGTCCATGTAGTGGTTGATCAGGGTGAGTAAATTGTAGCCATCGGACTTCGTCGGGTTGCGGAGATCCACCACCGCCACCTGATAGCCGTAGCAGTCCCGGGCAATGCCGCCATAATTTCGTGACAGATCCCCCTTTGTGTCTAGAGCCAGGAAGCTCATGCCGCTGGCGCAGGCGTATTCCATATTGGGGTATAGGAAGTAAGCGGTTTTGCCCACACCGGAGGCGCCGATCATGAGGCAGTGGATATCGTCACAGTCTACCAGGGCCCGGATCCCACCGTGCTTCCACAGCTTCTCCGGGATGGGCGGACGGACGGTCTTCCCGAGCAAACAGAACTCCGGCGGGGCCGGGATCTTTCCCACACAGCCCAGCACCAGCCCCTGCGCGTCAGGAAGCTGTTCCCCTTTCCGCCACAGCGCGGGCTGGAAGGGCACGGAGCGGAAGGTTTTCCGCACCTCCGCCGGTGTGGCCCAGCGGGCCGTGCCGTGCTGGCCGTCGCCCACAGTTTTGCTCTTGATACTGTCCAGGTTTCCCCGGCCGGAGAAGGCAGTGATGGCCACAAGTGCTCCGAACACCGCTGCCAGCAGGAAGATCAGCGTCCAAGTATCATTACTCATGTCTATCCCCCTCTTTCTGGTCATTCTCTGTGTTTGATCTATCTTCCAGTGTGACCTTCTTTGGTGGTCCAGGATGAACCGGGGCCCGGTCCAGCGGCAGGGCGTACCCTCCCCCTGGCGGGCGGTGCGCCTCTGCGGCCTACATGCTCTGCCCCATAGTCATGGCAGGGCCGGCCATGGTCTGCCCCAGCAACAGGTCGTCGTTCCAGTCCTTATGTACAGGGAGCAGGATACCGCTGTGGTACCCTGCTCCCTGTAATTCTTCCTGGAGACGCCTGGCGGCGGTCTGTCCCGGTTCGTCGTGATCCAGACATAGCACCACATCCCGTAGGTGGGGATTCTGCTCCAGCATCCAGCGCATCGCCTGGCCGCCGGTACCGCACAGGGCCACATAGCTGTGTTCCTGCCACCTGTCCGGGTACAGTGTCAGAAAGGACAGCATGTCGATGGGCGCCTCAAACACGTAAAAGATACTGTCCCGGCCTGCGTGGTGGAAGCTGTACTGGGGCCTGCTGCCCCCCACATTGACCTTGAAGGACTTGCCCTGGCTGTTTGTGCTCCGCTTGTGGGCGTGGCGGGGGATACCCCGCTCGTCCGTGCCCACAAAGACGCAGTTGTGGTATTGGGCGTCCTCATATAGCAGTCCGGCCCGGGCAAAGTGGGTGATCACCTCCCGGCTGATGTGGCGCTGCTTCATCAGGTAGGCGTACACACGGCGCATATCGGTGTAGGGCGGCGGCAGGGCGAAGGGCCTGGGCGGCTCCTCCCGCTTTGGCTGCGCAGCGGGATAAGCCTCCCCCAACTCATTTCCCAGCAGGAGCTCCATGGCCTCCTGATAGGTTGTCCCGTAGTAGTGCTGGACGAAGCTGACCGCGTGGCCGCCCCGCCGGGCAATATGGTCGTACCATTCGCTGCCCCGGACGGTGATATGGTGTACCCTGGCCAGCCGGAACTCCCGCCCGGCGCGGAGCAGCTTCTCTCCCTGCCGCCGCAGGAATTCCTCCAGGTCCACGGAGTTGGCCCGCTCCTTCTGGTCGTCGGTAAAGTGGATATAGGTTCCCATGTGGATTTCACCTCGGATCAAACAGTTGACTTCGGTTTATACTTCGTATATACTATCAGAAGAGGAGGTGCTGCCCATGTACACAACAATCCAAAAATGGGGAAACAGCCAGGGGCTGCGGATCCCCAAGGCGCTCCTGGACGCGGTTGGCCTGAAGGAGCACGACCGGGTGGAGCTGGTGCAGATGGATGACAGCATCAACATCCGGCGTGCCTCTGCCATCCCGCACCGCACCCTGGAGGAGCGTCTCACTGCGTTCTACGGAAAGCCCATTGACCAAATCGACCGTGTGGAGAGCGAGGAACTGGACTGGGGGAAGGCGGAGGGCTCTGAGGCATGGTGACGATTTTTGAACAGGGGGACATCGTCTATCTGGACTTTGATCCCCAGTCCGGCCATGAGCAGAAGGGGCGTCGTCCTGCCTTGGTGGTCAGCAACAACATGTTTAACCGGGTCAGCAGCCTGACCATGGTGTGCCCTATCACCCACACAGACCGGGGCCACCCATTCCACCTCCGGCTGGATGCGCGCACCAAGACGGACGGGGTCATCCTATGTGACCAAGCCCGAATGCTGGATCTGAACAGCCGCCATGCCTCCTTTGTGGAGCGTGCTCCGGAGGACATCTCCACCGAGGCGGTGGACATGATTGTCAGTTTTTTGGAACCCAAATAGGAAAATCTTCAGAAGGGGGGCTGCCAGAGCAGCCCCCCTTTTTACAGATGTTGCTGTGCATCCTCGTGGTCATCCGCCTTGTGTCCCAGGGCCATGCGCTTTTCCCGGAGCATCCGGCGGCGCTTCTTATCGATGTGCAGGCCGGCCTGGATGGTGTCCGCGGCGGACTGTTCCTGGAAGATTCGGCCCATGTTATAGAATAGCTGGAGGACACAGCGGGCGGCATCTGCGTGGGATACCGCCCGCTGTCTCTGTGTGTGCCGATAAGGTGTAGCTTTTGGCTGAGGCTTATGCGTCTCCGGTTGTGTGCCGGACGATGTGGGTGGAGTATCCGGCGGTGCAGAAGCAGGCTCCTCCACGCCCGGGCTAGGGATTTCACTCTGCCCCAGCTTGAGTACCTCGCGTATGACCATGTTGCGCACGGACTTGAACTCCTTCTGCCGAGAGAGCGGCAGCCGCTCCGGCGGCTGTTCGGAATAGGTGCGGCATACCTCCTCCCGCATTTGGTTCCACAGGTCGTAGGCGGCCGCAACCCGTTTATCCTTTGCCAGTTCATCCACAATGGCGTCCACCAATGCCTTGGTCTTGGACGGCAGGTAGCCATAGACTTTTTTGCCCTTGGTGTCCTGCAGCCGCTGGACCAGCTCCAGCACCAGCCGTTCAAGGTTTTCGTTCTGCATCTGGCCGTGCGCCATCTGAGCGATCAGCTCTGCCATGGCGCGCTCCGCATCCCGGCCCAGGGTGTCCCGGTACTCGGTTTTCTGCTCATAGATATGGATGAGATCCTGTTGGAAGATCCGCCGGCCGAAGGCGGACTTCACCTGCCGGATGCCTTGCCTGGTGAGGTAGCCCTCCTTGGGATCGGAGGAGAACACCACCATGTGGATGTGGACGCTGTCCTCCTTGCGGTGGAAGGCGGCGTACCAGCGCAGGTGCTCCAGCGGGATTTTGTACCCTCTGGCGATCTCCGGCGCACAGGCGCACACCAGTTGCCGCCAGCTGTCCGCGTCGTTGTAGCCCAGCCG
>CALXDF010000166.1 GCA_944386995.1 uncultured Oscillospiraceae bacterium
CATAGTACTGGCTGCGGTCCACAGCCTCGGCCTGGGCGATGAAGGGCTCCCACTCAGCCTCGGCAAACTTCAGGCTGGGGGCATGGACATAATCACGCCAATGGGTGATGTCCTTGATGACCACCTTGTCCGGGGTATGGACCGGGAAGCTGGCGGGCACATGGGGGGGCCAGGAATAGATCACGCCCCAGCCGTTGGGGATGTCCATCTCGCCGATCTTGGGGCGGGGATTGTGGTTGCCCAGAGGATTCTGGATGATCTTCAGGAACTCGTACTGGTTGACAAAGCGGTCGGGATTGCCGCCATGGATGGTCTCCTGAAGATTCTGGCGAATAGTCAACATATCATTTTCCTCCTTCAATTTTTCGGGTCGCTCTTATGGAATTATGGCCGAATGGGGAGCGGCCTTCTGCCCTTGTCTATAAAAAAGGCAAGGTACTTGGAAAAACGTCCAAAAACCTTGCGCAGGGAGGGCGCAGGCCCCGGCCCGGGAAAAACCCGGGCCGGCAGCCCTGCCGCCCAAAGGTGTTAAAACACCTGCTTGCTGTAGGCAGCAATGGCCTCGCTGGTGGCCTCGTACACACCGGGGAAGGTGGACACAGCCAGGCCCTGAGAGGCGCTGGGGATGAAGTAAAGCTTGCCGTTCTCATCGCAGGCACGCTTGACCTCGCGGGCCACGACCTCCTTGGTCCAGCCCTCATAGTCGATCTTGGCACTGTCGATGCCGCCCATGAAGGAGATCTTGCCGCCGTACTTCTTGATCAGCTCAGGGATATTGTTGGTGGTCATGACGCCCTGCCAGATATCAATGCCCATCTCAATCATGTCGGGCACCAGGGTGGCGGCATAGGAGTCGGAGTGGTGGACGATCAGCTCCACACCGTGATCCTTGTAATACTTGTAGATCTGCTTGTAGCCGTCCAGATAGAACTCCTCGAACATGTCAACAGACATGAAGGTGGAGGTCTGGCTGCCCCAGTCGTCGTGATGGAACAGGGCGTCGGGCTTGACGTGGCTGCAGATGCCCTCGGCCAGCTCCAGCTCGAAATCAACCAGATACTTGATGAGGTCCTTCATGTGATCGGGCTCCTCATACAGGTTGAGCAGAGTCTGCGTGATCGCACCCAGGTGATGGCACTGCTCACACAGG
The DNA here is from genome assembly GCA_944386995.1 of uncultured Oscillospiraceae bacterium. Lineage (GTDB taxonomy): Bacteria > Bacillota > Clostridia > Oscillospirales > Oscillospiraceae > CAJFPI01. The sequence continues at coordinate 1,151 of CALXDF010000166.1, forward strand.
CCCGGAGCCACGAAGGAGGACACATAATACTGGCTGCGGTCCACAGCCTCGGCCTGGGCGATGAAGGGCTCCCACTCAGCCTCGGCAAACTTCAGGCTGGGGGCATGGACATAATCACGCCAATGGGTAATGTCCTTGATGACCACCTTCTCCGGGGTGTGAACCGGAAAAGCACCGGGCAGGCCGGCGGGCCAGGAACGGGTGATGCCCCAGCCGTTGACAACGTTCATCTCACCGGGCTTCGGGTTGGGATTGTGAGCTCCCAGAGGGTTCATCACCATCTTCAGGAACTCATACTGGTTGACAAAGCGGTCAGGATGGCCGCCGTGGATGGTCTCCAACAGATTTTGACGAATGGTCAGCATAATGGTTTGTTCCTCCTTCAAATTGTTGCGCGAATCGGGCATGGAATTCGCTGTCGGTTTTTCATCGGTTAGTCTTGGCAACTTCTATTATAAAGTTGAGAGGCACCGGTTGTCAACTGTGATCAGGCGCGGCCTTCGCGGCGGGCGATCTCAGCGGAGCACTCGTTGACCTTCTCCTTGGTCAGGCGGTAGCAGAAGATCATCAGCAGCATACCGACAGCCAGGACGATCGCAGGGATCAGAGAGAAGCCCATGGAGATACCGCGCTGGATAGCAGGGGTTACATTCTCCACAGTGGTAACATTAGGATCAAACCCACCGATGGCCAAGCAGGCACCGACGATGATACTGCGCATCACAACGCCCACCTTCAGCGGCAGGTTCACCAGTCCCATGATAGCGCCGGTGTTATCGGTGCCGGTCTTGTAGTGGCTGTAGATGCAGCAGTCAGCATACAGCATGGGGGAGCAGGCGGTGGTCAGCATGGAGAAGCCCTGTACCAAGCACATCATCACAAACACGACCCAGACGTTGGAGTAGAACAGGAAAGCGACCATGCAGGCAGCCGCCATGCAGGCGTAAGAGGAAATCATTACGCCGCGGGCAGAGAACTTGGCCACAAACTTCCGGGACAGGTAAGCAGTGGCAACACCCAGCAGGTTGGATACAAAGATGTATGTAGCGTTCAAGTCGGCGTTTTTGGCAACATAAGTAAAGTAATAAATCGCCATAGCGCTGGCGCCAAAGCTGTAAACGTACTTGGTGAAGTCGGCGAAGATCAGGCCCCACAGGGAGGGGTTGCAGGCCAGTGCGCGGCCCAGATTACCCTTATTGGCCTTCTTGGCCTCCTTCTCAGCTTCGCGCTTGGCCTTGGCAGCCTCCATCTGGGCGATCTCTTCCGCGCCGGAGGCCTCATAGCCCTCGAACATCTTGAAGTGGGCGAAGTAACCGGCGGCCATCAGCGCGGCAAATACGAAGGCGCAGCCGGCGTAGCCGTACTGCTCACCCAGCAGGCCGGAGATGATGCTCACTACGAAGGGGCCGACATAGGAGTAAAGCACACGACCGATGGAACTCCAGGTGGTACGGCTGGAGGACAGCGTTGCACGCTCCTCCGGGGTCTTACCGGCCACACGGATCATGGTGACGTTGGCCACCCAGGGGATGTTCCAGACGATATGGCTGGTGGCGAAGCCCAGAATCACAATGATTGCCGCGCCCACGCCGCTGCCGACACGCAGGAACTGGAATGCATACAGGAAAGGCACCATCCAGGGAAGTACCAGCAGCCAGGAGCGATAGCGGCCCCACTTCATGGGCTTGACCTTATCCAGAATAATGCCGTACACCCAGGAAAGAGCAGCATCAATGATTGCGGAGACCGTACCAATGGTGGTAGCAAAGCCAACGCTGAACTTAGCAATATCCGTCAGGAAGTACTGGAAGTAATAGGTCTCGATATTGGTCATAAAGCTGAAGCCCAGGTCGCCAATACCGAAGAAAGTTTTCAGAGCTCCGCTGAGCCCCTTTCTCTGTTTCTTGTTCTCAGACATGAAACGATTTCCTCCATTCTCTCATTTCCACCAATAGATGTGTTGGATCAGCCCACTCTGGGGCCGCAGTGCCGTGCCGCAGGTGCGCGACCACCTCCTTAATTTTTCGCCGCACAAACAAATCCGCACTCATGCCGCCGGCCGATTCCAGTTGCATTGAGTGCTTATCCATGGTATACTAAATCATATACGTGTGTCGGGATCTGTCGCGCGATTCATCAAAGAGTCCAATACTGCCCAGGCGCAACTTGTCTCTGTTGTATAAAATAGCACAGATTGCGCGGATTGACATCGTCACGGCGACCAAAAATGCACAGGGCAATTTTGTAAAATCACAAGGGCCTAGTCAAAATTTTCACAGTACTGCCCGGCGCTTACGGAGGAATTATGGAACTGAGCTTGTATGTCGTGAAGGAGCATTTGGAGAAGGAGTTTTCTCTGGGCTGCGAGCATCTGGTCGAGGACCGTCTGTTCCGCCGAATGACCTGCTATCTGGGGGAGGACACACTGGACCCCGGGGCGCTGTATGTCCTGGAGGCCGGACAGGCAGAGGCCTTTTTCCGCATCAGCGGCGCAGAGCGCTGCTCGGCGGTTGTCGCCTGCGGAGAACAGGAGGGCGCTTCCTGGGAGGATTCCGCCGCGCAGCCGACCTCCGGTCCGGCATTTCTATCGGTCCAGGTCCCCGGGAGCCAGCCGGCACTGCCCGCTGTCCTTTCCAGCATCCAGCGGCTGCTGGACCGGCTGCGGGACTGGGAGAACCGGCTGCTGGACCTGCGGGGCCGGGGCCGGGCCATGCGGGAGTTCCTGCAGGTAGGTTATGAGATTATCCAGAACCCCATGATCCTCTATGACAGCAGCTACCTTATTACTGCCACCACTCAGAAATTTCACAGCATTCCGGAGGTTCCGGCCTGGAACAGTCTGATCACAGCGGGATACTGGATCCCGGAATTCCGCAGCGTGGTTCGGGCAGAAAACTGGCACAGCGAGAGCAACCGCACCACCTACTATGAAACCAACAGTTTTGAGCGCAACGGCGCCATTACCGCCTTTTCCCACCACGCCTGCTACCTGGGGACGCTATTCGTCATGGAGTACTTCCATCCCATCAGCAAAGGGGATCTGCGCCTGATCCAAATCTTTTCCGACTACCTGCTCCAGGAGCTGCTGGACACCGAGCAGACCGGCACCCAGGCCTCGGCCATGGATACCTTTATTCACACTCTGCTGTTCTCGGACAGCAACTCCTACCCCGTCGAGTTCATCAACTACCATCTGGCGGGACTTGGCTGGAAAGAGCAGGAGACCTTCTATGTGCTTTTGTTCTCGGACATGTTCCGGGGCAAGCAGCCCCGGCAGTACGCCCCCGAGTATATCCACAGATGGTTTCCGGACAGCTACTGTCTGGAGGTCAAGGATCAAATGGTGGCCATTATCCGGGCTGATCCGGAGGAGCTGGAGAGCATTACCGGCACTCTGGCAGAGCTGCTTCGGGACTCCCTGATGAAGTGCGGCATCAGCGCTCCTGCCGCCACCTTTCCCGGCATCCGGTTCGGCTACCGCCAGGCGGAGGCTGCGCTGCGCATCGGGGAGATGCTGGACCCCACCTTCTGGTCCTATAAATATGAGGACTATTCGGTGGAGTACCTGGTGAGCTTTGCGCTGAAATCCGTCCGGCTGGAGACGATCTGCCACCCGGCCATTCTGGTTTTGGACCGGGAAGACCGGGAGACCGGCTCCCAATACATCGCAACGCTGGACGCCTACCTCTCCAGCGACGGGAACCTGAAAAAGCTGGCGGATGCCATGCATATGCACCGCAACACCCTGCAATACCGCCTTAACCGCATCTCTCAGCTTACGGGCATTCACTTTGACGACGGCAATGAAAACCAGCGGCTGTATCTCTCCATTAAGCTCCTGCGGGTCTATCGGGCCGCCGGACCGGATCTGATGGTATAAGCAGCTGCAAGCTGTGCACCAATCGGAAAGACAGCCCATGGGAAATTTGTATGCAATGAATCTCTCCGCCGTCCTCCCGGAGGAGCGTTGGCACGTCCTGCTGGAGGGACTTCCGGAGGAGCGGCAGCGGCGGGCCCTCGCCTGCCGCCGGGCGGAGGATGGTGCCCGGATCGCCGGGGCCGGCTGGCTCCTGCGGCAGGCACTGGACTGGTGGGGCATTCCCCCCGCGCAGCAGGCCTTTATCAAAAATCCCTGGGGCAAGCCGAAGCTTCTCAACCAGACACGGCCCCAGTTTTCTCTGAGCCACAGCGGTCCATGGGTGCTCTGCGCTGTGGGGGACGCTCCGCTGGGCGTGGACATCGAAAGCTCCCGCTGCACGATGCAGATGGCCAGCCGGTTTTTCCATCCCCGGGAAGCCGCTTTCGCCGCGTCCCTTCCCCCAGAAGAGCAGGCGGAGGCCCTGTGCCGGCTGTGGGTCGCCAAGGAGGCCTTCCTGAAGGCAGAGGGCACCGGGCTGCACCGTCCCCTGTCCTCCTTCTGTGTTCGTCTCACCAAGGAGGGGGCTTCTCTGGAGATTCCCGGCACCCTCTTGCGCCTGCATGAATATGCTCTGGGAGCCTACCGGGTCTGCCTGTGCGCCCGGGAATCCCGTCCAGCGCTAATACCGGTAGTCCTCCCGGCGCTGTAAAAGGGCCGCCAATCGAGATACGAAACCTGACAGAGGGAGCGCAGCCAATACCTGCTGCGCTCCCTCTGTTATTCTGACTATTTTATTTCTTTTCCAGCAGCTCCGCGATTCGGCTCTCGCCGTAGATCCTGACACCATCGGCTGCAAGCAGTTCCGCCGCCACGCCGTTGCCCGGCGCCACAGTACCGGTGAACGTTCCGTCGTAGATGCTTCCGCAGCCGCAGGAGGGGCTGCGCTCCTTGAGAACTGCCAGCTTGACGTTCTCTGCCCGGGCGATGGTCAGGGTCTTCTCCGCCCCCTTTTGGAAGGCCGCAGTCACATCCTTTCCGCTTTTGGACAGGACCCTCTCCCCCACCCGCTCCGAGGGCTCATGGGGAATCGGAAGCAGGCCAAACGCCTCCGGGCACACCGGAATCAGATCATATTTTGCCTTCAGCTCTTCCACCAGGGGCGTATAGTTATTTCCGCCGTTATATTTGCAGTTATGTCCCAGAAGGCAGGCTGAGATCAGTAGTTTCTCCTTCACAGTATCATCTCCTTTCCGTCCAGGGCTGCATACACCAGAGCATCTCCCTCATAGGAGAGCTTTAGTGAGAAAAAGGGCCGCTCTTCCGCCAGCAGGCGGAAAAAAATCTTATCCCCCTCCCAGATCGGAAGGGACTCCACCTGCTCCTTCGGCACCCACTCCAGCACTCCCTCACTGCAGTCGGCAGCCATGTTCCCTTTCCAGCCGGTGGCGGTAAACAGGTGCATGTACTCCGTTTCCCAGCCCTCCGACACAAAGGTCACAATCCCCCGATAGCGCCAGTCGGTCAGGGTGAGTCCCGTCTCCTCCCGGACTTCCCGCAGGAGGCACTCCTCCGGGCTCTCTCGATCTTCGAACTTTCCGCCCACGCCGATCCATTTGTCGCGGTTCACGTCGTTCTTCTTTTTGATCCGGTGGAGCATCAGATACTCCCCCTTCTCGCTTTCCAGATAGCAAAGGGTACAGTTAAACATATCCGTTGTCACCTCTGCCTTATTGTACCGGAGAAGCGGGAAAAAGTAAAGTGGACAAGTTTCACATCCCTGTGGTACAATAGTGACAATTCAGAAAGGAGGCGCGCCATGGCCGCCGGCACCATTACCATCGATCTCCACGGCATGACCTGCTACCAGGCACAGGTAGCCATTGACACAGCCCTGCGCCGGGCAGGAAGGGCAACATACCGTCTGGAGCTGGTCCACGGCTATCATGGAGGCAGCGCCATCCGGGATATGGTCCGGAAAACTTACGTCAGGCACCCTAAAGTGCTGCGTCTGGAGCTTGGATTGAACCCCGGCATTACCGAGTTGGTACTGCGGGAGTATTGAATGGGAAACGGGAACGAAGCCCTGGAAAGGCGGCCAGGCAGAAACCGCTCCCCATCACAGCTGTCCTGATTTTCGTGATCGGCACTGTGGCCGGATATGATCCGGGGGCCGGCAGGCTCCGGAGAACAGACGGATGCCTGCGCGTTTCAGCCTCTGGCCGGCCCTGCCGCACCGGTTCATTTTCTTCGTCCTGAGGCTGCTGTTTCCGGCTGCGGCCCGGATGATCGATCTTATCTTTAAGAACGGCAAAACGATAAAAGGAGGACATCCGACAATGCTGGTCCTATGTTATCCCAAGTGCACCACCTGCCAGAAGGCCGTCAACTGGCTGGAGGAGAAGGGTGTATCTTATACTTACCGCGATATCAAAGAGGACAACCCCACCTATGAAGAGCTCAAATCGTGGTATGGCCGCAGCGGCCTGCCCCTGAAGCGATTCTTCAACACCAGCGGCCTCCAATACAAGGCGCTCGGACTCAAGGACAAGCTGCCCGTCATGAGCGAGGAGGAACAGCTGCGTCTTCTCGCTGCCGACGGGATGCTGGTCAAGCGCCCCCTGCTGGTGGATGACCGGGGCGTCTTTCCGGGCTTCAAGGAGAAGGAGTGGCTGGCCATTCTCGGCTGAACCGCGGTCTCCCCGGAGCAGAGCTAAAGAAAGGGTCCGCAGGCGCTGCCTGCGGACCCTTTTCTGTCAGGGCTTCTGGCTGTACAGCTCTCCCAGCCGCTGCACCAGCGTCAGGGCGTTCACCAGCTCTTCCCGGTACTTTCCGGGGGAGGGGCCGGCCATAGTGCGGTAGCGGTTGAACCCCTCGTAAAGGGTCTCTCCCTTCTCCCGGCTTCCTCCGGCCGTCTCCTGGAACAGGTCTCCGAACAGGCCCGGCAAAAACCGCTCCCAATCTTCCTCCACCGCCAGCAGCGCCGCCAGCCGCTCCCGGGCCGCAGTCTCATAGGCGGGAAAGCAGCTCAAGTCAGCGGTGATCTCCTCCGCCTCTTGGACAAGGCCCTCCATTACCGCCCAGGGCAGCATGGCCTCCATGGCATCCTTGGGAGGTTCCGTCCCGGCAAACGGATCCTCCGCCGGCGCGTCATCCCGCTCAAAGCGGTAACGACCATCCTGGCTCAGGCGCAGGGCACGGATGCGCCCCACGCTGTCGGTCTCCACAAAACACAGTGCCACATACTGCTCCGGCCCGCCCTGAGCCAGCAGCAGGCACTTCTTCCCCGCGCCGTAGGGGGGCTCCGGGTCCCCGCTCCCATCCAGTTCCACGCCGGTCAGGTGTGCGGGATAGGCGTAGTACCGGCTCTCCGCATCCAGCGCCGCCTCCACCTCTTTCAGCAGCCCGATGGCGGCCTCTACTCCTTCCAGACTCCTGCCGGAGTAATCGGAGATATAGACACATTCGCTGTGCATGGCCGGCCGCAGCCGGTCAGCGCCGCCGTGCTCGAAGAAGTTGCGCAGAAGCAGCAGGTCCCGTTCCTCGTCGCAGCAGATGCCGCCGGCGTATTCCCCGACGGCCGGGTCTCCGGAGAGGATGCACAGCGCAGAAACAATTGCCCCTACTTTCACCTGATCTTTCTGATCCTCCGCTACCTGCTCGGCAGTATGGCACAGCTCAAGATCCCCGAAATTGGTCTCCACCGTGGTGCGGATAAAGGTGGTCATGGGCTGGAGCCCCATATAGGTCTCCCCCACCTTTACATCCTTCACCCGTCCCCGGATCTGGACAAAATTCTCCTGCATCTGCCCGGAGGGAACCTTGTGATCATGGATGATCACATAGCCGCAGGAAAAAATCCCCCCCTCCGCAAGGACCATGTTTTCCCCATCTTTTTTTGCCTTCTGTGCCTGGATATAGGCCGCCTCATCGGGAAGATAGTCGATCCACCGGGGGAATCCCACCATATTCAGGCGCAGCGGCGTTCCGGGATAGAAAGCAGGCAGTACATCGGCATTCACCACATCCACCACCGCAAGGCTCTTTCCGCCTCCGCTGACCAGCAGCCGCCTCTCCAGAGGATCGAAATCCCTGGGCGTAATGTCCTGCTCAACGGCACACTCCCATACGCAGTCCGAGGCGGCGTGGGTGTCCATGCCATAGAGCTCCGACTCGTCGGTATCAAAATTCTGCAGGGTCCGCACAATCACGGCGGCATCCCCCATCCAGTACTGGAAATAGTTGCCGGCATAGCCCCGGATTTTCCGTCCCTCCACCGCCGCAAGGCTGGCCAGGCGCAGGGCGTCCTCAGGCTTGCGCACCAGGTCCGTCAGGGCAAAATTTTCAAACGCAGTTGCCATCTTTTTTACTCCTTTACCGCCGCTTTTCACCGTAAAGAGGGGATATACCCCGGTATATCCCCTCTTTTTGGGTCCTGCGGCCCTTACAGTTCGTAGTCCACCGCCACCCGGTCCTCCCGGATCGCCTTGCACAGGGCGGACACCGCCTGGTGGCGGGGATCATTTTTATAGGTCTCCAGGTCCTCCAGGGAATCAAAGTCTGACACCAGCACAGCGCTGTAGTTCTTGCCGGAAGCGGAGCAGTCCACGCCGATCTGCTGTGCCCTGATCTGGGGGATCACCCCGTAGAGTGCGGAGAGCTTCTCCATAAAATTCCGGGCCTCGGCCTCTGTGCCGGGACGGAACTTCCACATAACAATGTGACGGATCATATTGCTGTTCTCCTTTTTTCGATTTTGTCTTAGTATATCCCAGGAAGCCGGAAAAATCAACCGAGAACTTTCCGCCCCTCGCTGTACACTGCCCGGAGATCCCGGTCATCCATCAGATAGAGGGCTCGCTCCAGGCGCTCCGAAAGGCTCAGCGGCCGGGCCGGCTCCGGGAAACGGCTCTCGTCCACCACAACGGCATGGAGGGCATCCCCGGCGGCAAAGCCCTCCCCGGCTCCGAAATAGCGGTGTCCGGCTGTGGTACCCAGGTAGTAGCCCTCCGGCACGGTCAGGAAAGGCATCCCTGTCTCCATACATTTCACTTTGGAGGCACGGATGCTGGCGGTAATCACCTGGGGCATCCCCAGCTGGGCCCCGCCGGCCACATCGCTGCCCAGAGCCACCCGGACGCCCCGCTCCAGGAGCTGGCGCACCGGTGCCGTTCCGCTGAGGATGTTTACATTGGAGTCCGCGCAGTGGACCGCCAGAACCCCGGCCTCCGCCATAGCCCTCTGCTCCCGCTCACTGCTGTGGACACAGTGCGCCATGATGGTGTGTGACTTCCAGAGGCCGTGTTTGGCATAGGTCTCCCAGTATTCTCCGCAGTCCGGGCACAGTTCCCCGACCCAGTCCATCTCCCCGGTGTTCTCCGAGAGATGGGACTGGACATAGAGCCTCCGCTCTGCTGCGATGCGTCCCAGCTGCTCCATGAGCGTATCGGTGCAGGAGGGAGTAAAACGGGGCGTCAGGATGGGCTTGATATGTTCAAAACAGCACTGCTCCAGCCAGCGCAGCGTCTCCGCCACCGACTCATCCGTCGTCTCCTGGAGCTTCTCTCCCCCATTTCGATCCATATTCACCTTCCCAACATACCCGGTGACCCCGGCTCGCTCCAGTTCCTCCATCAGGATCAGGGTTGCATCCGTGTGGAGTGTGGAAAACATGGCCACCCGGGTGGTCCCGCGGGCGATGAGGTCCGCCGCCAGCTTCCGGTAGCTTCGGCGGGCGTAGTCCAGATCCGCATACCGCGCCTCCACCGGGAACGTGTAGGTATTCAGCCAGTCCAGCAGGGGAAGGTCCATCCCCATGCCCACCATGGCGTACTGGGGGGCATGGAGATGCATGTCGGCAAAGGACTGGAGAATCAGATTCTCCCCGTAATCCTCCACCGGAGCATTCCGGCAGGCCGCCGGCAGCGCCGGATAGAGTCCCCGGATCACCCCGTCCTCCAGCACCAGATATCCCCGCTCCAGAGTCTCCAGCCGGCCCAGGGCCGGCGCATGGATGATGTTGCCCCGCAAAATCGTCGTCATATGTTTTCTCCTCCTTTCATAAAAGACGCGCTGTGAAAAGGAAAAGGGCGCCCCGCCTGGAGCCTCTCCCCCATTGCGGAACACCCATAGCAGGGCCTTTGGCGGCCCCGTAGAAACTTTCGTGCCATACTAACGAAATTATATGAGCGATGATTTACTTTTAGCATTTTGATTATACCATATCTCCCGGCAACAATCAACCGGGAACTTTCCGCCTTTTGGCAGGGTTGCTGCCGGGTGCCGCCCATGATATAATCATACAAGCCAAACGCGGCAGCGGAAAGGAGGCCGTCCATGGACGCCAAATGGATCAATCTGACAGAGGAAAACCTGGCAGGCGAACACCTGTGCTGCATCATCCGCAGCAAAACGTCCCACCCCGGAGTGGAGGCCAAGCGGCAGTGGCTCGGCCAGCGGCTTCGGGAAGGACACGTCTTTCGCAAGCTGGACGCCAAGGCTACGGTATTTATCGAATACGCCCCGCTGGAACACGCCTGGGTACCCATTCTGGGGGACAGGTATTTTTATATTTACTGTCTCTGGGTTCTGGGGCGGGAATATCGGGGCAAGGGGTACGGAAAGGCGCTGATGGAGTACTGCCTGGCAGATGCAAAACGTCAGGGCAGATCCGGCGTCTGCATGCTGGGAGCGGAAAAGCAGAAGGCATGGCTCTCCGATCAGTCCTTTGCCAAATCCTTTGGATTTGAAGTCGCGGACACCACTGCGGATGGCTATACCCTGCTGGCCCTGTCCTTTGACGGAACCGTCCCCTGCTTTGCTCCCAGCGCCAAGGCACAGTCCATCGAAACACAGGAGCTGACCATCTACTACAGTATGCAGTGCCCCTATATCCTCCAGAGTGTGGAGCTCGCTGCCCGCTACTGTGGGGAGCACGGCGTCTCCCTGTCCCTCCGTCCGGTGGAGTCCCTGGAGCAGGCAAAAAGCCTGCCCTGTGTGTTCAACAACTATGCCGTTTTTTACCGTGGAAAATTCCAGACCGTGAACCTGCTGGATGCCGCCGCTTTAGGGCGGATTGTAAAACAATAAAGCCGGGAAGCAGAGCATCCGCCCCCGCCGGCCGCTGGCCGGGGAGGCGGATGCATGCTCCTATCAAAAATTCTGTCTTCTCAGCGGGCCGGCCCATCCCCCCGCAGCAGCTCCAGCAGCTGCGCCGGGGTGTCCGCCAGTGTCTCCGCGCCAGCCTTCATCAGATCCTGCCGGGCCCGGAAGCCCCAGGTCACGGCTATGCAGGGCAGCCCAGCCGTCCGTGCAGTATCCAGATCCACCTGAGAGTCCCCTACATAGACCGCGCCGTCTCGGTTTGCTCCCAAGCGCTCCAGAGCCAGGTCCACTGCGTCCGGAGCTGGTTTTGGACGGCGGCCGGGGGTTTCCCCCACCGCAGCATCCACCAGACCCGGGAAGTAGCATCTGCACAGCTCCTCCACCGCCTCGTCGGCCTTGTTGGATACCACCGCCACCTTTGCTCCCGCTGTATGGAGCTCCTCCAGCAGTTCCCGCATGCCGGGATAGGCTTCGGTCTTAATGCGGCTGTGAGCGGTATAGTAGGTCCGAAGCTCCTCCGCCAGCAGATCCGATACCATCTGACTGTATTGGGCGGGCAGGGCACGGCGCATCAGCATTCCCAGACCGTTCCCCACAAACAGGCGCACCTCGTCCAGCGTGCGCTGAGGGCAGCGGTGACGCTCTAAAATATGGTTGACGGCGTCTGCCAGGTCCTCCAGGGTGTCCAGCAGGGTGCCGTCCAAATCAAACAAAATCGTTTTGTATGCCATGGTCTCTCACCTCAACGCTCCCCAGTATAGCCCGTTTTCCTCCGGAAAGCAACTGTTGAATTTTCTGAAATTTTTGATATACTGACAGGGAATAGAAGATGTAAGGAGACTTCCCTATGACGAAACTTTTGATTGCCTCCGACCTCCACGGCTCCGCCCTTTTTTGCCGGCAGCTGCTGGAGCGCATCGCAGAGGAAAAGCCCGACCGCATCCTGCTGCTGGGCGACCTGCTCTACCACGGTCCCCGGAACGCCCTGCCGCCGGAGTATGACTGCCCCCAGGTCTACGGCATGCTCAATGGACTGAAGGATCAGGTGCTGGCCGTGCGGGGCAACTGCGACTGTGAGGTGGACCAGATGGTTCTGGAGTTCCCGGTTTTGAGCGATTACGCCCTGGTGGAGGTGGACGGCGTTTCCATTTACGCCACTCACGGTCATCTGTGGAACGAGGCGCACCTGCCCCCCATGGCGTCGGGCACCATCCTACTCCACGGCCACACCCACGTGCCCGCCTGCACGGATCACGGAAGCTATCTCTATCTGAATCCAGGCTCTGTCTCCATCCCTAAGGAGAACAGCCGCCACAGCTATATGACGCTTGAGGGGGGTCTCTTCCAGTGGAAGGACCTGGGGGGGACCGTATACCAGACGTACACCGTCAGGTGACCGGCGGGTCCCTTCCGCCCGCCGTCATCGCCTCAGGAGGTGCCGCCATGATTGTCTCTACCATTCATGTCCTCCTGCCCTGGAAGATCCGGCAGGTGTGGGACGCCGTCACCGCAGTGGATCAATACCCCCTCTGGCGCAGCGGTCTGGAGCGGGTAGAGGTTCTCAGCAAAGCTCAGTTTGTGGAATATACCGGCAGCGGCTTCCCCACCGTGTTTACCACCACCGTATGGGAACCCTGCATCCGCTGGGAATTTGATCTCGATAACAGCAGCATGGGTGGGCACTGGAGCGGCATTTTTACAGAAAGAGGAGCGGAGACAGCAGTCACGTTCACAGAACAGGTGGCGGTGAAAAAGTTCTATCTCCGCCCCATCGTCAAAAGCTATCTCCGGCGGCAGCAGAAGCGTTTTGTATCGGATTTGGAAAGCTTTCTGATGCGGCAGGGCAGCGGCGCGCTGAAGATTTAGGCGGGCCTGTCCTCCTCCAGCTGCGCCGGGGGCGTCTCCGCAGTGCTCTGGCGCACCGGTGTTCCCTCTTCCGGAGGCTCTGCCCCTCGGGCCGCTGCTGCGGCCCTTTTTTCCATGTTGTCCGGCAAATTTTTTCTGCCGCGCTGCAATAAAACCGGCTTCTTAAGCATTTTATTCATGACGGGAGAGAATCGACATGATTTTTCTGATGGGCCTGTTCACAGCTGAATACGGCCCGGTGGAGTTGGAAGCGCTGCTGGAAAGCATCGCCAAAGGGGACCAGGAGGCATTGGCCGCCCTGTATGACCACGCCAGGGGCGCGGTATACGGCCTGGCCCTGTCCTATTTGAAAAATGGACACGATGCGGATGATGTGGCCCAAGACACGTTTGTGCGCATCTGGGAGAAAGCGCCCCTGTACCGGCCCCAGGGCAGTCCCATGGCCTGGATCCTGACCATTGCCAAGAATTTGTCCCTGATGCGCCTGCGGGAACAGGGAAAAACAGCGGACTTGGCTCCGGAGGACTGGGAGAGCCTGGCCATTCCCTCTCCATCGGTCAATGTGGAGGAGCGCCATGCTCTCCATGCCGCGCTCACCGCTCTGGACGACATCGGACGGCAGGTCATTTTGCTGCATGCTGTCAGCGGGCTGAAGCACCGGGAGATCGCCGAACTGCTGGAGATCCCTCTGGCAACCGCGCTGTCCAAATACCACCGTGGGCTGAAAAAACTGCGCACCCTACTGGAAGGAGGTGATGCGTCATGACGGAACAGGAATTGGAACGCACGCTGCAAAGCGCTGTGGAACATGCCGCGCCGGACCGCTTGGACGCCATCCTTGCCCGCTGCGGCGCCCAGGAGCACCCTGCCCCCTCCAAGTCCGCCTGGAAAAAGCACGGCCGCCGCGTCATTCCCTGGCTGGCCGCCGCCTGTCTGGCACTTCTGATCGTTGGAGGTGTTACTCTGCAGCAAGCCACCGCCGTGGCTTCAGTGATCTCCCTGGATGTAAACCCCAGCTTTGAACTGCGCATCAGCAGCAAGGAGGAAGTCCTCTCCTGCACCGCCCTCAATGCCGACGCCCAGGCTGTCCTGGGCGACATGGATCTAAAGGGCACCCCGCTGGATGTGGCAGTAAACGCAATCATCGGCTCTCTGGTGCAGAATGGCTATCTGGACAGCATCTCCTCGGCCATTCTTATCTCTGTGGAGGACAGCGATCCCCAGCGGGCCAGCCGTCTCCAGGCCGACCTCACCAGCCAGGTGGATACCGCCCTGCAGAACGCCTCGGCTGGTGCCTCCGTGCTCAGTCAGATCTTCACCCAAGATACCGGCCTGGAAACCCAGGCCCAGCAAAATAACATTTCTGTCGGCAAAGCCGCCCTGATCCAAAGTGTCCTCTCCCTCAACAGCACGCTCAATTTCGACGAACTGGCCGCGCTCAGTGTGGAAGAACTCCAGCAGCTCCAGGAAACCGGTGCGCCGGGGATGCCCATCGGCCGCTCTCAGGCGGCCTATGCCGCCCAGGAATACGCCGGTGTGCTGGAGGTGAACGCTATCACCTGGGAGGTGGATCCGGAGCTGGATGAGACTCCCGCCCACTACGAGGTGGATCTGTATACCCACTTAGGGGAATATGAATACATGGTGGACGCCTATACCGGCGCTGTCCTCAGCGGACCGGCGGAGATCCTTCAAGACGCCGCTTCTCCGACCACGCCCACCACATCCCCTACCGGTGCCGGAATCGGCGTTGACGGAGCCAAAAATGCGGCTCTGACAGCGGCCGGCCTCACTGAGAGCCAGGTCACCGCCCTGACCGTCAAGGGGGATTATGACGATGGCCGGCTGGAATACGAGGTCTCTTTCTGGTACAACAGTACAGAGTACGAGTACGACATTGACGGCACCAGCGGCGCCGTGCTGAAGCAGGAACAGGAGTCTCACGCCTCCGCCCCATCCGGCGATGTGATCTCCAGCGAGGCTGCCCGGGACGCAGCGCTGGCCCATGCCGGGCTCAGCGTGAGTGAGATCCACAGTCTGGAAATAGACGCTGAACTGGACGAGCGGGTTCCTCACTACAGCGTGGAGTTCAAATCCGGCGGTATGGAGTATGAGTATGAGATCAGCGCCTCCACCGGGGATGTTCTCTCCGTGGAGAGGGATTATGACGACTAAACCGAAAAAGCAAGCGGGCCGCCGGGAGGAAACACCCCCGGCGGCCCGCTCCTATGTTCTCTTTTGTCAAGGCTCCTCCAGCCGGTCAAAACAGCACAGGCTGAACAGATGAACCGTTCCCTCACGGTAGTACGTCATGCCGCACCGCTCTGCCAACTTCGCCACATGAATGCAGTAAGCGGACATGCAGGAAAAGCGCAGCTCCGGAAAGCGGCAGGGCTCCCCCGCCGGGCGCAGGCACGGGCTGCACACATCACAGCCGCTGGCCCCCACCATCAATCCCCCGCCGCAGCGGTCCAGCAGCGTCCGGGTCATCCGGTTGTGGCTGGCCTTGGCAGAGCGGATCTGTTCCGCCCCCTGCCCATCCAGCGCCCAGCAGGTCTGGAGCACCAGCGCCCGCCGGTAGGCCCGCAGCCGCCGCGCCATCTCCTCTGTGGTGCCGCAGTCCGGCGGGCAGGCGTAATTCGCGCCGTACTTCCCGCAGACATTGTCCTGGCAGTATTTGCGAAAGGCCGGCTCCAGGGGGATCTCCCCGGTGTCCAGCACCGCCGCCCGGTCAAAGCCCAGCTCCCCGGCCAGGGTCAACAGCTCCGCATCTGTCATGTAAAACGCCCTCTCTCTCAAACAAAATCTGCCAGGGTGCTTTCTCCCATATGGGCCGTCCGCCTCTTTCTGTCAAGTCCTCCGGCCGCTCAGGCGTTCTCCCAGCGCAGGGAGGCGGCGGGGTATTCGATGCCGAACTTCTCCTTGAGCATCGCGGCCAGCTCCTCCCGGCTGCGCGCCTCGGTCACAGTGGTCTCCCCGCCCCTCCGCTCGGTGAGGGTGGTGTCCATCAGCGCCAGGCTGCCCTCTGCCGTGCGCAGGTTCAGCACTCGCTTCTTGGCGAACAGGGAGTCCGGATTTCTGGAGCAGTAGAAGTTATAGGGGATAAAATAGGTCTCCGCCTGGGGCATGGGCCAGAGGAGGATGACCTTCTCCCGCTCCCCCTTGCTGGTATAGCGGTCCAGCCGCCACCAGGTCTCATCCTGCTTGAGGAAAATGAACCGCTCTCCGCAGATGGTCCGCTCCCCGCCCAGGGGCACCGGTCCCGGGGGCTGGGGGCCGCCGTAGCCCACGTCGCAGTAGTACACCGTCTCCCCCAGGCGGACCAGAATGGCCCGGTGGAGCATGGGGGGGATGAAGTCCCTGCCCCGGATGATGCAGCAGGAGACACCCCAGGCGTCATACCCCAGCGCTTTGAGGAAGGACAGCAGCAGGGCGTTGAGCTCAAAGCAGAACCCGCCCCGGTGCTGGACCACGACCTTTTCAAACAGCGCCGCGATCTCCAGGGAGGGCATCTGGCCCTCGTCGTAGCACTGGAGATTTTCAAAGGGCACCGTGCACTGGTGGGCCAGGATGATGCGGTCCAGGGTGTCCAGGTCCGGCGTCAGCGGCCAGGGCAGACCGATGCGCCGGGCGTAGGCCTGCCCGTCCGGGAGGGGGGCATAGAGTCCCTCGTACATAAAAGCATCCCTCTTTCTCTGTCAAAATTCGCTTTATTATACCACATCTGTTTGCATTTGAATATCCTACAATCTGTATGTACTGTTTGTCCGCCCAGTTGGTGCATCCCGCCAAAGTCCAGGATTTCCCCCGAGAGCTCTCCGGTCTGTCCGGCATAGTCCCCCAACACTCTGTAGGACTTCCGGCTTCCCGTGCCCCTCTCCTCTCTCGAAATCCCCCGCCGGACGGCGTTTTGCCTGCACAGCGGCTTTTATAGAGATTTCCTCCGTTTTTTTGTTGCTTTTCCGGAAAAATTGTGGTATATTCTTGTCGATTGTTTGAATACACACAATGGAGGTACCCATGGACGTACAAGAATTGAAGAACAAACTGGACGCCGCCCACTACGTCTACGACGACAGCCTGGTCACCACCCTGCTGGTGGCGCTGCAGCTGGGCCGGCCGCTCCTGATCGAGGGAGCCGCCGGCGTTGGCAAGACGGAGATCGCCAAGGTCATGGCCCAGGCCCTGGACCGGGAGCTGGTGCGGCTCCAGTGCTATGAGGGGCTGGATGAGAGCAAAGCCCTGTACGAGTGGAACTACCAGAAACAGCTGCTCTCCATCCAGGTGCAGATGAACCGCCAGAATCCGGAGGAGCTGACCCGCTCCCTTTTCAGCGACGAGTACCTCCTGGAGCGGCCCCTGCTCAAATCCATCCGCTCGGAGGAGCCGGTGGTGCTGCTCATCGACGAGATCGACAAGGCCGACGAGGAGTTCGAGGCCTTCCTTCTGGAGCTGCTCTCGGAGATGCAGGTGAGCATCCCGGAGATCGGCACCATCCGCTCCAAGACCATCCCCTTTGTGGTGCTGACCTCCAACCGGGCCCGGCCCCTCAGCGAGGCCCTGCGCCGCCGGTGCGCCTATCTCTACATCCAGTATCCCAGCCTGGAGAAGGAGATCGCCATCATCCGCGCCAAGCAGCCCAACGTCAACGAGCATCTGGCCGTGCAGGTGGCCCAGGCCATCCAGGACCTCCGCGCCAACGACGCCATCCTGAAAAAGCCCTCCATCGCCGAGACGCTGGACTGGGTCTCCGCCCTGGAGGCCCTGGGCATCAGCGACCTGACGCCGGAGGCCGTCCGCCAGACCCGGGGATTCGTGCTGAAAAACAGCGAGGATCTGGAGGCAGCGGAGGATGGCATCCCCCGGCCGGAGGGCGCCCAGGAGTCCGCTCACCAGCACTGCGGCCACTGTCACCACGACCACGCCGCCCCGGCGGAGCAGCCCGACGACACAGATAAGATCCAGCAGGCCCAGCAGCGCGCGGAGGGCCGGTGATGGGCCCCACCGGATTTGTCTACCTGGAAAAGCTGACGGAGTTCTCCGCCCTTCTCCGGCAGGAAGGGCTGGCGGTGGGTCCTCAGGAGACGGCAGACGCCTGTAAAGTCCTGGAGTCCTTCGGATTTTCGGACCGGGAGGTGGTAAAGGCCGCCCTGCGGGCGGTGTACGCCAAGTCCCAGCAGGAGCAGAGCGCCTTTGACCGGGCCTTTGACGGCTTTTTTGTCAGCGTGGAGCGCCGGGAGGCTCTCCGGGAGCAGCACCGGGCGGAGGCGGAGGAGCTGGCCCGCCGCCGGTCCGAGGCGGAGCAGGAGCTCCAGGTCAACGGCCAGAGCATGGACCTGCGGGAGGACCTGCAGGAGGTATACCTCCAGCTCAGCGAGGACAAGCGGGAATATCTGCGGCAGTTCCTGGAGAAATCCCAGGAGAATCTGACCCGCAGCCCCAAGCTCTATGGGAACTTTATCCGCTCGGTGTTCATGCGTTTCCTTCTGGAGCAGCAAATGCTCATGGAGGACGCCGCTGTGGGCTGCGAGGAGGCGGACCCGGATCTGGCCCTGCTGTACCGTGACATCTCCCGTTTCAAGGAGACGGACATCCCCCGGGCCACGGCCCTCATCGCCCGGATCGCCCAGCAGCTTAATGCAGAGCTCTCCCAGCGGCGGCTCCACGCCGGCCACAGCGGAAAGCTGGATTTTAAAAAGACCATCCGCCGGGGGCTGGAGACGGGGGGCAGCTTCTACCGGCTCTCCTTCCGGCGCAAGCGCCGGCGCCGCCGCCGGCTGGTGCTGCTGTGCGACGTGTCCGGCTCCATGCTCCAGTTCTCGGAGTTTGCCCTGCGCTTCATCAAGTCCATGTCCGAGATCTCCGAGTCCTCCCGGACCTTCCTCTTCTCCGAGGGTGTCTACGAGGTGGATCCCTTTGCCCTGCAGAACATGGAGTCCTTCCGCAGCTATGTCCGCTCCTCGGGCCTCTACGGCAAGGGGACGGACCTGGGCACCGCCCTGGAACACCTCTGCACCCTGCGCCCCTCCCCCTTGGGACCCTCCACCACGCTGCTGATCCTCTCGGATACCAAATCCATTGACCTGCCCCGGGCGGCCCGGGCCCTGGCGGAGGCCAAGCGCCAGGCCGGGAAGGTGCTGTGGCTCAACCCCATCCCCGAACAGAAGTGGCCCTATGTCCGCAGCATTCAGGTCATGTCCCTGCTCTGCCAGATGGTACCCTGCAGTACCCTGGACGAGCTGGCCCGGGCCTGCCGGAAACTGGTGCAGGCATAGAGGGCAATCTTTTGTCAAAACGGCCGGGGGCAGAATGCTTCTGTCCCCCGGCCGCCTGTATTTCTTTCCTTTATCCGCCCTTCCGGGCGGAAACGATCAGCATCATGGGCCGGCGCAGCTCGTCCGCCATACCGGGGATGGTCCGCACCATCTCCTCTGTGGGCTGGGGCTCCCGGACGTGGAGCAGGGTAAACCCCCGCGCCAGCAGGCCCTCCAGATAGGTGGTAAGGGTTCGGTGATATTTCACCACATGCTCCCCCAGGAACACCGCGTCCCGCTGTCCCTCAATATAGTAGTTGTCTACCGGGAAGTGGAGGATTTCCCCATCCGGGCCGTAGTACCAGTCCTGGGAGCCGTAGGCGGTAAACACCGGATGCTCCACCGTGTAAACCAGGATGCCACCCGGCTTCAGCCAGCGGTGGACCTTCTCCACGAAATCGTTGTAATCCGACAAATAGTGGAGCATCA
This sequence comes from uncultured Oscillospiraceae bacterium, assembly GCA_944386995.1. Taxonomy (GTDB): domain Bacteria; phylum Bacillota; class Clostridia; order Oscillospirales; family Oscillospiraceae; genus CAJFPI01. The sequence continues at coordinate 20,720 of CALXDF010000166.1, forward strand.
GGGAGCACAGCACCACATCAAAGGATCCCGAGGCATAGTCTGCATCCTCAAAGGCCTCCCGGCGATAGGTGATGGCTCTGTGGGCGTTTTTCTCCCGGGCCACGGCCAGCATCTTCTCCGAGATGTCGCTGGCCATCACCGAGGCCGCCCCCTGCTCTGCCGCATATAATGCATGCCATCCATACCCGCAGCCCAGGTCCAGCACCGCTTTCCCGGTAAAATCCGGCAGCACGCTCTGCAGGGTTGGCCATTCACCGGCCCCGTTCAGCCCCTGCCGGCTCCGGGCCATCTGACTGTATTTCTCAAAAAATGTCTGGTCATCGTATCGGTTTTCCTTCATGCTCTCCCTCCTCCGGACAATCTGCGGCTCCCGCCGGGCCATTGTGGCCTCGGGGGAGCCGGTTTCTTCATGAATTTTCGTTGAAACAGCGTAAAACTTATGGTATGATACGCCTATCTCTCCGCCGCTATGACTGCGGCGCCCAGCTCACCGTCTTCCGGAGGACGACAGCCGTTTCTAGGACCCGGTGGACGATGTCTCCCTGCTGCACTCCGCAGATGCGCTCCAGCAGCAGCTGGGCGCTCTGACAGCCGATCTCATACTTGGGTTGGCGCACGGTCGTCAGCGCCGGAAACGCCAGTTCCGCCATGGCGATATCATCAAACCCGCACACGGAGACATCTTCCGGCACCCGCAGCCCGCAGTCGTGGATGCCGCGCACCACACCCAGGGCCATGATATCGTTACCCACAAAGAATGCGGTTGGATGCGGTCCCGGGGCCTTCAGCAGTTCCAGCGCCGCCGCCCGGCCGCTGTGCCAGCTGTAGTTGCACTCCTTCACCCACTCCGGACGGTAAGGGATGCCGCTTTTTTCCAGGACAGAGCGGTAGGCATCCAGCCGGTCCTGCATACTTTGGGACTCAATGATCCCGCCCACAAAGGCGATCTTTCGGTGGCCATAGGACAGCAGCAGATCGATGGCACTGGCAGCACCGGAGCGGTTATCCACATTTACCAGGTCGAACTCTCCCAGCTGCTCCGCCGTTCCGTCCACCAGCACGATCCGGCATTTGCGGCGCAGCATATTCAGCTGCTCCAGGCTGATATGGGGCTTGGCAATAATAATCCCATCCACCTGCTTCTGCGCCAGCGCCTGGGCATAGCCCCACTCCTTGTCCACGTCTCGGTCGCTGTTGCATAAAAAAAGGGTCACGCCGGCTTTCCGGGCCATATCTTCCACACCGCGGGCCAGCTCCGGATAATATGGATTGGTAATATCCGGGATGATCAGCCCGATGCTGCCGGTGATATTGGTGCGCAGAGAGCGGGCCAACATGTTGGGCCGGTAATCCAGTTTCTGGACCGCGTCCATGACCCGCCGATAGTTTTGGGGTTTGATGGTTTTCTTTCCGTTCAGCACACCCGAGACCGTTCCAATGGATACGCCGGCCTCCTGTGCTACATCTTTCATGGATGCCATTTCGTCACCTGTTGAAATTACCAAATTGAGCGGACAAATCCCGCCATTCTTCTAGTATGATTATACAGGATACTCTATTCCCCCGTCAAGGGGCAATTCCCTCAGAGCGGGCCGTCAAGCGGCCGGAAAGGAGCTTCTATGACCCAGCAGCGAATTCTTGTGGCCATGAGCGGCGGCGTGGACAGTGCCGGCGCCGCTCTTCTCCTGCAGGAGCAGGGGTACGCAGTGGCTGGCGCCTATATCCATATGCACGACTACGGCGCCGCTGTGCAGGACGCCGCCGATGCCCGCCGGGTCTGCCAGCAGCTGGGGATCCCCTTTTTCCTGCTGGATGAGCGGGAAACCTTTCGCCGCTGCGTCATCGGCGACTTTGTTTCAGGCTATAACCGGGGAGAAACCCCCAATCCCTGCGTGGTGTGCAACCGCTGTCTGAAGATCGGCTCTTTTTTGAACTGGGCGCTGGCAAATGGGTTTGATGCCATCGCCACCGGCCACTATGCATCTGCCGCCCGGGACCCCGGGACCGGCCGGACCCTGCTGCTGCGGGGACAGGATCGGAGCAAGGACCAGAGCTATATGCTCTATCACCTGACCCAGCGCCAGCTGTCCCATCTGGTGCTGCCGGTGGGGGCTTGGGGCAAGGCTGCCATCCGGCAGAAGGCGGAAGCGCATGGCCTTGTCAGCGCCCAGCGGCCGGACAGCCAGGATATCTGTTTCGTCCCCGACGGGGACTACGTCCGTTTCCTGGAGGAAGAGGCCGGCGTCCGACTGGAGGGTGGAGATTTTCTGGACCAGGACGGCCATGTCCTGGGCCGCCACCGGGGTCAGCAGGCCTATACCATCGGTCAGCGCCGGGGGCTGGGCGTTTCCGCTTCCCACCCTCTCTATGTAGCCGCGAAGGACCCGGTACACAATACCATCACCCTGGCGGAAAACAGCCGGCTGTATCACCTGGGTCTCGTGGGACGGGACGTCAATTGGATTCCCTTTCCGGAGCCAGACGGCTCACTGGCAGTCACCGCCAAGACCCGGTACAGCCAGACGGAAACCCCCGCCAAGGTCATCCCCCTGGAAAACGGTCAAGTGCTGGTGCGCTTTGCCGTTCCCCAGCGGGCCATCACCCCAGGACAGGCGGTTGTATTTTACAGCGGCGACCAGGTGGTGGGCGGCGCCACCATTGACCACGCTGTGGATTGATGCAACAAGCGGGACAGGCAAATGCCTGTCCCGCTGATGTTTTACAGGAAGCGGTACTCTGTGGCGGCGTCGTACACCTGTCCCGGCCGGAGGATCACATCCCCCCACTCCGGGTGATTGGGGCTGTCGGCAGGCACCTGGGTCTCCAGGCACACGGCCTGCCGTGGACCGTAGGGCACGCCGCTCTTGGTCTGGCTGTCCGTCTCCAGGAAGTTGGCGGTGTAAATCTGGACACCGGGCTGCGTTGTCCAGCACTCCATCGCAATGCCGGACACATCCCCCGTAAGCCGGGCGGCCAGGCGGAGCCCCGGCTGGGGGTTCAGCACGAAATTGTGGTCGTACCCCCCCGCCAGGCGCAGCTGCTCGCACTCCGTGCCGATTTCCTGTCCTACCGCTTTTTCTGCCCGGAAATCAAAAGGCGTCCCTGCCACCGGAGCAGCCAGAGCCACCGGCAGGCTGTCTGCATCAATGGGGGTAAAGGCATCTGCGTCCACCCACAGCCGGTGTCCCATGGCGCTGCCGGAGCCGTTGAGATTGAAATAGCTGTGGTTGGTGATGTTGCACACCGTCGGCCTGTTGGTCACAGCCTGGTAGCGCAGGGACAGGCCCTGATCTGTCAGCGTGTAGGTCGCTTTCAGCGCCAGCGTTCCCGGATAACCGTTCTTCCCGTCCGGCTCTGTATAGGCAAGGACTGCACAGTCCTCTGAAAGCTCTTCCACCGAAAACACCTGGAAGCTGAATCCCTCCGGTCCGCCGTGGAGCTGCTTGTTTCCCTCATTGGCCGTCAGAGGATAGTGCCGGCCATCTATGGTGATCGCTGCTCCGCCGATCCGGTTGGCGTACCGCCCTACCAGCGCGCCCAGATAGCAGCCGTTGTCCGTGTATCCCGACAGGGTGCGGTATCCCAGCACCACATCCACGCAGTTTCCCTCCCGGTCCGGCACCCGCAGGGCCGCCAGCGCACCGCCATAGGTCAGCACCTCCGCCTCCAGTGCGCCCCGGCGCAGCGTCAGTTTTTCCACTTCCCGGCCGTCCTTTGTCCGGCCAAAGGGTTCCCGTATCACAGCCATCATCATATCCCCCTTCTGCTTGGTACTTGCCATTATGGAGGCGGCACAGCTGTTTGTCAAGGCATCTGCGTCGGATGGTGATATTGTACAATTGTTTTCCAAAATTTTTAGCCAATTCCTACAATTCTATTCCTTGTTATTCTCTGCGGTTTCACTATAATGGGAACGATTTCTGTTCCGGAGGCGTAACCAATGACCAAAGATCTGACCACGGGATCCCCCATGCGGCTTCTTTTGGGTTTCGGGATTCCCATTTTCTTCGGCTTCCTTTTCCAGCAGCTCTACAATGTGGTGGATACAGCCATCGTCGGCCAGACCCTGGGCGGGAACGCCCTGGCCGCTGTGGGCAGCACCAGCTCCATCAGCTTTCTGGTGGTGGGGTTCACCACCGGCGTATGCGGCGGCTTTTCCATCCCTGTTGCCCAGCAGTTCGGTGCCCGAAACTACCGGGAGCTTCGGCGCTATGTCACCGGCAGCCTCTGGCTCTGCCTCATCGTGGGGCTGCTGCTCACCGCAGTCACCGTCATCTTCTGCGCCGACATCCTGACCCTGATGGACACCCCCCAGGATATCTACCACCGGGCGTGGCTGTATATCGTCACCATCTTTGCGGGGATGCCCGGCTACTTCCTCTACAACATGTGCGCGGGGATCCTCCGCTCCCTGGGGGACAGCCGGACGCCGGTGATCTGGCTGGTGGCGGCCTCCCTCCTCAATGTGGTGCTGGACATCGTGTGCATTGTCACCTTTCACATGGATGTGTTCGGCGCCGCCTTTGCCACCATCTTCTCCCAGTATGTGGCGGGACTCGGCTGCCTGATCCGCCTGTGCCGGGGATTCCCGATCCTCCGCATGGAGAAGGGAGACTGGGCCTGGGACGGGAAGCGCATCCGGGTGCTGTGCAGCATGGGGCTCCCCATGGGCCTGCAGTACTCCATTACTGCCATCGGCTCCATCCTCATCCAGGCGGCGGTGAACCACCTGGGCACCGACTATATCACCGCCGTCACCGCCGCCAGCAAGGTCCACATGTTCCTCTGCTGCCCCTTTGACGCCATGGGCTCAGCCATGGCCACCTACGGCGGCCAGAATGTAGGCGCACAAAAGTGGGAGCGTCTGCACCAGGGTACGGGGGCCTGTGTCCTGCTGGGAGTCATCTATTCGGCTGTTGAGCTGGGCATCGTATGGTTCCTCGGCGACTTTCTCTGCTCGCTGTTCCTGGATGCTGAGGCCATGTCCCTGATGCCGCTGGTGCGGCAGTATCTGTTGATTCAGACCTATTTTGCCGTCCCCCTGGCGCTGGTAAATATCCTGCGCTTTATGATTCAGGGCATGGGGTTCTCCCCCATCGCCACCCTGGCCGGGGTTCTGGAGATGGTGGGCCGCGGTTCCATGGCCTATCTCACGCCTCTCCTCGGGTATATGGCCGCGTGTTTTGCTGCGCCGGCGGCCTGGCTGCTGGCGGATGTCTTTCTCATAACCGCCTACTTTCTCTGCTGCCGCCATCTGCGGCGCACCGCCCCGCTTCTGGCTGCCGTCCAGTAAGCCCCGGATGCGAAAATCCCCCGGAGAGTCCTCCGGGGGATTTTCGCGTAATCTAGTGGGTCTATGAGAAGTGAGAAAGGAGAATGTACTACGTCCGCGGGTGGCACGATCCGCTGTTGGCGCAGCCGTCACAGCCGCACCCACAGCCGCCCTTGCCGGACCGCTTCTGTTTGATCATGTGGACGATGATGGCGCTGACTATGGCGATCAACACCAGCACAACCACAATGGATCCAAGATTGGTTATCAGCCACTGCATACTATCAACTCCTATCGTTGGCAGCGACGATCAGGCGCGGACCAGGCGACCGCTGAGGGTCTTGCTCTCCTTATAGGGGCGGAAGAGCAGGTACAGCAGGCCCGCCAGGAAGGCAATAGCAACCACGGTCCAGATACCGAACACCGCCTCGCCGGTGAAGAGGCCGCCAATCTGGAAGACAATCATGGAAATCACATAGGCAAAGCCGCACATGTAACCGATGGCGCCCAGGGTCCACTTGGGGCTGTTCATCTCCCGCTTGATGGCGCCCATGGCCGCGAAGCAGGGGGCGCACAGCAGGTTGAAAATCAGGAAGCTGTAGCCGCTCATAGCGCCGAAGTCCGCGCCTACCAGGGCCCAGATGGCCTCGCCGTTGTCCCCCAGTTCCTCACCCGCAAACTGGTAGAGGACGCCGAAGGTGGAGACCACTTCTTCCTTGGCAATCAGGCCGGTAATGGTGGCCACAGCGGCCTTCCAGGCCCAATCGCCGATCCAGCCCAGAGGATAGAAGATCCAGGCGATGGCATTGCCGATGGCCGCCAGCAGGGAGGTATTGTTGTCCGCCACCTGCTGGAGCGTGCCGTCCACTACGCCGTACCCCTGGAGGAACCAGAGGACAATGGTGGAGAGGAGGATCACCGTACCGGCCCGCTTGATGAAGGACCAGCCCCGCTCCCAAGTACCCCGCAGCACGTTGCCCAGGGAGGGGATATGGTAGGCGGGCAGCTCCATGACAAACGGTGCAGGCTCCCCGGCAAATGCCTTGAATTTCTTGAGGATGATGCCGGAGACAATCACCGCCGCCACGCCGATGAAGTAGGCGGAGGTAGCGACCCACCAGGCCTCGCCAAAGATAGCGCCTGCAATCAGGCCCACGATGGGCATCTTGGCGCCGCAGGGGATGAACCCGGTAGTCATGATGGTCATCTTGCGGTCACGGTCCTGCTCAATGGTCCGGGAGGCCATGATGCCGGGCACGCCGCATCCGGTGGCTACCAGCAGGGGGATGAAGGACTTGCCGGAGAGGCCGAAGCGCCGGAAGATCCGGTCCATGACGAAGGCGATCCGGGCCATGTAGCCGATGTCCTCCAGGATGCACAGCAGGAAAACAAGAACCAAAATCTGCGGAACAAATC
>CALXDF010000167.1 GCA_944386995.1 uncultured Oscillospiraceae bacterium
TGATCACCATCCCGGCCAGCGAAGCGCCCCAAAACCGCCGGCTGCGGGTGGCGGCCTACGCCCGGGTCAGCTCCGGCTCGGAGGACCAGAAGCACTCCTTCGCCGCCCAGACGGCCTACTACACGGACCTCATCACCGGCAACCAGGAGTGGGACTTTGTGGATGTGTACGCCGATGAGGGGATTACCGGGACCTCGGCGGAGAAGCGGGAAGACTTCCAGCGGCTCCTGGCGGACTGCCGTCGTGGACGGATCGATAAGGTCCTGGTCAAGTCCTCCTCCCGGTTCGCCCGGAACACCAAGGAGTGCCTGGAGGCCGTCCGGGAGCTCAGGGCCCTGGGGGTGGGAGTCTGCTTCGAGGAGCAGGGCATCGACACCTCGGAGCTCTCGGGAGAGCTTCTCACCGCCCTCTTCGCCAGGATGGATCAGAAGGAGAGCAAATCTGATTCCGAGCGAAGGCGCTGGAGCTACCAGCACCGTATGCGGAGCGGACAGTTCATCACGTGCAAAGCCCTATTTGGCTACAGGTTTGTCCAAGGACGCTTGGAGATCGATGAAGGAGAGGCCCAAATTGTCCGCTGTGTCTTTGACCGCTACCTTGACGGACAAAGCTTAGATGCCATTGCCAAAGATCTGACCTAATCTGGTATCCTTCCGAAAGAGCAGGGGGGCGTGTTGGGGGCACACCAGCATACGGTATCTGCTCCTTAACGAAGAATATATGGGAGATACACTTCTCCAGAAATCTTACGCAACCAATGTTCTCCCACGTCAGAGGAGGCTCAATCATGGGGAGCTGGACCAGATTCTGGTGAAAGAGACTCACCCGCCTATTGTCAGCTAGGAGAAATTTGAACTGGTACAGAAGCTGCTGAAAAGAAAGGCCGACACCTTTTCTTCCCATGTGCGCACACAAACACCGCTGGCAAGGAGCATATTCTGCGCCAAATGTGGGACCCTGTTCCGGCGAAAGGTCATTCGCGGGAAGTTTTATTGGACCTGCCAAAAGCATGAGGATGATTGCCAAGAATGCCCTGTCACCGCAATTCCAGAGCCCGAAATCGAAAGGGCGTTTCTCCGTCTGTACTACAAGCTCCGTCACCAGGGCCTTAGAATTCTCACCCAACTGCACCAGGACCTCCAAGAGGCCCGAAGGGGCCGTCTCCTCTGGAGCCGGGACATGGTGGAGCTGAACAACAAAATTGCGGAATTGACCCATCAGGAGCGACTTCTGGCCGAGCTGAAGCAGCAAGGCCTGGTCAATCCTGACCTTTTCATCTCCCGACGCAATGGGCTGGCGGAGCAGCTCCGCGCCGTTAAGCTGGAGAAAGAGCGGTTCCTGGCCGGCAAGGCAAATGAACCGAAGGCAGCCCTTCGGCTACCGGATGGAGCTGGGAGCGGTTGTCCCCCACCCAGTCGAGGCCGAGACGGTGCGGTGGATCTTCACTCAATACCTGGCTGGGGCCTCCTATACCGCCCTGGTGGAGTCCCTGGGAGAGCAGGGTATCCCCTACCTGCCGGACAAGCCCTGGAACAAGAACATGGTGGCCCGTATCCTGGAGGATACCCGATACACCGGCGCTAGAGGCTACCCTCCCCTCCTCCAAGAGGAAGTTTTGGAACAGGCCAGGGCCCAGCGGGCGGAGAGGGCCGCCCCGCCCAAGAAAACTCCGCCCCAAAAGGAACTGCGGAAGCTCTGCGGCGGCGCCCCACCGGACTACGTGGAGCGGCAGGTCCTGGGGCTCCTGAACCGGCTCTGCCAGGACCCAGAACGCATCCAATGTCCCCAGACAGAAGCGGAAGTGCCCCCGGCAGTCCAGGCCCAGCGCCAGGAGCTGGACACCCTCCTGCGTACCCCGCCGGTAGATGAGGGCGCGGTCAGGGCCATGGCCCTCCGGCTTGCCGCGGAGCAATTGGATGCCATCGGACCGGAGGAATATGAGACCCTCTGCCTCCAGCGGTTCTTCCAGGACCGTCCACCCATGAAGGAGCTGGACCGGGACCTCCTCCATGAAATCGTCAAAAAGATCACCTGTCATGGCGGGAGGGTACCTATCGCAATCCAAAAACTTCATGGCCGGGCTGGTAATCCAGAACCTGAGCCGGAAGCTCTTCTCGGTGGCCGACAAGCACGCCGGGAAGCTGGAGAATCGAGTGGTCTTCTTCTCTTCTCTGCCGGCCGTTCCCGGTGGCTCACCCTGGTGCCCACATCATCCAGAGCATCGCCCAGTTGGAGAGGAACTACGGCAGGGAGGGGGCCGAGATCATCATGGAAAACCTCCAAGATACCATCTTCGGCGGCTTCGCCCCCCAAAGTCAGACAGCGGAGGCCCTCTCCAAGGCTCTGGGCAGCCGGACGATCCTCTCCGGCTACGTCAGCACAGGGAAGGGGGGAGGGCTCCCGGACCCTCCAGATGATGGAGCGGCCGCTGATGACTCCGGACGAGCTCAAGAGCCTGCCCAAGGGGGAGTTCGTGGTGATGAAGACCGGGACCCACCCCAGCAAGCCAGAGCCGCCTCTGGAAAACAGAAACGCCCCCAGCCCTTACAATGGCAGCAAGGGCCAGGGGCAGAAGGAAGAAAAAGCATGAGTTTATTCGGAAACATCTATCAGGAGGACCTGTCTCTTCGGTCAAAGCTGGTCTATATGTACCTCAAGGACCGGGCCAACAAGGAGGGCCAGTGCTGGCCTGCCATCCAGACCATTGGGCGGGACCCGGGTATCTCCCGTTCCACTGTCAAGCGGGCCATCAGGGAGCTAGAGCAGGCAGCACCTCTCAGCAGGCAGGGCAGGAAGCGGAGAACATGGGGATACCTCGAATCTATACCACATAGCATAGACCCAGCGGTACGAAGCCCCCTTCGACCGGAGCACCTTCTCGACGGAGCAGGAATTTCAACGTATCCTTCCCATTCAACTAAATCCTCAGCAGGAGGCCACCGTACATCAGACAGAGGGACTCGTTCTGCATCTTGCAGCAGACCCTAAAGACGATTTGCCCTGACGGAATGCCGATATTCCGTAGGCAGTACCTGCGCCACGTCTTTGAATGCCTTAGAGAACTTCCCTTGGGTTTCGTATCCTACCCGTGCGGCAATCTCAGCGATGGAAGCATCCGTGTCCCTCAGCAGTTTCATAGCCTGCCCGATCCGGTATTCTTTCATATAGCTGGCGACAGGCAGCCCATAGACGGCCTTGAATACTTCTTTCAAGGTGGAAGGATTGATTAAATACCGCTTAGAAAGCTCCTCAATGGTAAACCGCCGATCCAGGTGGTCCGTCAGAAACTGATGGATCTCCTTGATCAGTTCCGTCTGCTGTGAATAATATTGTGTTAAGACGTTCCGATCCGGCTGAACGTCATTCAGATAGATCAGCAGCTCCTGCACTTTCAGTTTGAGATAGGGGTACCGTATTTCGGAACGAACAGAATATAAGGGGGCAAAAATCCGCTCCAACTCCGGGCAGGAAGAAAGTGCTGCCGGCTTCCCGCTGCAAAATACGCTCTGCAATTTCGCAGGATCTACCCCGGCTTCCCGCACAATATCCGGGCAGCTACCGGCTAAATACTGCAAATCTACCGAAAACGAAATTCCCTGTGCGTACCCCAAGGGGAACATCATATCGGAATCGGCACAGCAGGCGGTGCTGTGGACAGTCATGTCACCGGCCCCCAGGTAAACAGCCGTGCCGCCGCGCATATTCCAGCCGATCCGCCCGCTCCTGCAGTGAAAAATTTCCAACATAGAGTCAGATGCCTCATGGTGGAATGTAACATGAGGGGCCAGAAAAGCCGTATAAGACGCTTCGATTCCGGGGAAAAGCGCATAGGTTTCCACCCGGCCTTTTCCCGCCGTTTTGGCCGAAAACTGCTCCGTCAGGAGGGTCCGGCCCTGCGCCGGAGCAAAATGGCGCACGATGGCCAGTTCGCCGGAGGGGACGTCTCTTAATATTTGTTCCATGCGGGACTGCCCGTCATGTTTCATGCGGGACCTCCCCTCTCGCATTTTCAGCGGGGCAGACGATCCGCACCAGTTTTTCAATGGTGAGATGGAGCAGCCGGGCCGGCTGCGTATCGGCCGCCTTATAGTAGACCTCCTTGCCCTCACGGCGGCTCACAATCAAGCCGCTGGCCTTCAACTGCTTCAAGTGGTGGGACACGGCGGGGCTGCTCATCTTTACCATGGCGGAGAGATTGATGACGCATTCTTCACAATGGCACAGCAACCAGAAGATACGAATGCGGCTTCCGTCGCTGAGCAGCTTGAAAACATCGGAGACGGTTTGGAAATCGTCTGTACTGGGCATCTGGTGGAGTTCTCGCTCTAATCCCTGACCATGGTTATGCGGCAGATGGGTTTGCGGCATATCAGGTCCCTCCCTTCACCAGAATGATACCACATTGTGCAGGAATCTTAAATACCCGCCTTCTTTTTGAGACGCAATGGCAGACTCCATGGGAAACGGGACGGTGCCCCTCTCCCCCAAAATTCCGGTTCACGCCGTCTCTGCGGCCAACCGCCGTGCGAAACCTGTCAGGCTGTGAGCCGGCGTGGTCCGCAGCATGGCCTCATCCAAGGCATCTGCTCCTAAGCGATAACGGTCCAGGGCGTCGGCGTCCTTGAAGATCTGATAGAGCGGGACGCCCTGCTCCAAACCCGCCAGAGCCGCCTCGCCTTCGGCATCATCCCGGTCGTGGTACGCCATGATTCGATAGACGCGCTCATCGTAACCGAGCGGATTCGTCTGGCAGAACGCTTTGTAATAGTCCGCCGCCCGCCGTCCATGCCCCACGTCCAGCCAGTCATCCTGGCGGCGGGAGTCGTGAAAGACCGCCGCTGCGGCCAGCACCTCCCGCAGTTCCTGGGGCAAATCCATGTCTTCCGCAATCAGAAGCGCATACAGCAGCACCCGGGCGCAGTGGGCCTTGGTGTGCTTTTCGCTGTCCTTCAAAGAGAAGTCTACCTGCCGCTCCAGGAAACCGTGCCAGCGGTCATAGTCACAGTTTACGGCCTCCGATACCTTCATACGCCGCACGCCTCCCGAAGCGCGGACAACACATCGCTTAAAGAGCCGTCCAGTCCAAAGGACCGCTCTTTGATATTCTCCGCAATATAGATTTCACCCAGATTGACAGTCACATAGACGGCGTTGGGTTCCTGGGCCACCAGGCGCATCAGGGGCGCCTTGATGAGCTGGTTGCGCCAGCCGACGCCCAGCTCCAGCACCACCAGTTTCCTGCCGCGATATTGACGCAGAAAAGCCTGCATCCGCTGCTGGGCCGCAGTGTCGGGAATAAAATTAGGGCCCCCCTCCATGTGGATCTCCATGGGACCACCGCATTTGGGGCAGCGGGGGACAAGCTCTGAAGGCACCTTCCCTCCCTGCTCCGCGGCGGCCATCTGCTCCGCCAGCTCCAGTGTGGGGTATAGCGTGTCGTGGCAGGGGCGGGCGCACTGCATGGTCAGCCAGTTCCCCTCTGCCTCATAAATCTTTTCCGGGGCGAAGCCGCTCCTCTCAAAATGGCACTCCCCGTTGGAGGTGACGATGAAATAGTCCTTGTCCCCCACGATGGCCCGCAGGTCCTCCATGACCGGTGTGGGCCGATACCGGCCGCAGTAGCGGTGGATCAGGCGGGACCAGAAGCCCCATTTCTCCTCCTCGGTCGGCCAGCGGGCCATCATGCCCTGCAAGATGCACCGCAGGCCGTATTTCCGCTTGAGATCCCCGAACAGCGCCTCGAACGCCTGGTCATCGGCAAAGAGGTGCAGCCCCTCGGTGATGGACAGGCCGTTGCTGGCCCCGATCAGCAGGGCGTCAGCCTCCCGGATTGCGGCACAGAGGTTCGGATCGATTTTAGTCATGGTCAATCTCCTCTCCCGCCGCCAGCTTCACCGCATCGCTCAGTACCGTGGCAATGTCTTCCCGGATGGCCAGGCCCTTGCCGGCCAGTTCCTGGGGCAGCAGTGCGTCCTTTGGGTTGATGGTGATATAAAACGCACGAGGGAGGGTATCCGTCAGGTTCCAGAAGGGCTCCTGAATGAACATGGGCGTCATGCGGCCCACGCCCAGCTCCAGAAAAAGAATCTTCCGGTCCTTATTTGCCTGCAAAAACTCGTTGATCTTGCGGTACTCGTCCCGGTACTTTTGCCCTTCCAGAAAGGTATATCCCCGCACCCAGGGCTCCAGCTCCCCGCCGCATCGGGGGCAGCGGGGGATCAGCTCCGTTGGAATGCACAGATTTTCGTCGATGGCGTCGTTCATGGCATAGATCATGTCGCGGTTGTAGAAAATCTCATCGTGACAGCGGCGGCTGCACTGGAAATAACGGGAATCCCCCTGGATAGCGCTGAGTTTCTCCTCCGGCGTCACCCGGGTGAACTGGAAGTCCTGGTTGGTGGTCATGATGTGGTAGTTCCTGCCCTGCAGCAGCTCCATCAGGTCATAATAGGGCCGGCCTGTGGGGCACTCATATTCCATATAGCCCATGCGGGCCAGAAAGGCCCAGCGGGCCTCCCGGGAGGGATAACGGTAGTAAAACCCGTTGAAGGCGCCCACATAGCTGTATTTGGCTCCAAATTCCCCCAGATACTTCTGGAACATGGCGTCGTTGTGATAGAAAAAATCAAACCCGCAGGCGGCGGACATCCCCGCCGCCGCCCCCACCAGGATCGCGTCCGATTGGGCGATCTGCTCCACCAGGCGCTCCACATTGCGGAGATGGGTGTCCCTTTGGCAAGCGGTTTCCTGCTTCAGATGCATGATTGACATTCCTTCCAATAGATGTTATTATTAAATTTACAAGAGATATTATATCATGTAAATTTGATAATTACAAGTAGTGAAAATAATTTTTGAGGTGGCCCATGAAATATTCGACAAAATTGAGCGACACCCTCCACATCCTGGCCTTTCTCAGCCTGGGGGCGGAGGAGCGGCTGACCAGCGCCCGGATCGCCGAGAGTGTCAAGACCAATCCGGCCTACATCCGGCGGCTGATGGCCGCCCTAAAAAACGCCGGCTTGATCACCAATACCCAGGGACAGGCCAACGCCAGCCTGACCCGCCCTCCGGAGCAGATCACCATGCTGGACGTCTACCGGGCGGCAGAGGGGGAAAAGCCCCTGCTCCACCTGGATGTGGACACCAACCCGGCCTGCGGCGTGGGCATCCACATCCAACTGGCCATTGCCGACTTCTACCAGCAGGTCCAGCAGGCAGCGGAACAGAAGATGGGGGAAATCACCCTGGCGGATATTTTAGCGCGGTATCACAAGAAGATCGAAGGGCTGGATCTATTCGGGGAACAGGGCCCGGCCATACCTGACGGGAGACGGTACCAATGAGCACACAGCAAAAAATCGGGCTGGTGGTAGAGGCGGGCGGCATGAAATGCGCCTACAACGCCGCCATTTTGGACGCCTTTTTGGACGAGGGGATCACCTTTGACTACTGCATCGGCGTCTCCGCCGCCTCGGGGAATCTGGTCTCCTACCTGGCCGGGCAGCGGGGGCGGAACCTGCGCTTCTTTACCGAATATATCCACGATCCGGGGTACTTCGGGCTCAGCAGCCTGCGGAAAAACGGTGACTTGTTCGGTTTGCAGTACATCTACGGCGATCTGACCCGTACCGGGGGAAAGGACCCGCTGGACTTTCCCGCGTTTCGGGATAATCCCACGGAATATGAGGCAGTGGTCACCAACGCCCTGACGGGGGAGCCGGAATACTTCGGAAAGGAGGCCATGGAGCTGGATGACTACCGGCTGATCATGGCCTCCAGCGCCATCCCTGTGGTCTGCCATCCGGTGGAGCTGAACGGGGTCCCCTATTTTGACGGCGGCCTCACCGACGCCATCCCGGTCCGCCGGGCGCTGGAAAAAGGCTGTGACCGGCTGGTGGTAATCCTGTCCAAAAACCGGGACTACGTGAAAAAGCCCCAGGGAATGCGCCCCCTCTACCGCTGGGTCTGCCGGAAGTATCCCGACATCGTGGCCGCCCTGGACCGGCGGCACACCGTCTACAACGCCAGCTTCCGGGAGGTGTTCGCCCTGGAACAGGCGGGGACCGCTTTCGTCCTGGCCCCCAGCCGGCCCTTTCATGTCAGCACCTATTCCAGGAAGGAGAAAGAGGAATGGGCGCTGTACGATATGGGGCTGCGGGACCTCGCCGCACAGAAAGAAACGCTGCGAAGCTTCTTATTTGCTTGAGGGTCACAGGAAGTAATCAGAAAAGAAGGTATCCATATGTGTAGAAATGTAAAAATTACCGTGCTTCGCACGGAATACCATCAAGACTTGGCGGAGCAGTATGCGATTCCTGATCTCGGAATCTGTCCCTTCCACCAGAAGGGGCAGATTCTTTACAGCGATGGCATCAATCCGCCAGAGGGAATGTGCGGCGTAGCTTGGCAGGCGCTGGGGCCGATGATTCGGCAGTTATCCAAAGGCGGGCTGCTCCAGCCATCTGGTACCTGGCTGCGGGATGATTCCATCGGTGTGCTTGCCTGTCCGGATGGTGTGCGTCCGGTCATCTTCCTGCTGGAGGCCGTGAATTGACAATGGAGTGGACGGATGGGAAAAAGCGGTGTCACTGGGCTGCCCCCGGTGACCCGCTCTACATAAAGTATCATGACGAGGAATGGGGCATACCCGTCCACGAGGATCGCGAGCTGTTTGAAATGTTGCTCCTCGAAGGGTTTCAAGCGGGGCTCTCTTGGGCGTGTATCCTCAAAAAGCGGGAGGCTTTTTCTCGTGCGTTTGATGGGTTTGATGTTCAGAAAGTCAGTGCCTACGATGCCGGTAAGCTGGCCGCTCTGCAAGCCGACTCCGGTATCATCCGCAACCGGCTGAAAATCCAGGCGGCAGTGATCAATGCCGGAGTGTTTCAGCAGATACAGCAGGAATGGGGCAGCTTTGACCGATATCTTTGGCACTGGACCGACGGCCAGACCGTCTACGAGGCAGGCAATGTCAGTTCTCCTTTGTCGGACTCCGTTTCAAAGGATTTGAAAAAACGTGGCATGAAGTTTGTAGGCACCGTGATTATATACTCCTATCTGCAGGCAGTTGGCGTGATCAATTCCCATGAGCCAGATTGCTTTCTGTCTGTCCATTCGGTCTGAATCACTTTTTATGTCAAGAGAGCCGGAGCAATTTAGGCACTGCCTAAACTGTTCCGGCTCTCCTATGGCATTTGTGGAATGAGGATTTTACGCAAAACAGGCCCTAGGGAATATATTTTAGTCCCCATTGGGAGATGGCGTAAAAGACAGGCAGCAGATCCCGACCCTTCTCTGTTAAGGAGTACTCCACCCGCAGGGGCATTTCGTTGTACTGGACGCGCTGGATCAGCTCGCTGGTCTCCAGCTCCTTCAGGGCATTGGTCAGGGCGGCGTTGGTGATGGGTTTCAACATCTTCCGCAGTTCCCCGAACCGCATGGGGGACTGAATGCACAGCTCATAGAGAATTTGCAGCTTCCATTTTCCCTGGAGCATTTGGATCACGGGTGTGACCGGGCAGTTTCCATTCTCAGTCAAGATCACGCCGCTCACTTTTTCCCGAAATTCCTCGTAGGTCATGGCAATGCTCACTCCATTCGGCGGGCGGTATCTTTTCCTATACCAGATATAAATGATTTTCGTACTTGATTGAATACTTTTATTAGGTATAATTAGTATATCACTGGTTGACTGCACAGTCAACGGCTGAAATTCTTTGAAAAGGTCTGAATGCCATGAAAGAACTGAACATCATGGAGGCAACGGTCCTGACCTCCCCCAATCCCCTGACCCTGATCTGCTCCAAAAAGGAGGACGGCACCACCAACCTGGCCCCCATCTGCTTTGTGTCCTATCTCTCCTTTGACCCGCCTATGGTGGGCTTTGCCACCGGCAAACAGTCCCACACTGGCAAGCAGGTGCGGGAGACCGGCAAGGTGATCGTCACCGTCCCCGGGGAGAGCCTGGCTCAGGCGGTGATGGCCTGCGGAGCCTCCACCGGTGCTGAGGTGGATAAGGTATCCGCCAATCACATCGAGATGGTGGACCTGGAGGGCAGCGACATCCAGATCCCGGTGGACACCAAGCTGGCCATGGTGGCGACCCTCCAGCAGTCCGTGGAAGTGGGTGACCACATCCTGCACATCTGCCAGGTGGACAAGTTCCTGGGAGACGAGAGCAAGAAGGGCCTGTACGCCTGGAAGGGCTTCGGCAAGGTGGCGCCCGCCGTGGAGGGCTGATTCTTTCCAACACCAGAGAGGGGGGCGGGGCCAATGGCGGTCTGCATCAAGGATTTGATTCAGAACATGAACCTGGTCATCGGCTGTCCCATCGGGTGCAGCTACTGCTACGCCAGGAACAATGTCCGGCGGTTCCATATGATCGATGATTTTGAGAAGCCGGAGTTTTTTCCGAACAAGCTGAGGCTGATGGAAAAGGAACGCCCTCAAAATTTCCTGCTCACCGGCATGAGCGATCTGGCGGGATGGCGGCCGGAGTGGCGGGATCAGGTGTTTGCTAAAATCCGAGAAAACCCACAGCACCAATTCCTGTTTTTGTCCAAGCGCCCCGACCTGCTGGATTTTGAAACGGACTTGGAGAACACATGGTTTGGCGTCACGGTCACTAGGAAATCAGAGCTGTGGCGCATCAACACGCTGAAGGCCAATATCCGGGCAAAGCACTATCATGTCACCTTCGAGCCGTTGTTTGACGATCCCGGCGAAGTAGATCTCTCCGGCATCGACTGGATTGTGGTCGGGACGATGACCGGGGCCCAGAGCAAAAAGATACGAACAGCCCCGGCATGGGCGTATTCCCTTGTGGACCAGGCCCATGTGCTTGGCATTCCCGCTTTTATGAAAGAGGACCTGGTTCCCATCGTGGGGGAGGCCCAGATGGTGCAGGAATTACCGCCGGCCCTCCAGCGGGTGTTGGATGGACAGGCGGTATGGCAGAAGTGAGCGAAAAGGAAATTCTGATCCGAGATGTGGAAACCAAGAATATCATGACCAAGTCCACCTTGCCGGTGGGGGGATATTCGGTCAACCCCTATGTGGGCTGTACCCACGGCTGCAAATACTGCTATGCCTCGTTTATGAAGCGGTTTACCGGGCACACGGAGGAATGGGGCACATTCCTCGATGTGAAACACTGGCCGGAGATCAGGAACCCGCAGAAATACCGGGGCCAGCGGGTGGTGATCGGTTCGGTGACCGACGGCTATCTCCCCCAGGAGGAAACCTACAGACGCACACGGAGCCTGCTGGAGCAGCTCAAGGACAGCGGGGCCAAGCTGATGATCTGCACCAAGTCCGACCTGGTGGTCCGGGACCTGGACCTGTTGACCCGGATGCCGGATGTGACGGTGTCCTGGTCCATCAACACGCTGGACGAGGATTTCAAAAACGAGATGGACAAGGCCGTCAGCATTGGGCGGCGGCTGGCGGCTATGCAGAAGGTCTATGAGGCGGGCATCCGGACGGTCTGCTTCACCGCGCCGATTTTTCCTGGCATCACCGACGTGCCCGCGATCCTCGGCAGGGTCAGAAATCAGTGCGACTTTGTCTGGTTGGAAAACCTCAACCTGCGCGGGCCGTTCAAGGCGGAAATCCTCACCTATATCCGGCAGAAGCACCCGGAGCTGGTCCCTCTGTACGACGCAATCTATCAAAAGCGGGACCGCTCCTATTGGCAGGCCCTGGAGGGGGAGGTGCGTCGGATCGCGGCGGAAAACGGTTTCCCGTACCTGGACAACTATCTGCCTGACGGGCGCAGCGCGCCGGGAAAGCCGGCGATCATCAACTATTTTTACCACGAGGAGGTCCGCGGGTCTGAGAATCAGGGGTATCGGGCCTGATCGTTCCGCCGGCGGCCGGGATGGTTCCCTCCGGGAACCGTCCCGGTCTATTTTTGCCCGAACAGAAGGACTTTTTGCCCAAACGGAAGGATTCCTTTCCAAGGCATTGACGGTTAGGCGCCGCCTGTGTATGATGAGGGTACAGTTAAACGATAATTTAATTGTTCTAATCACACAATCAAACTTAGAAAGGAGTCTTCCAAAATGAAAAAGGCTTATAAGATCGACGTAGACTGCGCCAACTGTGCCAACCTGATGGAGGATGCCGCCCGCAAGACGGAGGGCGTCCAGACCGCCACCGTCAACTTCATGACACAGAAGATGATCGTGGAGTTTCACGAGGGTAAGGAGCCTGCCGACGTCATGGCCAATGTAGTTAAGGCGTGCAAAAAAGTGGAGCCTGACTGCGAGATCTTCCTGTAAGTGTGTAACTCCAGCAAGCGCCCCAGACGCGGTGATGAGCGGAAGGGGCGCTTTTTCTAACAAACAAATAAACGATTGAGCAATGATAGAAAGGAGAACCAACGATGCAAGAGTTGATTGTTAATGGTTTGCTCGTTGTGGTGGCCGTCTTGGCCGTGATCCTTCAGATGATCGGCACACGGGCCAACAGCGGCATGAGCAAAAAACAAAAAGTCATGCTCTGGCGCATTCTGGCGGCCACGGTATTGCTGCTGGGCCTCCAGGTGCTTGGAGCGGCCGCCTTTGATCGGCTTGGGGGCGCCGGCCGCTGGGTACGGCTGGTCTGCTATCTGGCCGACTATGCCATCATCGGCTATGACATTCTGAAAAAAGCCTTCAAAGGCATCCACAACGGCCAGGTCTTCGATGAAAATTTTTTGATGGCCGTGGCCACCTTGGGGGCGCTGGCACTGGCCGTCTACGAAAACGGCGACTATCTTGAAGCCATTGCGGTCATGCTGTTCTATCAGGTGGGGGAGTGGTTTCAAAGTTATGCCGTGGGCAAAAGCCGCCGGAATATCAGCGACCTGATGGACATCCGTCCCGACTATGCCAACATCGAGCGGGACGGCAAGCTGGAACAGGTTGACCCGGACGATGTGGAGATCGGCTCCGTCATCGTGGTCCAACCGGGGGAGAAGGTGCCTATTGACGGCGTTGTAATAGAGGGAGTTTCTACCCTGAATACTGCCGCACTTACCGGTGAGTCCCTCCCACGCAACGCCAAGGCGGGGGACGAGATCATCAGCGGCTGCATCAATATGACCGGTGTGTTGAAGATTCAGACCACCAAGGAGTTCGGTGAGTCCACGGTCTCCAAAATCTTGGATCTGGTGGAGAACGCCTCCTCCCGCAAGTCCAAATCTGAGGACTTCATCTCCCGTTTTGCCAGGATCTACACCCCCGCGGTCTGCTATGCGGCTCTGGCCTTGGCCATCCTGCCGCCTCTGGTGCGGATGTTTGGCATGGGTCTGACGGCTGACTGGGAAACCTGGATCTACCGCGCCCTGACCTTCCTGGTGGCCAGTTGTCCCTGCGCTCTGGTCATCAGCATTCCCCTCAGCTTCTTTGCCGGAATCGGCGGAGCCAGCAAGGCGGGTGTATTGGTGAAAGGTTCCAATTATCTGGAAACCTTGTCCCAGACCAGAATTGTGGTATTCGATAAAACCGGGACCCTGACCCAGGGCGTGTTTGAGGTCAACGGCATCCACCACAGCGATCTGGAAAATGCAAAGCTGGTGGAATACGCCGCATTGGCGGAGTCCGCTTCCAGCCACCCCATCAGCAAAAGCCTGCAGAAGGCATATGGGCAAGAAATCGACCGCAGCCGTGTCAGCGATATTCAGGAGATCAGCGGTAACGGCGTGCTCGCCAAGGTGGACGGCCATACGGTGGCCGCCGGAAACGACAAGCTGATGGACCATATCGGCGTTCCCTACATCAACTGCCACAGCGTGGGCACCATCATTCATATGGCCATTGACGGCGAGTATGTCGGCCACATTGTCATCTCCGATGTGGAGAAGCCCACTTCCAAGCAGGCGATCCGGGTCCTAAAATCCGCTGGGGTACAGAAGACCGTCATGCTCACCGGCGACACCAAGCGGGTGGCCGAACAGGTGGCCGCTGATCTGGGGGTAGATCAGGTGTACAGTCAGCTTCTCCCCGCTGACAAGGTGGAAAAGGTGGAGGAGCTCCTGCGGGAGAAGCCGGGGAAAGCCAAGCTGGCCTTCGTGGGCGACGGCATCAACGACGCGCCGGTGCTGGGCCGGGCGGACATCGGCATCGCCATGGGGGCCATGGGGTCCGACGCGGCCATCGAGGCCGCCGACGTGGTGCTGATGGACGACGATCCCATGAAAATCTCCACGGCCATCAAGATCTCCCGCAAGTGCTTGGGTATTGTTTACCAAAACATCGTGGTGGCAATCGGCGTGAAACTGATCTGCCTGGTGTTGGTGGCTCTGGGCTTCGCCAATATGTGGCTGGCTGTCTTTGCCGACGTGGGCGTGATGATCCTGGCAGTGCTCAACGCCATTCGTGCGCTGTTTGTAAAAGATCTTTGAAATTTCAAAATTAGAGTCCTTTCAAATAAGGGGAACGGCAATCCAGCGAGTCAAATATCGCTAGATTGCCGTCCTCTTTATAGGGAAAAGAATTCTCTTCAGTTACAATATACAGATGGAAATGGGATCGCATTCTGTATTCTATCCAGTATCAGGTCCGATGCAGGGCCAAATATCCCCAAAGGGTGGATAGGACAAAACTTTGCACAAGGCAGCGCCCCAGATGCCGCTCCCCTCCATTCTTCTGAAAATTCGGTTTTCCTAAATTTCAGAAGAACGGAGGTCCGCACGATGGGCTTTTACTATGCGTTGGAAAAGGCGCGGTTTGACCGGGCGTGGTCAAAGCTGCGGAAGGAATATCAGCAAGCCGGTATGAATGAAGAATCCATTCAAAATCTTTACGAGTATGACTGGGCAGTCTTCTGTTCCCAGAGGAAATATGAAAACAGAACAAGTCCTTTACCCAATGAGTTTATTCGAGATGACGGGTCTGAAAACTCGCTTCTCTTTCGGCAGTCGGACACTCTAACGACAACATTCAGCGAAGAAGATTTCCCTGGAAGATATGCATGGATCGAGACGATTGAAGACCCACGTCTATCTGTAGCACTAAAACAGCTTTCCAAACACGATTTAGAATTACTTACACTTCTTGTGATAGATGAGTATCATCAGCGCGATCTTGTCCTTAAATTTCACTGTTCACAAAATGCAATATCGAAAAAATTTTTGCGAATCAAAAAATTTCTGAAAAAAACTTCAAAGTAGGTTGTCAAAATCAAATTCTCTGCGCCTATACAGTGAGGGGACATTTTACACCCTCGTGCAGCTTGACAAGTAAATATCCGGCAACGGGATACGTTCGCTGGCGAGAGGCCCCCGGGAGGAGGGCTGAAGCGACGCTGGAGGATGCGCCAGGACCACCTGTAGGGGCAGAGCGGGAAGGGGACCCCTTCCCCTCCCGCCGAAGCCCCTATCAAAGCGGCAAACAAGGTGCAGAGCGGCACCCATCCGTCCACAAAACAGCCTGTGGCGGGCTGTTTCGCATTGCGGCCGGGGCTCCCAAAGGAGCCCCGGTCCGACCCTCGCCAGCAATCTAAGAATGATACTCCTGCCCAGCCACAGCCCCGGGTGACGCCGGGATCACGCAATGGGGGCAGCTCGGAGCGATCCTCGGAGGGGTGAGATTCCCGTGACGCGTGCCAACGCGGTCCGTCAGTTGCCGCCCTGCCGCCTGGGGAAGTAGTGTCGAATACAGGCGAGAAGTGAGAAAGCGAATCATCGGAAAACCCGATTTCAGAAGAATAGAGGGACCGCCCTGCCCAGGCGGGGCGGTCCCATAAAAATCGAGGAGGGAACCAAATGGGAGCCAATCTGAACTTTTTGGGCCTCATGAACCTGCTCCGGGGCCTCTTGGACGCGGGCCTGGTGACCCGGGCCGAGGCCAGGAGGGTCGCCGCCCACCTCAAGGTGGAGACCGGGGCGGACCTGGTGATTTTTCTCTAAGATTTCTGCCCTTTGGGTATGGATATTGCGGAGAAGCTGTGGTATGTTTGGTTGCTGAAAAGGGGGGAAAATCATGAACGAGGAACGAAAGACCAGAGGGTCCCTGGCCCTGGGAGGCCCGGCCCGGGTGATCACCATCCCGGCCAGCGAAGCGCCCCAAAACCGCCGGCTGCGGGTGGCGGCCTACGCCCGGGTCAGCTCCGGCTCGGAGGACCAGAAGCACTCCTTCGCCGCCCAGACGGCCTACTA
>CALXDF010000168.1 GCA_944386995.1 uncultured Oscillospiraceae bacterium
TCATCTTCCTGGGTGCGGCGGCGTTCTCCCTGGCGACGGTGCTGCTCTCCTGCCGCAAGCCTGGGCGGATGGCGGCGAAGGTCTCCCCCATCGAGGCGGTGCGCTACACCGAGGGCGGCGGCCGGAAACAGGGCAGTAAGACCCGCCGGGCAAAGCGGGGGGCCTCCCTCTTCGCCATGGCCTGGGCCAACCTGGGCCGCAGCCGGAGCAAGACGGTGGTGACCGTCCTCTCCCTATCCCTGGCGGTGGTGCTGCTGACGGTGACGGTGAACCTCACCAATGGCTTCGACATGGACAAGTACGTGTCCAATTTCACCGCCAGCGACTTCATCGTGGCAGGCGCCGGGAAGCTCCAGACCAGCGTCCTTGACTTCACCCCCGACATGGCCGTGCCCCAGCAGGCCATGGACGCCATCGACGCCCAGGGCGGCATCACCGGCGGCGGCCTGGTCTACGGCAAGACTTCCGCCGCGGAGGAGTTTATCACCGAGGAATATTACCGCTCCGTCTGGAGCCGCTGGAACGACCCGGAAACCCTGGATTTCATGGTGGCTTCCAAAGAGCGCACGGAGGACGGCCTGCTGACCGACCGGGTGCAGCTCTACGGCATGGAGCAGTTCCCCCTGGACCATCTGACGGTGCTGGAGGGGGACCTCAGCAAACTCAGCGAGCCCGGCGGGCGGTATGTGGCCGCCGTGTACAGCGACGACGACTACGGCAACCCGGAGATGAACTCCCACTGGGCCCGCCTGGGGGACATCGTCACCATCCGGTATGTGGAGGAGTATGAATATTACTACACAGACACAGGCGAAATCATCCCGGTCCTCAACGAACAAGTGACCAGCGGAAACCGCCCCTGGAACAGTCGGGCGAAAGTCTACCGGGACGTGGACTACACCGTGGCCGCCCTGGTGACGGTGCCCTCCGCCCTCTCCTACCGCTACTACGGTGCGGACGAGTTTGTGATGAACGATGAGACCTTCATCCGGGACTCCGGCACGTCGGATGTGATGTACTACGCCTTTGACACCGCGGACGAGGCCAACGCCGCCATGGAGGCCTTCCTGGCGGACTACACGGAGAATGTCAACCCGGAGCTGGACTACGAGAGCAAGGCCACCTACGCCGCGGAGTTTGAGAGTATGCGCGCCATGTTCTGGCTGTGCGGCGGGGCCCTGAGCTTCATCGTGGGGCTGGTGGGGGTGCTGAACTTCTTCAATGCCGTCCTCACCGGCATCATCGCCCGCCGGCGGGAGCTGGCGGTGCTCCAGGCCGTGGGCATGACCGCGAAGCAGCTGCGCTCCATGCTGATGTGGGAGGGGCTGCTGTACGCCCTGGGGGCGGTGGCGGCCTCCCTGGTGCTGGCGGTGGTGCTGGGCCCCCTGGCCTTTACCGCCATCGAGAGCCTGTTCTGGTTCTTCACCTACCGCTTCACCCTGGCCCCCTTCCTCATTATCACCCCCATTTTTATCCTGCTGGGTCTGGGGATCCCGCTGCTCACCTACCGATCCGCCGCCAAACACACCATCGTGGAGCGGCTGCGGGAGAGTGAATAACCCTCTGTCAAATTTTATGGAAGACGCCACAAGAAAGCGGCGTCTTCCGTCGCGTCTGCCGGCATGGGGCCGCCGCACTTTCCCGGCTCAAAACAGCGAAAGACCGGTCAATCTGTTACAAAGCGGTAACAAGATTTTCTTTCGCTTTCCCTAATTTTTTCGTAAAAGTCTACCGTCGAAATGGAGAACTTTCTCAGAAAAGTTTGGAGATTCCCACTAAGTTTGGGCAAAAACTTGACAAACCTCCCATTCTGCGTTATACTACACGAAGTTTTTCAAATGGTAACAAAGAGTTACAATCGTAACAGAGTTGTAACCAGCCGCGCAATACCGGCCTGTGCCAAATGAAACTAGAGGAGGTTTTACCATGCATACCCAAGGCATCCACTTGCTCCGCAAGAGCCGGCGCCTGTGGGCCCTCTCCGCTTTATCCATCTGCTTATCTGTATTGACCCTGATGCGCTCCGCGTCCACCGACGCAGCCGCCGTGGAGGTGGAGGCCGAGGATGCCCCCATCCCCATCACCAGCGTCGACGACAACGTCCTCATTGCCACTGCCGTCAGCATGTCCAGCGGCGACGACAGCGTCCTCCAGTTGGAGGAGGGTACCCCAGTGATTGTCCATTATCTGGACGCAGAGATTCCCGCCACATCCAAGGATGAGACGGTCTCCCACCTGCTCAGCCGGCTGAAAATTGAGCCAGGCCCCCTGGATATGGTGGCTGTGGACTCCACCAGCGAGCCGGTGGAAATCACCATCGGTACCCAGTTTGTCTACTACGACACAGTGGAGGAGGTTACAGAAAGCCCCATCCGCTATGTGGACAACAACATTCTCCCCACCTGGAGCGAGCAGATCATCACCCAGGGGCAGGACGGCGTCCACCGGGAAGTTTACGAGGTCGTCTATGAAAACGGCCAGGAGGTTTCCCGCCATCTGGTGGAGTCCGTGGATACCGAGCCCACCGAGACTGTGATTGAGCGGGGCACTCTGGAAAACTTTGCCCCTAATGATGCCAAGGTAACCAACATTGTCACCAACGCCGACGGGTCCGGCAAGCTGGTGCTGGAAAACGGTCAGGAGGTCACCTTCTCCAAGACCATGACCATGAAGGCCACCGCCTATACCACCGGCGATCCCGGCGTGGGCACCATCACTGCCTCCGGCTCCACCGTCCATCTGGGCACGGTGGGCGTGGACCGCAGCCAGCTCCCCTTCGGAACCAAGATGTATATCGTCTCCAACGACGGCGCCTATACCTACGGCTTCTCCATCGCGGAGGACACCGGCGGCGCCATCCGGAAAAACCGGATCGACCTGTACTACTATACCTACGAGGAGTGCATCCAGTTTGGTGTACGGGACTGCACGGTATATATTCTGGACTGATTTTGGATAACAGCGGAAAACCCTACAGGAATGCGGACCGTCGCAGCTGCGGCGGTCCGTTTGCTTTGTTTTTCGGACTTTCCAAAAACTTAACTTACACCCGCTTTACAATTCAGGTCAAGCCGATTATAATAAGGACTGATATTGCAATTTGAGAATCTGAAAAAGGAGATCGTACTATGCGTAAAACCAAGATCATCTGTACCATCGGACCAGCCAGCGATAACGAAGAGACGCTGACCGCCATGTGCCTGGCTGGTATGAATGTGGCGCGGATCAATTTTTCTCACGGAACCCACGCCGAGCACCAGCAGAAGATCGACCTGATCAAAAAGGTCCGGAAAAAGTTGAATCTGCCTATCGCCATCATGCTGGACACCAAGGGTCCGGAGTACCGCATCCGCACCTTTGCTAACGGCAAGGTGGATCTGAAGGAGGGCGACCAGTTTACTTTTACCACCGAGCAAATCGTCGGGGATGAGCACAGAGTCTCCGTCAGCTACGCCGGCCTGATCCAGGACCTGTCCGTTGGAGATAAAATCCTTTTGAACAACGGGCTCCTGGCTTTCCAGGTAGAAAAGCTGACCAAGACCGACGCCATTTGCCGGGTGCTGGTGGGGGGCGAGACCTCCAACAACAAAAGCATGAGCTTTCCCAACAAGGTTCTCAACCAGGTCTATCTCAGTGAGCAGGATAAGAAGGATATTCTCTTTGGCGTGCAGAACGACGTAGATTATATTGCCTGTTCCTTTGTCTCCCGCCGCCAGGATCTGGATGATATCCACGCCTTCCTCCAGGAGCAGGGTCGGGATGATATCGGCCTGATCGCTAAAATCGAGAACCAGCCCGGCATCGACAACATCGTGGAGATCTGTCAGGCCTGCGAGGGCATCATGATCGGCCGCGGCGATCTGGGCGTTGAGGTGCCATTTGAGCAGCTGCCTGCCATCCAGAAGCAGTTGATTACCCAGTGCCGTCTGCTGGGCAAGCGGGTCATTACCGCCACAGAGATGCTGGAGAGCATGATCCACAACGCCCGCCCCACCCGCGCAGAGATCTCCGACGTGGCCAACGCCGTGTACGACGGTTCCAGCGCCATTATGCTCTCCGGTGAAACTGCTGCCGGCAAGTATCCCGTGGAGACAGTTGCCACCATGTCCCGGATTGCCGAGGAAACCGAAAAGAGCATCCACTACGACAACCGGTTTCATAATACCACCGGTTTCCACATGAACAATACCGTGGATGCCATTTCCCACGCCACCTGCGGCGTGGCCATCGACATCGGCGCCAACGCCATCGTGGCCTGCTCCCTGTCCGGTATGACAGTCCGCATGGTGTCCCGGTTCCGTCCTCCCATGGACATTCTGGGCCTCACCACCAATGAGAGAACTTGGCGGCGCCTGGCCCTCAGCTGGGGCGTTACCCCGGCCCTATGCGATGAGTTCACCTCTACGGATGTGCTGTTCTACAACGCTCAGCAGGTGGCCAAAAAGACTTTCAACCTGAAAAAGGGGGACAAGATCGTTATCACCGGCGGCGTCACCAATGGCAAGTCCGGCAACACCAACCTCATCAAGGTAGAGAACATCTGATTGCCTCCACCCTGTCCTTTTTGCCGGGCCGCAAAATGCGGCCCGGCGTCTTGTTTCTCTGCAGATGTCGGTTTCTGTCAAAAAAACGTGCGGAATTGGATGCTTTTCCAGATAGACTTTTTGTCCCCGTCCAGATATCATAGACAAGGAAAATAAAAGAAGGGAGCCTTATCTATGCAGCTAGGAAACAGCCTTGCCTCAGCCCGGAAGAAAAGCGGCTTTTCCCAGGAGGAGGTTGCGGAACGGCTGGGCGTCAGCCGGCAGACGATTTCAAAATGGGAAACCAGCGAGACGCTGCCGGATATCCGACAATCTAAGCAGCTGGCAGTTCTCTACCATCTCACGCTGGACGAGTTGATCGACTTCGACCTGGACCAGCAGGAGATCGAGGAGGCGATCGACCGCATCAGCGAGGAGAAACAGCAGCGTATCAACTGGACCAATGTGTGGGGGAAACGGTATCCGGTCCTGACCACCTATACCGAAACCGTGGCGGTGGACAGCTATGCCGCGAAACTGCGGGCACTGCTGGATGATTTGAAAGGGCACTACGGCTACAGCGACCTGGATGCCATGCTGGTGCTGAAGGACATCCTGTCCCATGTGTGGAACACGAAGGGATGACTTCGCCCCAGGCGGCCGCCGCATTTCATTGGATGACATGAAAAGCGGGAGGACTGAAATCAGTCCTCCCGCTCCTTTTGGATCCAGGAATGTCTTCTGAATTACTTCAGGTTGCTCTCCAGAGTGTTCAGCTCGTCCATCAACTCGTGGGGCAGCTTGTCGCCGAACTTGGCATAGTACTCGCGGATGCCCTTGGCCTCCTCGCGCCACAGATCCTTGTCCACGCCCAGCAGGCCCTCCAGCGTCTCCTTGGAGATGTCCAGGCCCTCGATATTGATATCGTCAGCCTTGGGCTGATAGCCGATGGCGGTCTCCACAGCGTCGATCTCGCCGAAGGCGCGCTTCATGATCCACTCCAGAACACGCAGGTTGTCGCCGAAGCCGGGCCAAATGAAGTGGCCCTCGTCATCGGTGCGGAACCAGTTGACGTTGAAGATCTTGGGCTGCTTGTCGGGAGCCACCTTCTTGCCCATATCCAGCCAGTGCTGCCAGTAATCGCCCATGTTGTAGCCGCAGAAGGGCAGCATAGCCATGGGGTCACGGCGGACCACGCCCACAGCGCCGGCGGCGGCGGCGGTGGTCTCAG
>CALXDF010000169.1 GCA_944386995.1 uncultured Oscillospiraceae bacterium
GATGGATGTGAAGACGCTCTCGACGATCATCGGCCATGTGTCGTCGGCCACGACGCTGAACACCTACACCCACGTCACCGATGAGATGCGGCAGAAGGCGGCGGCGAACATCGACCGGGGGATCGCAAAGGCGGAGGTGCAGCCGGAGCAGGAGCAGGAGACAGAGAAGCCCCATGCACAGGAACCATTCACCCCCGTCCTTCCAGCCCGCCGCAGGCCGGGAACCGGATATGTCAAGCAGCTCAACGACCACCTCTGGGAGGGCAGATACTCTCCGGTGTGGCCGGATGGGAAAAAACACTCCCGGAATGTCTACGGCCACACGGAGGCGGAGTGCGAGGAAAAGCTGGCGGAACTGATCCTTCAGATGAAAGCAGAGATCGCAGCCCTGCGTTCAGGGGCCAGCACGGAGTATCCCGACGGGGTAAGCCCCAAGAAGAAAGCCATCGCCGCCTACCTGCGGGAGCACCCCGGTGTGACCAATAAAGCCAAAATCGCAAGGGACCTGAACATGGACCGCACGACTGTGCAGAGATACTATGATGAGGTTCGGGCCGAACTCAGGGGCGAGGAAAGTCCAGCATTGCAAATGTAAAACATGAAAATACCACCTCAGATTTTGCGCCGCAGTAAACAATGAAGGGCACTCCTTCCGAAAAGGGGGTGCCCTTCAAGTGGTCAAAACAGAAATCCGTCTGTGGTATTTCTGTGGTCAAACGGGAAAATCGCCGCAGTGAGAACTGCAGCGATTTCCAGTTTTGGTGGACGGTAAGGGGATCGAACCCTCGACCTCGGCGATGCGAACGCCGCGCTCTCGCAAGGTGGTAAGTTTTCTGCCAATGGACTGCGGTGTATGGTTTGACAAAAATATTGGACGAGTGGATATCATACTCCATCTCACGGGAATTTCAAGGGAAATAGAGTTTGTCCCAGATAGAGATTGAGTTCTTCTGTTTCGGTATCTATTTGGGCCAGAACAAGACCACCAGAACAAGACCATCCACAGGAAGATCTTGTCCCTGTGGATGGCTATGTTGAAACACTGCTTTGTGGAAAGTATTTCCAGAAGAGTAGACACAAAGTCCAAGTTGGCCTCAGCCTGTGGGTAGAGAGAATTGTCCATCTCTTCGTCCGGCCAACAGAGCGCGTTGCATTCGGTGAAGAGCGTGCCATTTCCGCAGCTCAGGCATAGGTCTCCTCGAGCCAGTCGGAGATCTCCCTGGCGTCAGGATAGGGGAACGAACTGAACCCTGAGGGGCGCTACCGATACGGAACACATGAAACAATTGCAGGGCTACTCCAGATAAGGACATTCTGAGAGTTATCCAAGAAAAGTCGCTTGCGAGAGGCTCAAAGATGTTTGCCAGAAGATTAGAATAAGAAAAATGGGGCTGTTGCAAAATGCAGTTTTCAGACTTGGGAATAAAATTTGTACATTAAAAATTGGCAATAACCGTCAAAGCGTCAGTTCTTGCTAACTTTTTCTTTTGGTTGATTTTTCAGGACTCTATTTTGCAACAGACCCATTTTATAGCAATATAATATCCAGTCAAGTTCGTACCAACATAATTTTTCAGTAGAAATTTGGTGACAGACCAGGAAGGCAATTGGTCCGATGTTTCCAATGTAATTGTCCCAATCAGCCAGAGGCACGGCGTTACAACAGTAAGTAAAATGGAGGCTGCCCCAATCTGTACCAACTGAATTATTAAGCGCATTTCAGAATCGGCGGCGATGCGAGATTGTGCTGGATAGCCTAAGGTTCTTGACATGGAAGATTATTTCTGCTATAGTCACATCATAAATAAATTGTCTGGGTTCATACCATATGGACAGCCGCGGAATTGGGTGCAAGTCCCAGCGAGTCGGTCACTGTGAAACCCGCTATGTCGGGGTAAGTCAGATACGCGCCAGGCAAATAAATGCTCCTGCCGAAACCGGGAAGTATTCTTGTTTTATTGCCTGTCACAGACAGCGAATGAGATATACAGCCTGCCGTTCCTTCGGGAGCGGCAGGTTTTTTGCGCTTTGGGGGGATTGAAACATGCGCCGCAGCCGCTATCTGTTAAAGCGATCCATTGGCTATCTGGCCACAATTTTCCTGATCCTGCTGTTTAACTTTGTCCTGATCCGGGTCATGCCGGGAGACCCGATGCTCTATATCCTGGGGGAAGAGGACTACTATGATTTCTACTACAACAATCCGGAGTACCTGGAGCAACTGTGCCAGGAATATGACCTGGACGGATCCATCCTCCACCAGTTCGGGCTTTACTGGCGGAATATTTTGCATCTCGACTTTGGCACCAGTTACCACTACGGGCGGCCAGTCCTGGATCTGATTTTGTTCCGGGCTTCCTGGACGTTGCGCCTTGTCCTTCCGGCGGTCCTCCTGGCCGCACTGCTGGGGGTCCTGCTGGGACTTCCGGCAGGGTGGTTCTCCGGGCGGTGGGGGGAACGGCTGGGCACGCCCGTCCTTACCATTCTCCACACTATACCGACCTATTGCTTATCGATTATTCTGCTGTCTATTTTTGCTTACCGCCTGGGATGGCTCCCACTGGGAGGAATGGTATCCGGCGGAAAGAGCGGGGCGGCCTATGTATGGGATATGCTCTGGCACATGACGCTGCCCTTAATCGTCCTGGTCCTCTACAGGGTCTCCTACGACTATTTGATCCTGCGCTCCAGCGTTCGGGAAATCCGGGAAGAACCCTACATCACGACGGCATTTTCCAAGGGCCTCTCCCAGAGGGTCGTTCTCTTCCGCCACGTCCTGCCCAACGCGCTTCTGCCGTATGTCACAGCAGTCTGCCTCCAATTTGGGGCGGCGGTGGCCGGGACAATGACCATGGAGGTCATTTACAACTGGAGCGGGATGGGCAGCCTGATTTATGACGCGGTCAACAACCGGGATTTTCCTGTTTTGCAGACCGCCTTCTTGGTGATTGCGGTCTGCACGATCCTGGCGAATCTTTTGGCGGACGTCCTCTATGCCGCAATTGACCCACGTCTGAGAAGGGAGGTGCCGTCTCGGTGAAACAACGTAATCTGTTGCAGGGCCGCGCCGCCGCTGTTACCGGAATGGTCCTGTTGCTGCTGATTCTCCTGGTGGCGGTCTTTGCCCCGGCTTTGGCACCCTATGACCCTTGGGCTATGGGTACCCCGTATTTGCCGCCGAGTTCGGAACACCTGCTGGGGACGAACGA
Source organism: uncultured Oscillospiraceae bacterium (assembly GCA_944386995.1). Classification (GTDB taxonomy): domain Bacteria; phylum Bacillota; class Clostridia; order Oscillospirales; family Oscillospiraceae; genus CAJFPI01. Next base: position 3,210 of record CALXDF010000169.1, read on the forward strand.
TATTGGACAGGACATCCTCAGCGAATTGATCTATGGCACCAGGGTATCCATGTTTATCGGCGTCTGCGCCGCCCTCATCACGACTATCATAGGGACGGCGGTCGGTGTATTGGCCGGCTATTTTGGCGGCATTGTGGACCACATCCTCATGGCTGTGACCAATGTCGTCATCGTGGTCCCAAGCCTCCCGCTGACCGTCGTATTGGTCGCTTATCTCCAGGCCGGGCTGTGGAATATCATCATTGCCCTGTGCGTCACCGCATGGGCCGGAACAGCCCGCTTGATCCGTGCCCAAGTGATGCAACTGCGTCAGCAGCCTTTTGTTCAGTTGGAGCGGACACTGGGCATGGGGAATGGGTATATTATGTTAGTACACATTCTGCCAAACGTCTCCGGCATCATCCTGACCCGTGGGGCGCTGTCCGTAGCCTCTGCCATGCTCAGCGAGGCCAGCCTCAGTTTCCTGGGGCTGGGTGCACTGGGGCAGAAGAGTTGGGGTGCCATTCTCAACAATGCCTTTTTTCGGAATGGCGTCGTCAACAACTGCTGGTGGTGGTACTACCCCCCTATTTTGTGCATTTGTGTATGCGTGGTGGCGTTTATGCTGATCGGCTCCTGGGATGACCGCCGGAGCCGTGGGCAGAACTTGCTGGCCATGTAAAGGCGTAAAGGGTGATCGTATGCTGGAAATTCAAAATCTGACTGTCCGCTTCCAACTACCGCAGGGCACCATCACAGCATTGGAGGGGGTCAACCTCACACTGCGCGATGGCGAAAAACTCTGTGTGGTGGGTGAGAGCGGCAGCGGGAAGAGCGTCCTGATGCTGGCGGTTTTATGTCTGCTGCCAGAAAATGCCTGCGTGTCCGGGAGTATCCTGCTGGATGGGGAGGACTTGCTGCAAAAAAGCCAGAAAGACCTGACTGAAATTCGGGGGATGAAACTCTCTTATGTCCCCCAGGGGAGCGGCAACAGCCTGAATCCCCTTTTGAGGCTTGGGTTTCAGGTCAGCGAAAGTTTGGTGGCACACCGCCGCCTCCCCCGCCGCGGGGCCGACCAGCGGAGCATCCAACTCCTGCAGCAGTTCCATCTGGGGGACGAAGAGCAGTTGGTGCGTTCCTATCCGCACACACTCTCCGGCGGCATGCGGCAGAGGGCCCTGCTGGCACTGGGGATTGCGCCGGAGGCTCCTTATCTGGTGGCCGACGAGCCCACCAAAGGTCTGGACAGCGACCGGGTTGGTCTGGTGGTTGACTGCTTCAACAGCCTGGAGGGATGCTCTCTCCTCTGCGTTACGCATGATCTTACCTTTGCTCAGCAGGTAGCGGACCGGGTTGCCATCATTTATGCCGGGCAGATGATTGAATACGAGACGGCGGAGCAGTTCTTCGGTTCTCCACGCCACCCCTATTCCAAGGCGTTGCTGGATGCCGTCCCTGAGCGGGGGCTCAACGCCATACCCGGTTTCAGCCCCGGTCATGAGGATTACACCGATGCTTGCCGTTTTTATAACCGCTGCCCCTGCCGGACCGCGCAGTGTCAGACGCAGCCCAAAGACCGCTGGGACGGTGAGAGGATGGTGAAATGCATTTATGGCGCTCCTTGAAGTTGTATCGCTTAGAAAGACTTACCGCACAAGTATGCGCCGGGTAGAGGTCCTTACAGACGCCTCCTTCACAGTCGAGGCCGGGGAGACCATTGGGATTTTAGGTCCCAGCGGCAGCGGCAAGAGCACCATCGGGCAGATCGTTACCGGTTTGATCCGTGCCGACAGTGGAACGATCCGGTATCGGAATGAAGAACTCCACTACCCCCTGCGCAGCTATCAACGGAAGGAGATCCAGATCCTTTTTCAGCACCCCGAGGTCTCCTTCAACCCGAAATACCGGTTGGAGCAGGGCTTTCAGGAGATCTGCCGGCATTATGACCTGAGGATGACCCGGCGGGAACTGCTGGACTATCTGGCGGATTTCGGATTGTACCGGGAACACTTGGAGCGGCATCCCATCCAACTCTCCGGCGGTGAATTGCAGCGGGCAATGGTAGCCCGGGTAATGCTGCTGGATCCCAAACTGATCGTGCTGGACGAGCCGACCTCCATGTTGGATACCATCAGCCAAGCACAAGTCCTGCGCATGCTGGAGGCTTTGCAGCGGCAACGGCAGGTGTCCTATCTTTACATCACACACAGCCGGTGTTTGGCGGATCATCTGTGCCAGCGCATTTACTATTTGGACGGTGGACAACTGCGGGAAGAACCGTTTCCCGCGGAGATCTGTCATCAATCATCACAAAAAAAAGAAGGAAGGAAGTTCTATCATGAAACGCATCACATTATTCCTGCTGAGCATGGTGCTGCTGCTCCAGCTGACCGCCTGCGGCGGGAATCCCAGCCCAAATGAATCTACTGGCGGTTCGGATCCCGCCAACCAGGAAACGGCGACGGACGGCAGCGTACTGCGCATCGGCTGCACCATCGCCCACACCACTTTCAACCTCTTCGACCAGGGCGGTGCCTATGGCAAACTGAACCTGGAGCGATTCGGCCAGCAGCCCCTGGTTGGGATGGATGAAAACGGTGAATTGACGCCCGGTTTTTTTGAAACGTTTGAGATCAACGACGCCAACGACACCGTAGTTTTCACCTTCCCGACAGACGCGAAATTCCACGACGGCACGACCATCACCCTGGAGGATGTGCTGTTTTCCATGGAGTCTTGGATGGATAAGTGGAAGGGCCGGGGATACAACGTGACAGTCACGGACTCCGCCGAGGGGGCCATCACCTGCCAACTGGATACCCCCTCCGCCTATGCCTGGCTGTCCTATGGCGCCGGTCAGTGCTACATAGCGCCCTACCACGTCTGGGAGAAGGTGGAGGGCGACTACTCCAGTTACGTTGGCGAGGACGCGCATATCGGCGCGGGGCCTTACCGCTTTGTCTCCTATGATGAGGCTGCCCAGGTTTCCTACTACGAGGCGTTTGAGGACTATTACTGGGGCGAGCAGACCATTGAAAAGGTGGAACTGCACAGTTATTCCAGCCCGGAAAACCTGGTCATGGCAATCAAAAACGGTGAGATCGACGCCATGTACACCTATGCCTCCCCCATTGCCTCCACCTTGATCGGCACGTTGGAAGGTGCAGAGGACGTGGAGACTGGGGGTAGCAACTACAGCGGCAATTATCAGTTGACTTTCGGTTTCAACGCTTATCCCACCAATGAGCAGAGTTTTCGCGAGGCGGTCTATTATGCTCTGGACTACGACCTGCTGGCTACGACGATCGGCGGTAATGAGGCGGTGCCCGCCCACAGGGGCATGATCCCCCAGGGAAACAAGGGCTATGTGGATGGCTACCCTGTCAACGAGCGGGACTTGGAGGAGGCCGGTCGGATCTTAGACGAGGCTGGATATTTGGATGTGGACGGTGACGGGATCCGTGATGATCAGAACGGGCAGCCTATGACGGTATCCATCCTTCCGCAGAGTGGGAAGAACGAGATGATGAGCCGCCTCGCAGAGGTCATTATGAACAATCTGGCGGATGTGGGGATCCAATGCGCGATGGATGAGGACGCCATGCGCAACGAGGACATCTTTGATCAACGGACCCAAGTGGATAAGAATTACCAATTATATGTGGGATATACGACCCCTGGCGTGGCGGACTATCGGACTTCAGCGTTCTACATCCTTCCGGAACCCTACTACCAGTCTGGCACCTTTGATGATCCTGACTATGTGGCCGCTTACCAAGCGCTCCAGGATGCAAAGAATACCGAGGAATACAGTGTTGCTGCCGCAGAGATTCAAGCTATCAACGCTG
>CALXDF010000170.1 GCA_944386995.1 uncultured Oscillospiraceae bacterium
GCGGGGCAAACCAGTTCGATCCGGGGAAGGACCGGCGGAAATCCTCCATGGTGGAGTGGGCATAGTAGACAACCTTCTTCCCCGAGCACCGGGCCGCAAGAGCGGCCAGCAAGGAATCCGGGAATACCGTATTGATGTGGACAATATCTCCCGCCGCCAGGGTCTGCGCCAGCGGGATACCAGCCGCCATCAGGGCTTTCCGCTGATGCAGAATGGCTTGCCCGACCCCGCTCTTGTGAATCAGACGAAACCCGCCTGGATAGAGATAGACAGACATATCAGGTACCTCCCAAATAGAACCAGGAAAGTAAATGGCTCCAGCCGAACATGAGAAACATACTGTATAAGGCAATCGAGAATGGCTTGCACAGCCAAATGATGGCGGTAAAGGTCCTCCAGGAAAGGGTGGTGGTCCCGGCCAAATAGCACAGGAGGGCATCCGGTGCTACCGGGAAGAAGATCGCAATGGCAAGCCAGCGGGACAGATGTCTGTGAGACTGCATCCACTGGTCGTACCGTGCCAATTGCTCCTGCTGGAATAAGCAGCCTAAGACAGGGCGGCCAAAATGCCGGGCAATCAGGAATGCCAGCATGGAGCCGGCGCAGGTCCCGAGATAGTTGAGAAGGAATCCCAGCCAGGGACCGAAAATCAATACCCCCGCCAGACAACTGATCCCACCGGGCAAAATCGGGATCACGACCTGCACCGCCTGAAGGATCAGAAACAGCGCAGGTCCCCAGAACCCTGCCCTCTGCACAAAACTATACATGGCCTGCTGGGAAGTCAACAGGCCGCTCTGCCACGCCCAGACGGCCAGGATCACGCAGACGGCAAATCCCAACAGCGACAGACAGCGGAAAATTTGCCTGGATTGTATCTTTCTCATGCACTTTCCTGCGCTTTCCGGCAGCGTGCATGGAGCCGTTCCAGATAGAGCGATTCCATTTCCTGCGCAAATGCCTCAATGGAAAACCGCTGCCCTGAGATCAATGCGGATCTTCCCATCTGTTCCCGGCATTCCGGATGTTTCAGGAATTGCTCCACGCAGGCGGCAAAGACCTCCTCCTCTGTGTACTGCCAGCCATTTACACCCTGTATCACTACACCGTCCAAACAGGCGTCTCGCCGGCAGAGGAGGGGCACCCCGGCCCGCAAAGCTTCCATATAGGTAAGCCCCTGGGTCTCGCTGGCGGATGCGCTGACAAACAGGTCCCCCAGCTGATAATAGCGGCCCACCTGATCCGGCGGCACCATGCCGGCAAACACAATATGCCCATCCAAATGCAACTGGTGGGCCAGCGTTTCCAGCGGCTTCCGGTCCGGGCCATCCCCCACCAGCAGGAGGGTGACCGGGGCCTCCCGAAACCGGAGCATTGCCCGGAGCAGTTCCTCACAGTTTTTTTCTTTCGCCAGACGCCCCAAATAAAGAAGAACAGTCTGATCATCTGGGATGCCCAGATTTTTCCGCAGGAGCTGCGATTCTGCCTGACTGGCCGTCTGCGGCTTCGCAATTCCGGTGGGGATCACATACAGCGGGCACTGCACCCCATATCCGCGAAGGAGAGCGGCCGTTTTTTCTGAGGGGGCAATGATGCCGTCCGTGCGGCAGGCGACCCAACGGGAAAACTGGCGGACCACCTTTTTGCCCCACGCCTGACTGGGAGAAAAATAGTGGGTGTAGTTCTCATAGACGGTGTGATAGGTGTGCAGCAGCAGAGCATTTGCTTTTTCCGCTATATGGCAGGCCGCCGGGAAGGTGCTGAATTCACAGTTGGAATGGACGATGTCCGGTCCCCAGGCCAGAAGTTCCTTCACCAGCTTCTTTTGCAGAGGAACACCCAGCCGCGCTTTGGGATATACTGCTCCCACCCCCATGGAACGCAGATAATACACGCCGTCCTGCACGCAGGAAGATGTTGAACGGGAGAGGGTCAGAGTGCGAACCTCATGGCCGCGGCCTTCCAGCCCTTTACGCAGATTCAGCACTGAAGTTACAACCCCGTTTACCGCAGGCGTGAACCAGTCGGTTGTCAGCAGTATTTTCATAGGACAGCATCCCTCTCTCTTGCAATTTTCCAGGAGTTAAATTTCTGTGTTTTCAGTGTATCTTTTCGGTTTAAACACGGGGGAAACAAGAGTTAAACAGAGTATAAAAACTGTGGCCGGGAAATCAGTTCCCGGCCACAGCTTTATTTTCCCGTCATCCCCCATAATAGGGTACCAGTGCGAAGGGATTTCCATACTGGTTATAACCGCCATACGCCTGCCCCGCTTGATCCTGAGCGCTTTGCGGTGCAGATGTGCTGGGATCAGGCTCAGCCCCCCATGTCACAGGAACCTGCATGGCTTGCCCGCTGCGGATGACCGTAAACTGAGCGGTATCTCCGACGGAATAGGACTTCCTTGCCGCGGAGAGATCCGTCATGGACTGAATATCAGTACCATCGATCTGTGTAATAACGTCGCCCGCCTGTAGGCCGGCCGCCGCCGCAGCCCCATTGGGATCCACTGCATAGAGGTAGACGCCCAGGGGCAAGCCGGCCTGCTGGGCCATTTGTGTGTTTATGGTGCCCGCAGTCACGCCAAGATAGGGCTTGTTGGTTACATAGCCGTTGTCGATGATGTCCTGGACCATGGTCCGCACGTCGTTGATGGGGATAGCGAAGCCGATGCCCTCCACAATTTTTCCATTGCTGCTGGAGTATTTGGCGGAAACGATCCCCACCACCTCGCCGGACGCATTGAGCAGCGGGCCGCCGGAGTTGCCGGGGTTGATGGAAGTGTCCGTCTGAATCATGTGAAAAGGAGTGCCGGAGACGTTGATGGCCCGGTTGACACTGGATACCATGCCGCCGCTCATGGAGAAGGTCAGCTCACCCAGTGGATTGCCGATGGCCAGCACACGGTCCCCTACATTCAGCGTGTCACTGTCCCCCAGGGAGGCGCTCTGGAGGCCGGAGGCGGACACCTTCAAAACGGCAATGTCATAGTCCGGATCTCCGCCAATTACCTGAGCCTGAAAAGCATCTCCGCTGTATGTAGTCACCTCTACGTTGGAGGCCTTCTGCACCACATGGTAGTTGGTGAGGATATAGCCGTCGCTGCTCAGGATGAACCCGGAGCCGCTGGAAGCGGCTTGCACCGGCTGATCAAAAATATTGATGCCCGCTTGCGAAGTGGTATTGATGGACACCACGCTGCTTACTGCCGCAGCATAGATCTCCGCGTCACTCATGGTTTTCCCGCTGGTGGTACTGCTCAGCACCACGGGTGTGACCGCGGCGCCTTGCAGACCGGCGAGGGAACCGCCTCCCGTCATGCTCCATACCGCACCGGCCCCGGCTCCGGCACCCAGCAGGCAGAAGCACAGCACGAGCACAATCCCCTTTATAAGGAGCGGGCGGCGCTTCTGTGGGTACGGACTGTCCGGTGCGGAAGGTTCGCAGGGAACAAGCCTTTGAGAAATGTCCTGATGCAGCGTGTGATTTTTTGGGTCGCGATACATTGCGATTCCTCCTGTATTTTCGATTTGAAAATGGGCTCATCGCTCTTTTCAAGAATCAGAATAGCTTCTTTTTATGAGAGAGACGTGAAAGTGATATGAGTTTTTCTCATTCTGATAAAGTTCTGCTTTTATAGGTAGGAGAGAAATCGCCTGCGACAACCCGGCGACAAAAAGGGCGCAAACGGATGATCCGCTTGCGCCCAGTCTTAGCCGCTGTTCAAAATGTCAGGAAAATTGTCACATGAGAAATCTCATTTGATGTCCTGGCGGCGGAACATTCCTGTCCCACCGATGATTCTGAGAAGAAGCCACACGCAGCCCACCAGGATGCCTGTGAGAAGGGCCCCGGATGCAGGCGTCCATATTGCGACAGCGGAGAGATTGGCGTCGATCTATCCTTCAGAGTTTTGGGATCCAAGCCTATCGCAGCTTCATATCCTTACACTCCAATCACTTGCTCGCCTTTTTTTGCCGCACGTTCCACACCAGTTTCCGTGCAGAAATAGTCGAATTTCAGGTAGAGTCGAAAAATCGTCTGGGCAGGGGAGAACTGGGTATAGTTGTAGTCGCACCGGGCGAGCAAAGAAACCAGTGCTGCATCGCTCTCCCGGCGCAGGCGATAGCTTTTCCGCTGTTTGATATGTACGCTCCGGGCAGCGCAAAGGAAAAATTCCCTCCCGGTTCTGCGCAGTTCTGAAAGCACTTCCAGTGCCAATAGTCCAAACGGGGTTCCATAGTCCACCAAGAAGGTTGTAAAACCATGTTCCACCGCCCATTGGAAGGAACGCAGGATCGCCCTGCGGAAGTAGGGAGCCGTCAGGAAATTGCAGATCCAGCTGTGCCTGGAATGAAACAAGATCGCTTTCTGTGGATCCAGACAGGGTTCACCGGCGATGTGGGCCTGATACTCCTGCTCCATTTTTTGGGTCAGCAAAATCAGACCGGGATCCTTCTCAATTTCCCATAAAATAGATCTCCACCCCTGAAAGGCATTCGGAGCCTTTCGGCGTTTTGCGTTCTTTTTGGGCTGGACGCCCATACAGATCACCTCATCCATTTGCCATGCGGCTGGCGAACAGCCGCTGAAGGAATACCGCTCCTTCCGCACGGGTCACAACATCATTGGGTGTCAGGCGGTTTCCCGGCTTTCCGCATATCAAACCGGTTTCCACCGCCCAGCTGAGGGGCTCACGGCACCATGGCCCCACCTGCCGCCAGTCGGCATAAGTCCCGATGCCGCTGCCTGTCGCAACACTTGCCCCGGAATAAACAGCATAGCGGTACAGAACAACTGCCAGCTGTGCGCGGGTGATTCCGGCATCCGGTGCAAAGCGGCCGTCCGGCATACCGGATACCAGTCCTGCGCCGGCTGCCCAGGAGACCGCGTCATAACAGCCCGAGGAGCGGGGAACATCCGGAAAGGCTGTCCCTGCACTTACCGCAGGCGTTCCGGCCAGGCGGTAAAGCGCCGTGACCAGCTCGGCCCGTGTCAGGCTCTCTCCTGGCGCAAAGCGGCTTTCAGAACGGACATCCAGCAGGCCGTGGGCCGACACCGCGTTGACCGCACCCGTATACCAGGTATTTTCCGGCACGTCTACATACCCCGCGGAGGGAAAACTGTCCGATGCCGTGACAGTTGTTGCGGCTATGTCCGCACGGGCGGCATCTCCCCGACGCAGGATCAGGCTGTCATAGAGATAGGGCGTTGTCACCATCTTATCTGTTCGTCCGTCATATCGGAACATATAGGTGGAGAAGGTCATCGTGTCCCCGTCCACGTGGATCAGGGTGTAGGTCTGCTCATGGGTCTGGTTGGTATCTGTTCCCCACGGATTCTGGAAAGGAACTGCGGAATTCACATCCAGAAAACTGTAATTGGGGGTCAGGGGATCTCCAGCAGAAATTTGGTAGTTCCGGGCCGCATACCATTTGACAGCACCAGATTCCCCACCGGTCATGTAGAGAGGGGCCCCGGAGCCGGCGTGATAGGCATTGCGCACGACCGGCAGATTGGCGTTGGCGCCTGTGTTGGTCACAAATCCCCTGGCATAGACGTGGTCATGTCCCTGTAAAACTACATCCACCCCAAGCTCCGCCAGCAGGGGCGACCAGAATTTGCGGGCGGCAATGATGCTGGAGTCCACAACATGTGCGGCGCCGGAATAGAGGGACTGATGGAATCCCACCACAAGCCACTGGTCATTGGATTTTGCCTCAGCCGCCTCCCGGCGCAGGAGGTCTGCCTGTGCCGTCCAGGTGTCCGAGCTGTTTAGATTCAGGACCACAAATTTCATGTTGCTGTAATCAAAGGAGTAGACAGCCGGGCCCACATCGCTGCCGGCAGAAGGGGCGGTGATGTGGCCGCTGAAACTGCTGTTGTCGTGGTTCCCCTGAGCGACAGCAAGCAGGCGGCTCCCCATAAAGGACTGGCCTGCAGAGGAATTGACACCGCCGCTTTGAAACAGCAGTTCCCATTGCCGTTCCTTGCGGGAGGAATCTGTCAAATCGCCCGCAAGATAGGTAAAGGCCAGATCATCCCGCTTGTTCAGCAAAGAGAACAGGGCCCCTGTGGCCTTGGCATCGGATGAAAAGCAAATCTGCGGATCAGCCAGGAAAGCGAATGTGAAGGTACCGGAGTCTGCGGGTGTTTGAAACGAGCCGGTATAGATGCCGGAGATGTTGTACGTATAGAAACTGCCCGGGGCCAGGTCGTCCAGCCTGGCAGAATACAGGTATTTTCCTGCCGAATCCGACCAGACAGGGGCGGCGGTATAGGCGGCACGCATTCCTTCCGGCCCTGTGACAGAAACCGCACCTTGTGCCGCATCCGGGGCGGAATAGGTCAGATAGACCGAGTCCGGCGTTTGCCCAATATGTAAGTTGACCTGGCTGACGCCGCCTGCTGCAAAACACGGAAGGATACAGAGCAGGCTCAAGAGCACTCCCAGGAACAGAGCAGCGCTCCACCTGCCGACGCGAGCATTCATATCCCATCACACTCCTTATTCTGATGTGCCTATCATAGCGGTCAAAAATGAGAAACAGATGAAAAAAACTCATTTCATTCTCACTGGCCTCTCATTTCTGCGGCCTATGATGAAACCATCCAAAGCGAGTATGCAGGAAATGGAGTGAAAGAAATGAAAGTTTGTGCACTGATCCCTTCTTACAATCCGGATGAACGGCTGATTTCCACTGTGGAAGATCTGCGGGCGGTCGGCTTCCATCACATCATTGTGGTGGATGACGGAAGCCGGGTAGATTGTCAGCCATATTTTGAGGAGCTGGCGCCAATGGACTGCGAGGTGGTTCATTTGCCACACAACAGCGGAAAGGGGGAAGCATTGAAAATTGGCTTCCTGACCTTTCTTACGCAGGGCTGGACCGATGCAGGGATCGTCACTGTGGATGGGGACGGACAACATAGCGGGCGGGACGCGCTTCGATGCGCCTATGAACTGCTCCGACATCCCAACTCTCTGATTTTAGGTGGTCGGGACTTCTCCGGCTCCCAGGTACCGGCCAAGAGCAAGAGCGGGAACCGGACGATGACCTTCCTTCTGAATCGGCTGTGCGGGATTCCGCTCCGGGACACCCAGACCGGGCTGCGGGCTATCCCGGCCTCCTGTCTGGCGGCTTTTTCCGGCATTTCCGGGGGCCGGTATGAATACGAGACCAATATGCTCCTCTACTGCAAGCGACACCATATCCCCATGGTGGAGATCCCCATTTCCACCATCTACATTGATGACAATGCCGGGTCGCACTACCACCCCGTGCTGGATTCTTTGCGTATTGGCCTGACCCTCTGCCGATATTTCCTCACTCCCGCGGCAAGTCTCCTGGCTGGTCTGGTAGTCTTCGGATATTTTATGCTGTGTGCGTCTTTTGTACCGCTGCCTCCGCTGCCCTGGATCTGGCTGGGCCTGATATCCGCGTATTTGGTTTCCGGGTTCATCGGCTTTTCTGTTCATCACACAGATCCATCCCAAGCTGAAATTGATATACAGCGGGAGTCCGTCCGTTACGGTGCGGTGACAGCGCTGCAATGCCTGCTCAGCGGCCTGCTTTTAAGCATCCTCAACACATGGTTTCCCGCGCTTCCCGTGCTTTTGGCAAAGGCAGCGGCGGATTGTGTTTTGTTCCCTTGCTTTTCCAGGCTGCAAGATCACATCGCGTTTTCCCAGGCACTTGCCGAAGTGAGGCAAGTACCTGTTTTAAAATAAGTGCGGCGGCCCTCGATGATCCGGGGGCCGTCCCTTTTTCAGAAATTGTTATCCGCAATTTATGAACTGTTTAAGGAATGGCGATATGCTTTCTATGCAGAAACCAGTGGGAGGCGAAATGATATGGAAACCAATCTGCCTTTTTGCGGTCTGACCGAGGCGGCGGCCAGGCGGGTGCGGGAAGCGGGGAATGGAAACACTCCGCCGCCGTCTATCACCAAATCCACGAGTCAGATCATCCGGGAAAATGTGTGCACCCTGTTCAACCTGTTCAACGTCCTGATTGCTATTGCATTGGCCCTGGTGGGGGCGTGGTCCAATCTGCTGTTCATCCTGATCATCGCCTTGAATACTGTCATCGGGATCGTTCAGGAGCTCCACGCCAAGAGGCTGGTGGAGCAGATCGCCGTCCTGACCGCGCCCAAGGCCCGCGCCCTGCGGGACGGTGAGCTGCAGGAGATTCCGGTGAAAGAACTGGTGCTGGGGGATGTGATCTCCCTGGAGAGCGGGATGCAGATCCCGGCGGACGCCCTGGTGTTGGAGGGGAACATTGAAACGGACGAGTCCCTGCTCACCGGCGAGTCCATCCCGGTGCAGAAGGCACCGGGGGAGGAGTTGTTCTCCGGGAGCGCGGCGGTCTCCGGGGCCTGCATGGCCCGGGTAGAGCGAGTGGGCGCGGATAATTACGCCACCCGCCTCACCCAAGAGGCCAAGGCCGCGGCACCGGGCCACTCGGAACTGCTGACCTCTATGCGCAAGGTGACCCGGTTCACCGGATTTCTGATCCCGCCTCTGGGCCTTCTCCTGTTTTTGCAGGCATATTTTCTGCAGGGCGCGCCGCTGTTTAATGCGGTGACAACTACCGCCGCCGGCCTGTTGGGGATGCTCCCCAAGGGGCTGGTGCTGCTGATCACCGTCAGTCTGACAGTGGGGGTGGCCAAGCTGGCCCGATCCCGGGTGCTGGTGCAGAACCTGTTCTCCCTGGAGAGCCTGGCCCACGTGGATGTGCTGTGCCTGGACAAGACCGGCACCCTCACCCAGGGAAACATGCAGGTAGAGCGGATGGTCCTGCTGGCGGAAACCCCGCCCATCCCTCTGGCGGAATGGATGGGCGCGTTCCTGACCCACATCGACGACAACAACGCCACCTTCCAGGCCATGTGGAACTATTTCCCTGACGGGGGCGGCGTCCTGGAGCCAACGGCCAAAATCCCCTTCTCCTCCAGAGAAAGTGGAGCGCCATGACCTTTCCGGAGGTTGGTACTCTGGTGGTAGGCGCTCCCGAGCGAATGACTGGCACTGTGATCCCGGATGAGCTGCGGGCGGAGGCTCGGAAGGGGAAACGGGTGCTGATGATCGCAACCACGTCCTACCCTGTTGAGCCGGATGCCCAGCTCCCGGAAATGACCGCGCTGGCCGCCCTGGTGCTCTCCGATCCCATCCGGTCCGGGGCGGCGGATCCTCTGTCCTACTTCCGGCGGGAGGGGGTGTCGGTCAAGGTCATCTCCGGCGATCACCCGGCTGCCGCTGCGGCCGTGGCGGCTCAAGCCGGATTGGAGAATACCTCTGCCTGGGTGGACATGAGCCAGGTAGACACTAAAGACGGGCTGCTCCGGGCCGCCTTAAAATATACGGTGTTCGGCCGGGTCTCCCCGGAGCAGAAGAGACAGCTGGTGGAGGCCTTTCAGGACCAGGGCCATCGGGTGGCCATGACCGGGGACGGGGTGAATGACATCCTGGCCATGCGAAAGGCAGACTGCTCCATCGCCATGGCTCATGGCAGCGAGGCGGCCCGGCAGGCGGCACAGGTGGTGCTGCTAGATTCCGATTTTACGGCATTGCCTCACATCCTGCTGGAGGGACGCCGGGTGGTCAATAACATGACTCGAGTGGCGGGGGTGTTCTTCGTCAAGACCATCTACTCCATCCTGCTCTCCCTGTTCTGCGTGCTGACCGATCTCCCGTTCCCGCTCATCCCTATCCAGGTGACCCTGATCGACCTGTTCATCGAGGGATATCCCGCCTTTTTCCAGTCCTTTGTCCCGGACGGACAGAAGCTCATAAGACGATTTCTGCCCTCTGTGCTGCGCAGCTCCCTGCCCAATGCCGCGGCGATTTTGCTGGCATCGGCGGTTCTGCTGCTGGGCGGCGGAGTTCTGGGGCTCCCCGCTGGCCAGATCCCGCTGGCCCTCTACCTGGTCATCGGCGCGATAGAGGTGGAGGCGCTTCTGAAATCCTGCCTCCCGCTGACTCCTCTGCGGGGATTCCTGTTTCTCACCGCCTCCGCGGGATTCTTCGGGGCGGTCCTGCTGTTCCACTCGATCCTGTCCCTGCCGTCTCTTCTCCCCGGAACAGTCCCTGTGGTCCTGTTGGTGTCTGCTGTCTCAATCCTTGCGGAACGTCTATGTGCGTTCGGCCTGGGACACATCCCACGCCTGCGGGATATGGACGCAAACTATCTGGAGTCTCCTTGTTCCTAAACGGATAAAGCCAGACGGCCCGAAGTCTTTTGTATGACTTCGGGCCGTTTTTTCGCTCCGGTTTATGAGAAAAACTCATTTTGCTCTCACAGACGTCTCATCGAAGGTTGCTATACTGGGAGTCAGAAAAGGAGGTAACCACCGTGATCAAATCTCTTATGTCCCGATGTGCGACGGTCTGCAAATTCGCATCCAGCTCGCTGCTTAGTTTTGCACTGGATTATTGCCTGTTCCTGCTGTTTTCCGCAGT
>CALXDF010000171.1 GCA_944386995.1 uncultured Oscillospiraceae bacterium
ACACCGTCAGCCGCTTTGAACAGCAGACCCTGTGCCGCTTCCTCCGGGACGGGTATTTCACCCGCCACCTCTCCCGGATGCGCAGCGCCTACAAGGCCCGGATGGAGGCCCTGTGCGCCGCCCTGGAGGACACCTTCGGCCGGGAGCGGCTGACCCTCCAGGGCAGGCACAACGGCCTGCACCTGCTGCTCTCCCTCCGGGACGGCCCCGGGGAGGGTGCGATGGTCCGCAGGGCCATGGAAGAAGGGGTGAAGCTCACGGGGCTCTCCACCTACTACCTGGAGGGGGCCGATAGGTGCCCGGAGAACACGGTGATCCTGGGCTATGCGGGCCTTGCAGACGGCGACATCCCCGCTCTGGCGGCGGCACTGGGCCGGGCCTGGGGGACATAGCAGATCAGCGGCGGAGGCAATGCCTCCGCCGCTGGTCTGCGTGTCCCAAAAGGGGCGCAAGCCACTTTTGGGAGAGGGAAGCGCGCAAGCCGGCCCTCGATTCCTTGGGGAAAAGTCGCTCCATCTTGCGCGAGAAGTGTCATTTCCGACGTACACGCCGCCGGAAATGACAGATTTTCCTTGGATTCCTGCGGCTGCGGCCGCAGGAACTCTGCGAGGCTGCCCCTTGGGGAAGGTCTTTTAATCGTCCGAACATCGTCGGAGGCGCTGCCTATGCCCGCTGTGTGCTCTGTTTCTCAGTATGCCGCCCGGTCCAGCAGATCCACCACCGCCTCTGCCTGGGCGTAGAGGTCTACCAGGCCCTCGCTGCACTGGAAATAAATTATCCGGCTGCCCCGCCGCACCAGGAGGAAGGGGTTGCCGTCCTCGTCCCGCCCCCGCAGGGCCGTATCAGTCCCCGGTAGGGCCAGCGTCTCCACCTCCAACACCCCCAGCAGCAGCTTCTCCTGCAGCAGGTCCGCGAAATAGGCGCTGCGCATGTGGTAGTAGTCCGTGGTCAGGTACTGCAGGGGCAGGGCATACACCTCCGCGGACTGGGCAACATAGCTGGCATAGACGGTGGTAAATGTGTTGGCCCGCTCCGTATAGGTGATCCGGTCGTTGAGCGTGCCTCGGTAGTCCAGGCCCGCCAGGTCGATATAGGGCAGCGCCCGGCCCGCCGGCAGGTCGTAGAAGTCGTAGTCAAAATAGCTGCTGGGAAAGGCGTCCGTCCCCTTGTCCAGGGTGCTCCACACCCCCAGCAGTGACCCCAGGGGTACCAGGCCCAGAAGCCCTATGAGCACATAGGCGATCCGTCGGCGCCACCACCGCCACCCGCCGGTGGGATAGGAGCGGCAGGGCGCGTCGTCCCCCCGGCGCAGCTGCCGGTAGGGGGCGCACTGCTCCCAGCCGTACCAGAGGCTCACCAGGAACACAACGCCCATGAACACCGTGCTGACCACCTGGTTGGCGCTGATGGACACCAGGTTTGCGGACGCTATGACGGCGTCGGAGCTCCCGAAGAACTTGTCCAGGAGCGTCAGCAGCCGGAAGAGGACCATCCCCAGCCACAGCAGGCTCCACAGGACGGACCGGCGCAGCGTCCGCCGCCACAGGACCTTCTGGATCTCCGCGTCCGTGTGGAGCTCCGGGGCATTGGGGTCCTCCGTGCAGTAGAGATAGCACAGGTCCCGGCCCGTTTTACCCAACAGGCGCCAGCCCATTTCCTCATAGAGCCGCTCCTTCTCCTCATAGTAGCTAAACGGTTTATCCTCCCACAGTCGCTCTGTGGGCTCCATCCGGTAGCGGATGCGGTGGGGCGGTACCCGCCGGAATACGCCGTACTCGCCCCCGACCTTTTCCAGCTTCCATCCCTCTAAGGACAAATCCTCCAGCCAGGCCTGGAGCTGCAGCGGGTTTCGAAATGGGAAGCGGATCCATTTTCCCTCCACAATGCGTTCCATGTTGGTCTCTCCTCTCCTCCGGCACTGCTTCCGTTTGGTTTCTCAGTATGCCGCCCCGTCCAGCAGGTCCGCCAGGGCCGCGGCAGCGTCCTCAGGGGACACCTCCAGCGTCTTGTCGTATTGGAGATAAACCGCCTGATTGCCCCGGCGCACCAGGACAAAGGGGCTCGCCTGCCGGTCGCCCTCCCTGCCCTGCCAGGCCCCGTCCACGCCGGGGAGGGACAGTTCCTCCACTTCCGCAGTTTCCGCCAGCAGTTTCTCCACTATCTGTCCGGTGAGCCAGTCGCCGCGCATGTGGTAGTACTCTGTGGTCATTTCCGCCTGCCCCGCCCCGCTGTCCCAGGACTGGGAGAATCTGCTATAGCCGTGGGCCGTGGCCGTGTGCAGGGCCTTGAAATAGAGGATCCTCTGATCGCCGCCCGGCTCCAGGCCCAGAGCCTCGGCGTCCAGATAGAGCAGATCCTCCGGCAGCAGGGACTGGAACGCCCCCTCCACTGTCGTAGGCGTCAGCTCGCTCCGGTACCGGCTCTCCGCCAGGGCCGCGGCCGCCACCGACACAATCAGCAGCGGAACCGTCATCCAGACCAGCATCGGCCGCCACCGGCTCCACCAGGAGGTGGGGTAGGCCCGGTAAGGTTCGCCGTCCCCCCGGCGCAGCCGCCGGTAGGGCCGGAGCGCCCTCCAGCTGTGCCAGGTTTCCTGGACCAGCAGCAGAAACCAATAGACAAGATTCCACACCAGGAACCAGTTCAGGTTGGCCATGCGGTCGGCGCTGCCCCCGTATAGCCGCCAAATCATCCGCAGAGATAATAAAAAGCAGATTAAAATCCCGATGTTCGGCACAAACAGCCGCCAGCTCACCTGTTTCCATACGGCCCGCAGCGTCTCCGGGTCCGTGTGGGGCTCCGGGGCGTCGGGGTTCTCGGAGGCGTAGATGGCCAGTTTCTCCATCATGGTCCCCACGCGCTCCCAGCCCATCTCCCCGTAGAGCTGATTTTTCTCCGCGATGTCCCCGTCGGTGGTATTGAGGGTGGACGGGTCCGGCTCGATCCGGTAGCGGACGCGGCGGGGTTTCACCTTCCGGAACTTCCCCCAGGTCCGCCAGAGGGATTCCAGCTTCCATCCCTTCAGGGACTCATCCTCCAGCCAGGTCTGGAGCTGGATCGGATCCGTCAAATACAGATAGCGCAGCCGTGTTGTTCGCTTCATGGGATGCCTCCTCTCCCGCGGGCAGGGCCCGCATCTCGCTCTCCGCGTCAGCTACGCACTGCCGCAGCCGGTCCAGCTCCTGCCGGTACATCTGCCGCCCCCGCTCCGTCAGCCGGTAGGACCGGCGGCGGCCCAGGGCGCTGTCCGTCTCCTCAATGAGCTTCTCCTCCAAAAAGCGGCCCAGCAAGGCGTACAGGGTGCCCGGGCCCATGGCCACCCGGCCCCGGGTCTTCCGGTCGATATACGCGGCGATCTCCGCGCCGCACCGCTCCTCCCGGTCCAGGGCCATGAGCAGGTAGAACATGGACTCGGTGAGCACCTCCAGCGGCTTCTTGGCCACGGCTTCACCCCCTTATCATCGAGACTCGATATCCTTTCGCCCTCAGTATACTATCGAGGTTCGATATTGTCAATGCCGACTTTCATTGAATCCAGCAATCCCTTGCGCCCCAGGGACTTTCCCAACAGTCGAGCCGGGATTTCCTCCGTTCCCCTTGACTTTTTCCCCCGCCGCCGCTATGGTGGAGGCAGTCCTGCAGGCCATCGCGAAAGGAGTCCGAGAAGTATGGAAAACAAGAAAACCTTTGGAGAATATATCTGCCGCCGGCGCAAGGAGCTGGGCCTGACCCAGAAGGAGTTCGCCCAGCGCCTGTTTGTCACCGAGTCGGCTGTCAGCAAATGGGAGCGGGGCCTCAGCTACCCCGATGTCACGCTGCTGCGGGACATCTGCGCCATTCTGGAGATCAGCGAGCACGAGCTGCTCACCGCCAGCGAGGACACCGAGGGCCGCCGGGTGGAGCAGCTGGCCAAGAAGTATCTGGCCCTCACCCGGA
>CALXDF010000172.1 GCA_944386995.1 uncultured Oscillospiraceae bacterium
CAGCTTTGTCAATGCGGTCTATGTGTACGACGATAACATTCTGCTGATTTACAATTACAAGGACGGACAAGAAACGGTCCCGCTCAAAGAGGCGAATGATTCGGTTTTGTCCGGCGGCTGTGTACCACTCCCGAACCTGTTGCGTTGCAATGGGTTCGGGACTTTTTTCGTTGTGCTGCAACGGTTTGGGAGGATTCTGGATGCGGCGTTTGTGTGTCAAACGACGAAGATCTTATATATCTAAACGGCTAAATTTACACACGAATTGCACACGAAAAACCGCCCGCCCCAAAAAGGGAAGGACGGTGTTTCCATTCCGGTGCGTGGTCGATCCTTAGGGCATAGACCTTCTCCAGCCTCGCATCCAGCCGCCGCCGCTCCGCTGAGTTGGCGCCGTACTGGATATACTCCCGCCTCGGCTCCACCTTGTCCCCCATGAGCAGGGTGAGGATGGCGTCCACCCGCTCTGCGGGCTTTTTATACTCCGGAACTGTCCATTTTATCTCCTGCTTTCCCAAACGGAGCTATTATGCACGAAATCTCCCTCATCTGCTCCATATACGCAGTGCTTTCTCTGCTGCCTGCTTCCCTTCCGCAACGAAACAATCTGGTCTTAACGCATAATCCAAAGCGCTCTTGTCCCCTGCTATTTGTTGATCTTGACAAAGGCCTCCAACCGGTCTATCATAAAACTAATATAATTAGTTTTTAGGAGGGATATTGGATGCCCCGGCAAGGCTTAAACCGAGACGCTGTAGTTCGTGCTGCAGCCAATTTGATCGAGGAAAAAGGACCTGCCGCTTTTTCCATGGCGGCGCTGGCAAAGTTCCTGCATGTGCGGACCGCCTCTCTCTATAACCATGTAGACAGTCTGCAGGATCTATATACCCAGGTCGGTCTCCTTGCCATCCGCCAGATGGTAGATGCAGAGGAACAGGCAATTTCCGGAAAATACAGAGAGGACGCTCTGACCGCCCTGGCAGAGGCCTACCGAGCTTTTGCCAGAGACCACTACCATCTTTACCGGATGATCCTAGCTGCCCCCAAGCAGGAAAACCCCGTCCTGGAAGAGGCCAGTTTCGCCATCGTCCGGCCCATCCACCAGGTACTGGAGGAGTTTGGCGTCCGCGGTGCCCAAGCGGTCCACTGGCAGCGGCTGCTGCGCAGCTTTATGCACGGCTTTGCCGCCCATGAAATTGCCGGCGGCTTTTCCCACGTCCCCCTGGGCCGGGACGAGAGTTACCGTATTGCGTTGGAATGGATTGCAGCGGGCCTGCGTGCCGCTGCCGAGGAGGGAAATCATGCGTGTCAAAACAACGGATCATACAGATAATACAGAACTGTTCGCCAGCGCTCCAGTACGCAAGGCCGTAATCGCCTTGGTAGTACCCACGGTCATCAGTCAGCTGATTACCGTAGTTTACAATATGGCGGACACTTTTTTTATTGGTCAGGTGGGAGATCCGAACCAAGTGGCTGCCGTATCTCTGTGCATGCCGGCATTTATGCTCCTGACCGGAATGGCCAACCTTTTCGGCATTGGCGGTGCCAGCCTGATCTCCCGGTCTCTGGGTGTCGGGAACCACCGCCGCGCCCGGGCCACAGCCTCTTTCAGTATCTGGACCGCAGGCGCCGTAGCTTTGCTCTATGGACTGCTGCTCTATGCGCTGCGCGGCATCCTGCTGCCTGCCATCGGTGCGGATGCAGATACCTATGTCTTCTGTGAGCAGTATATTTTTTGGACCATCACGGTTGGCGCCGTTCCCACAGTCCTTAACCAGGCGCTGGCGCATCTGGTACGCTCCGAGGGCTGTTCCAAACAGGCCAGTTTCGGCATGGCGCTGGGCGGCGTGCTGAACATGCTTCTAGACCCTATCTTCATCTTCCCCCTCGGTCTGGATGTTGCCGGCGCAGCCATTGCCACCATGCTCTCCAATCTCATCGCCACAATCTATTTTCTTTTGCTCATCCGGCGGCGCGGGACATCTACAAACATCAAGCTGCACCCCAAATACTACTCCCTGCAAAAACAGATTCCAAAGGAAGTTCTGTTGGTGGGCCTTCCCAGCTGCGTGATGAATCTAATGGGGGTGGCATCCAATGTAACGCTGAACAAGCTCCTAGTCTCCTATGCCAACACCGCAGTAGCCGGCATAGGGGTAGCGAAGAAAGTGGACATGCTCACCTTCGCCATTATCAACGGCATGTCCCAGGGTGCCCTGCCGCTGATCGGCTACAACTATTCTGCCAAAAATTACCAGCGGATGCTTTCTGCTATTAAGACTACCCTGCTGTACAGCTTTGTGGTAACCTTCATCAGTGCCGTGCTGCTGTTCACCTGCGCAGCCCCTATTGTGCATGCTTTTATCGCCGATTCCGAGACCGTCCGATACGGCCAGCTGTTTCAGCGGATTATCTGTATCACCGGTCCGCTGGTTTCCTTGACAATGATCAGCATTACCGTGTTCCAATCCGTCGGAAAGAAACTGGAACCACTGCTGCTGTCCCTGCTGCGCAAAGGCGGGCTGGATATCCCGCTGATGTTCCTGATGGACAAGCTGGCCGGCATTGAAGGCATCGTTTGGGCCACCCCCATTGCCGACTGCTGTGCACTGATTGTTGCTGTCATGCTGTTTATTCCCTTCTGGAGGCGTTTTTCTCAGGCCATTCCGGCTGAAGCCGTTCCTGAACCAGCCAATGCTCCCAAGGCATAATTTTCTATAAAATTCAGGCATTTGTCTTTTGGGGTTCCGGTCAGTATACTGAGAGGCAGAGGATCAGGCCCGGTGGCATTTCATTGGACCTGCGTTACCGAATTACAGAGCAGTGAGGGATTTTGATCTATGGATTACCGCATCAATCGCCGCACAGGCGACAAAATCAGTCTTTTGGGGCTTGGCAGCAGTTCCATCCATGAAGCCGGAGAGGCCGATGGGATTGAAATGCTGCGTCTGGCCTATGCGCAGGGTATTAACTATTTCGATCTGGCCACCGCCGAGTCGGTGAATTTCACCACCTTCGGCAAAGCCCTTGCAGGTGTCCGGGACAAGGTGCTTTACCAGGTCCACTTCGGTGCTGTCTACGGCAACGGCAAAGGTTATAGCTGGACCACAGACCTGGATGCCGTCCGCCGCTCCGTTGAGTGGCAGCTTCATGCCCTGCAGACCGATTATGTGGACTATGGATTTATCCACTGCCTGGACGAATCCGGAGACTGGGATGCCTACCAAAAAAATGGTGTGCTGGATTTTCTGCTGGAGCAGAAGAAAGCCGGTACTGTGCGTCACATTGGCCTCTCCTCCCACACCCCAGCCCTGGTACAGCAGGTACTGGATACCGGATTGGTCGATATGGTCATGTTCAGCATCAATCCGGCCTATGACTACCGGCACGGGGAGTATGCCAACGGCAGCGTCTCGGAGCGAATGGCCCTCTACCGCCGGTGCGAAGCGGAAGGCGTCGGCATTTCGGTGATGAAGCCCTTTTCTGGCGGGCAGCTGCTGGATGCCAAAACCTCCCCCTTTGGGGCGGTGCTGACGGAATACCAGTGCCTCCAGTATGCGTTGGATAAGCCTGGTGTGCTGACAGTGCTTCCTGGTGTGCGCAGTCGGAGAGACCTGGAGAGGGTTCTGGGTTTCTTCCGTGCTTCGGCAGAGGAACGGGATTACAGCGTTATCAGCACCTTCACACCGAAGGATATGCAAGGTGTCTGCGTCTACTGCAATCACTGCCAGCCCTGTCCGGCGGGGCTGGAGATCGGACTCATCAACAAGTATTACGACCTTGTCAAAGCCGGGGATCCCCTGGCTGCGGACCATTACCGCAATCTCTCGCTCCGGGCAGACAGCTGTATTGCCTGCGGTCACTGCAATGACCGCTGCCCTTTCCATGTGGATCAGGTAAACCGTATGGAGGAAATCTCTGCATATTTTGCCGGATAAATCATTTGGAAGCTTTTTGCATATGCTCTGTGGCTAAACTGCATGATACTACAGGTGGCGGATGGGTGCGATGGGCCCCGTCCGCCTTTTTCATATGCGTGCATCGGAAAACCGGCCATTTGGCTGCCGCATCTTATCCTGCCGACATAAAAACGCGGCTGCAAGGCAGTCTTGCAGCCGCGTGGAAAGGACGATAAAAGGGTATGGAAAAACAGCCCAACTGACTTCTGGCCAACGACGCTTTTGCGCCGTACGAGCGTTTTGCCGCAGGCAAAACTTCGGCGCAGGCGGAATTCACTTCCGCCGAGCATTTCAAATTTCCTCGGTTACCATAAAAATAACCACACCCGGGCAGGTGTGGCTATTTTTATGGAAGGGACGGTTAAAATCGATATTTTGAAATCTCGAAAAGGTATAGGAGAATCACCCAACCGGCCTTCTGGGCCGCGGCGCTTTTGCGCCGTACAAGTGTTTTCGCCGCAGGAGAAAACCTTGGCGCAGGGCGAATTCATTTCGCCCGAGCATTTTAAACCAAAGGGTGGAGCCGCCCTCCGGGCGGTGAAACCCAAAAAGAAAGACATCTGCTTTGCAGATGTCTTTCTTTTTGGTGGACC
Source organism: uncultured Oscillospiraceae bacterium (assembly GCA_944386995.1). Classification (GTDB taxonomy): domain Bacteria; phylum Bacillota; class Clostridia; order Oscillospirales; family Oscillospiraceae; genus CAJFPI01. The sequence continues at coordinate 4,556 of CALXDF010000172.1, forward strand.
GGAAGGGGGCACATACGAACCAGTAGCGGAGCTCGGATTTTCGATGTCTGCGACAACGGAGGCATCCAGCGGGACCCGGACTGTATTCTGTTTTCCAGAGAAGCTGAAGACGATCTTCATGTCATCGTCATAAAGATACACCGCCACGAGGAAGGTGTCAAAAAGTTTCGCCTGGTACCGCTTGTCCTTGATGTCCCCGTCCCGGTACATGGTCAGGCCGGCGACAATATCCTCCCTGGGGATTACGATGGTGTCAGCCCGGCCCGCGGCGATCTGGGCGGTGAGCCTGGCCTGTTCGGCCTCCAGTTCCAGAAGACGGCCCTTCGTGGTGTCCGTGATAATTCCCTGCTCAATGGCTGACATCAGATTCTTGATGGAGCGCTTGACCTCGGCCAGCTCGCCTTCCAGAACGGCCACATGAGAGGCGGCCTCCTGTTTTTTTGCATATTCAACCGTGCTGTCGGCGATCCACTCGATGATGTCTGGCCGCAGGGCGTAGCCCTGAATCGCCCTGGCCACTGCTTCTTCGATGACATCCCGGCGGACATTCCGCTTGTCACAGCTCTTTTCCAGGCGGTGACGCTGACACGAGTAATAGTAATGCAAGGCGCCGCTGCGCGCGGTACCGGATATGCCGACCATGGGGCTTTTGCAGTGGCCGCAGTACAGTTTGCCGGTCAGCAGATATTCCCCGTATGACCGGGGCCGGCCCTGTGGATTCTTTTTCGTCTTCAACACCTCCTGGACCTTGTAGAACAGCTCGTCGCTGATGATGCGGGGAATGCCACCCTCCACGCGGATGTCATCGTAGATATAGACGCCAAGGTACCGCTCGTTGGTGACCAGGGCGTGGAAGCTGTTCTTTCCCCACGGCTTCCCTCTGCTGGTCTTGATGCCTCTGGCGTTGAGGTCGTTTGCGATGTCGACGAATGGCTCCATGCAGGCCACACGGATGAAGATCTCCTGAACGATTGCGGCCTTGGGCTCGTCCAGGGCGTAGCGCCCGTCCTCCCCGCGCACAAAGCCCAGGGGCAGGCTCCCGTTGACCTTGCACTGCAGCGCGTTATCGTTGAGGCCCCGGCGGATGTCCTCGGCCATGTTCTCGGAATAGAACTGATTGACATTCATCATGGAGCGCAGGGCGAAGCGGCCGGCTGCGGTGTTGTCGAAGTCCTCCTCCGTGTAGAGAACACGGATGCCCATATCGTTGAGCTTGGCCTCGTTCATCATGGCCTGAAGCATATTCCGGCCCATGCGGTTTGACTTCCAGGCGACCACATAGCGGAACTTCCCCTTTTCAGCGTCCCGCATCATCCGCTGG
>CALXDF010000173.1 GCA_944386995.1 uncultured Oscillospiraceae bacterium
CTCGTCAACCGGGACTTTGTGGACAGCTTCATCCAGCGCATCGACGTGACCCCCGGCGACGACGGCACGCTCCATCTGGACATCCAGATTCTGACATCCCAGGTGATCCACCGGGAGCTGCAGAAAATAGAGGGTCGTACTGGACAAACGTTCAAGAAGATGATCGAGTCCTACGAGAAGAACCTGTAAGTTCTCTCCAGGAACAAGGAGCGGGCTGCCCCAAATGGGAGCAGCCCGCTCCTTCCTTCTGTTAAGATCTCCGGCCGGCCTGTCAGCTTTGCCGGGGGACAAAGGCGCCCCAGCCTGGTTTCCCAATCACCTTGCCCTCCGCAAAAACAATCTGTCCGCGCACCATAACCGTATCCGGCCCGCCCTTGACTGTCATGCCTGCATAAGGCGTCCATCCACATTTGCTGATAACCTTTTCATTGCAGAGCGTCTCTTCTTTCTCCATATCCAGAATGACAAGATCCGCATCTGTCCCGACCTGAATTGCCCCCTTCTTCGGGTACAGGCCGTAAATTTTTGCCGGGTTCTCACACATACATGCTACCAGCCGATTCAGCGTAGTTTTTCCGGAATTGACGCCGGTAAGCATCAGTTTTAGTGCGGTTTCCAATCCCGGGATCCCACAGGGCGCCTCCAGCACATCTTCCAGCCCCTTTTCCTTATCCGCTTTAACAATTGGGCAGTGGTCGGTTCCCATCGTGTCAAAGATTCCTTTATCAAACAGTTCCCACAATTTTTCCTGCATTTCCGGCGTATTGACCGGCGGTGTAAATCGCAGCCACGGACCAAGCCGCTTCAAATCCTCTGTGTTCATGCTTAAATAGTGCGGCTCTGTCTCCGAGAATACCGGATACCCTTCCTCCTGTACCCGTCGAATCATTTCCGCCAGGTGCGGCTGACTTACATGTGCAATCCCCACGTTTGCGCCAGTGCTCTTCGCCAAAGACAGCACTGTCTGCACAGCGATCTCTTCGGCAAGCTTGCTGCGCCCCTCGAAGTGGGCCATGGGATCTTTCCGGCCCTCCCGTTTCATCCGCTCTTCCTCGAAGGCAATGATTCCATTATCCTCCGCATGGATCAGTGCCCGCCCTCCAAAGGATGCAATCGTACGAAATGTATCCAGCAAATATCCGGAGTGCATGGCCTGTACACCATGCAGATTGCAGGTAAACCCTTTGAAAGAGGTAACCCCTGCGTCCCACATGGCACGCAACTCCTTCTGGTTATCCGGAGACAACCCGCCCATCAGCGCAAAGTCCACCACCGCTCTGTCTTTCAGATATTCGATTTTCTCCAACAAGGGTTCCACACTGTACACGGCCGGGATTGTACGGTGGTGGTCTGTTACCGTTGTATATCCGCCTGCTGCTGCAGCCATCGTTCCAGTAATAAATGTTTCCCGATCTGTATACCCGGGATCCATCAAATGGCTATGTCCGTCTACACACCCCGGAATAACCGGCTTTCCCCCCGCGTCTATGCTTCGGGCTGCCGGGAAGGTCGTCTCCGGAGCAGTAATTGCAGAAAACTTCCCATCAGAAATATAAAGATTGGCCCGGTATTGGGTTTTTGATGTCACCACTAATGCGTTTTGAATCACTGCATCAAACTCTTTCATCGTATCAACTCCTTATATGCATTGGGAATTCTGCTCCTTACAATATCCGTTCCCGGATAAACGGTCTTGCTCAAGCCGTCCGACTGCAATATCAGCGCACACGCCAACTGTTCCGCATGGCAGAACGTCGTACACGCCGTTGCTCCTGCCGGTGTTACCAGGTAACTGACATCCTGTTCCGCACTGGATGCCCGGACTACGAACATCTTGTTCTCTGCGGCCCTGGTCTGTGCAACTTTTAAATCCATTTCTCTGGCCCGGCGGTCCATCCAAATCAGGACTTCACCGCCCATCAGCATTGCCGCACGCGGCAGCTCCGGCGTATAAAGCGACTCATCTGACAACACACAGTATCCGACTCCGTCAATCTCCTCCACGCACAAGTCCTCCCCGTACTTCCACGGTGTACGAACTTCTCTCTCCGTAACAGCCCCCGCATGTAATCCCCCGTCTTCGCGGCATGCCGTAAATACGACAATGTCATCCTTCACAATTACTTTCTGCAGCAGCAAACACATCTGCTGCAGTTCCGCTTCCCCATCGAAGGGCGGCAGGGCAACAACCCTGCAGTAGGAGCACTGTGCTGCATGGATATACCGATACGCTTTTTCCAGGTATTCTTCCATCGTTCCCGCCCGGAATTGGACAGCCGCCGTCAGCCGTTCTCCTGCTGACACAGGACCGGAAGCTCTTGTCATCTTCTGATAAATCGGCAATTCCGGCGTTGGATGGCTCAAAATGCCGCAGGCTGCAGGCAATTTCATGTCCTCCGGTCCTAATGCTTTTTCCAAATCCACATCGCAGATCAGAATTTCAGGCCGGTCCGGCGGGCACTCTGCCACAATTTTTCCTTCCGGATTCACCACAATGCTTCTTCCCAAATATACGGCACAGTTTCCTTCCATGCCGCATTTGTCAGCCGTTACCAGCCAGATTCGGTTTTCCAGTGCGCGCACCGGCAGCATAAAGGCGTACTGCTGATTCATCAGGTCCTTTGGATCCCTGGCCGTTGCAACCAGATTTACGACATCTATGATTAGCCTCGCACCCTGCAATGCCAAAATGCGGGCAATCTCCGGAATCCGCCCATCCGCACACACCATCATGCCGATTCGTCCAAACTTGGTGTCAATTGCCTGAAAATCTTCGCCCGGCGTAAAAAACCGGTCATCGAAGTGCCAGAGGTTCGACTTATATGCTCTGTGGACAATTTCTCCCCTGTCATCAATCAAAACAGCTGCGTTATAAAGTCTGTCTCCCTCTGGCAGGGCAATTCCCAGCGCCACATAGACGCCAAGTTCTCTTGCCTTTGTCTTTACAGACGCCAGCACCTCTTCCGTCCTGTTCAGCGCCTTCTTCACAGCCTGCGGCTCTAACTCCAGGAAATAGGCCGGATAGGCACACTCCGGAAGAACAATCAATTCCGCTCCTTGTGCAGCAGCCGCGTCAATCTGGCAGAGAATATCTTCTTGCGCTTTATGGTACTCTGAAATCCCACGAGCCCGCAGTTGAACACTCGCAATTTTCATCATCAACCCCCCTTAAGAATAAGCCCGCCCGGCAAGGTTCCTCCTGCCGGGCAGGCCATGTCTCACATCACTGCCGTTTCGGAATCACAGGAATCTGCAGATACGGCGCATTGTCCGGATCAAAGTGCAGCGTCACATCGCTGTCAAAGATTTCCGGAGGGCGATCCGTAGGATCATCATGAATCAGTGCGCCCAATCCGATCTCCGAGAAGTTGACCGGCAAAGGAGTCCTCGTTGCGAATTTCTCGCACAGCTCCCGCGGCATCCCTGGATATAAATAGTCCTTTCCCCGAATTGTCACCGCAATGCGGTAGCCCTTGGGCAGGACAATGCAGGTCGGATAAAAATCAACATCCACCGTATATTTCTCGCCCGGTGTCAGCGGCTGCAGCTCATCATGCGCATAATAGGGACGCCACGGCGTGGAAACTTCCGGATCCAGCTTTCGGTGGGACAGGCGCAGCCATCCCTGGGCCAACGGGACATACCGGTCATTGGCGCCGGAAAAAGTCACTTCTTTCATATCCGGGGCAAACGCACGGAGAATCACAAACAGGTCTGCATCGCTGGTAGCAGAAGATGCCGTCAAATGAATCAGAGAATGGCCGGTAATCTCGACTTCCTCTGTCAGGGGCGCTGTCATGAAGGTGACACCGTCGCCCATACCCGCATACGTGACCTGCCCGCCGGCGGCGGCAGGGCGGTCCGCGAGCTGAAAGGAATCCGGCTGAAGGTAAAGTCTCTGATACTGTGTGCGGGCAATGGGCCACTCATCTTCCCAGCGTTCCTCAAAATGGTCCAAATAGCGGATTTTAAGATTTACTTTCCGCCGTTCTTTCCAGCCGTTGTCCTCTCCCTTCAGATAATATCCCAGGAACTGCTTCTGCAGGGCAATCCCGTCATCCGTGTAGAACTTTGTCCAATGTTCCAAGCCATGGATTTCCAGGTATTTTTCCTCAGAGCCGCAGCGCATGAAGCCCTCCACATTGCCACGCAGATGCAGCCCCTGTCCGCCCCAGTTTCCGGCCGACAGCAGAGGCGTTTTTATTTTTGAAAAGTCATTGACATTCCGGTCCCGGTAGTAGTCGTCATATAAGGGGTGTTCCAGGATCCCTTTGCCGATATCATGGCGGTTTTTCTGCCGTTCTTCCTCGCTGAGGTTTACATCCCCGGACACATTCATTCCGTGGATCTTACTTTTAAAGCCATAGTCGCCCAGGCCATACTGCACCGGATTCCCCTGCCGTTCTTGCCATTTGTCCTGCAGCGTGCAGTAAATTCCCCCTTGATGGGTCAGTTCCCGATAATAATCGCAATTTCCCTCCCACACGCAGATCGCCGCCAAGTGCGGCGGCTGCAGTTCAGCAACCTGCCACTGATTCACGGCGAAATAGGAAATGCCGTTCATGCCGACCTTCCCATTGCACCAGGGCTGCGCAGCTGCCCACTCAATGCAGTTGTAAATATCCTGGGTCTCCCGACGGCTGAACGGATCTGCATATCCAGGGCTGCAACCAAATCCGCGGCTGTCCACGCGCATGCAGATATAGCCGTCCGGGCACCATTTCTCCGGATCTACCACCTCCCAACTCATGTGGAGTGCTGTTGTGTTTGCAAAGACCTCCGGATGATCCTTCCGCATGGCGTTCCACTGTTCCGGATACAGCTCAGGGAAATACAGATCCTTACCATAGGCACCTACCGTCAAAACGACCGGGTATACCCCCTCTTCCAACGGAAAATAGATATTGCTCATGAGATAGGCGCCATCCTCCATAGGAATCGGGACATTGTAGGCAATCCGCATATTCTCCCGCGTTAGATGCAACTCTTTCATCATACAATCACTCTCCTAAAGTCTCTTCTTTTTTCTATTTGCTCGGTTCAATTTTCCATAAGCACAAACAATATAGCAAAGGGCTGCTGCCGCTGAAATCAAGCCAATCACGATGTAAGCTGCCGTATAGCCCAGATATTGTACCAAATATCCCATAATAACCGGTCCCAGTACCAAGCCCAGGCTGTACACCGCCTGATAATATCCCATCGCCGTGCTTCGCCTCTCTTCCGAAATATCGCGAATGGATAAGGCCATCAGCACAACCATTCCGAGTCCCAGCCCTATTCCTGACAGGAACTGGAGCGCATACAATGCAAGGAATCCCCGGCAAAACGGGAACAGGATCTGGCTGACTGCCAGCATGGCAAAGGACAGGGTTACGATAAAATGCTCTGACAAATATCTTGACAATCGGGTTGACAGCAGCAGCGGCGCCAGGATCCCGGCAACAGATGTTATGGCCTGCAGAGCGGCGAGTTCCATCCGACCGGCTCCTATACGCTGTGCCAGTGTATTCGTAAAGGTATAAGTTGTGGCGTATGCAATCATCTGATTGAGCGCACCAAACAGCGATGCAAAGAGCAGGCATTTTTCTTTTCCAACCTGCAACAAGCGTGTTATCTGAATGGATTCTCCACTCTTCTCCGACAAATCACGAGTAAATCCGCCGGCAATCAATGCCGTCACGCCCAGCACGCCCCCCGACAAAAATACTCCGCGAAATCCAAACGCTGTGGCGGAAAGCGCTCCAATTCCAGCCGCTGCCACGCGGCCCAGGCTTGCATACATATTGAGTGATGCAACCGCCTGTGTCGTCTGTTCGCGCTGAAAATAGCTGCTGTAAAGCGTAACAAATGATACCCACGCAGCCGCTGCAATGCCTGAGAGGAATCGGAACAGCAAAATTGTAACGGGATTTTCTGACAACTGCATTCCAACCGCTGACAACGCCGCACAGAGAACTCCCAGCAATACAAAGCACTTTTGTTTGCCCAACCGGTCTGCAATAACCCCGATCGGAATTCTCGCAACCAGCATCGCTGCGCCGTAGGCACTGGAGATATATCCAATTAACGTGGCCGACATCCCCAAGCTGCTGAGATAGGGGGACAAATACGGTACATACACATACAGGGATGCCCAAAACAAAACCGTTGTCCCTTGCAGCGCCCAAAGCTTCCTTCTGTCCGCCCCCATTTATACGCCGAGATAGGTCTGCTTGACCGTTTCATTCTCCAGCAACTCCTGTGGGAGTCCGTGAAAAACAATCTGTCCTTTGCTCATAACATAGACTTCATCTGCCAAGTCCAGCGCAAAGCGCATCTTCTGTTCTGTCAATAGGATGGAAAAGCCTTCCTGCTTAACTGTCTGGATTAACCTTCCCACTTCCCGCACGACCAGTGGCGCCAGTCCTTCCGTCGGTTCATCCATCACCAGCATCACAGGATTCAGCATCAGCGCCCGCGCAATTGCCAGCATCTGCTGCTCTCCTCCAGACAGCTCGTTCCCGTGATTATCCAGCCGCTCCTTGAGCCTGGGGAAGGTGTCCAGCGCCCGCTGGACACTCCAGACGCTGCCTTTTTTCTGGTAAACCTCCAGATGCTCCCGAACCGTCAAGGAAGGAAAGAGCCGTCTCCCCTGCGGAATATAACCGATCCCGAGATTCGCAATTCGGTATGGCTCCATTGCTTGAATCTCCTGCCCCCGGAACAAAATCTTCCCCTGCCGCGGGGGCGTCAGGCCCATGATTGAGCGCATCGTAGTCGTCTTTCCTGCGCCATTGCGCCCAAGCAAAGCCACAACCTTCCCCTCCGGCACCTGGAGCGACACTCCCTGGAGGACATGGCTGTCATCGTAGTAGGTATGGATGTCACACAGCTGGAGCATCATCATCTGCCTCCTCCCCCAGATAGATCTGCTGCACTCTGCGGTTATTCCGGATCGCCTCCTTCTCATCAGAGGCTACGACCTTCCCATCCTGCAGCACCATAATGTACTCGGCCACTTCAAAGACGAGATCGATGTCATGCTCAATCAAAAGCACTGTGATTTCAGGTCCCAGATTCTTGATGGCATCGATCATGACCCGGCTCTCCGCCGCAGACAACCCGGCATTCGGTTCGTCCAGACAGATAATTTTAGGCTTGCTCGCCATGGCCAGCGTCAGTTCCACCAGCCGCTGGTCTCCATAAGAGAGATTTTTGATCAACTCGTCCTTTTTCTCTGCCAGATTTACCCGCTTCAGCAGCTCCTCTGCCTCGGCGAACAAGCTTGTCTGCTTTTTCAGGCTTCTGAAAAACTGATACTTGGTTTTTCTGGTTCCTTCCAGTCCCAAAATCACATTTTCGATCACGCTGAACTCCGGAAACAGCGTAGTGATTTGATAGGTTCGGGACAACCCTTTATAAACTCTTTTGTAATTGGGGAGCTCTGTTACATCCTCGCCGAACAGCAGGACTTTTCCGTCGCTCGGCGGGAACTCTCCGCTGATCATATTGAAAAGCGTTGTTTTCCCTGCTCCATTCGGGCCAATGATCGCCACGCGCTGGCCGCTTTTCACCTTGAGATTGACATCATCTACCGCACGAAGACCATGAAAGCTTTTTCCAATGCCAATCAGCTCCAGGCAATAGGGTGAACTCATATTTTCCTGGTTTTGCATCGCTGCCCCTCCTTCCCGTGTATGCGGGGGTACTTCGGCGTCTGGCACGCCGGCTTGTGCCGGCGTGCCAGGCTCTCCTTTTTTCTTACTGACTGACAGCCGGGAAATCTGCGCTGTAGGGCGGCTGCTGCAGAAATTCCTCGGGATCGAACGTCCAGAACTGGGACACATTTTCATATGTTTTTACAACCGTGTTCTGGCGAACACCATCCACCACTTCCACTTGGCGGATATAAACATTGTGGATCACGTTTCCGTACTCATCAATGGCCACAGGACCGCGGGGTGCGTTGTCGATCTTGGTTTCCTTAATTGCATTGATCAAAGTCAGCGCATCATAGGGATCCTCACAGCTTTCCAACGCAGCCGCCAGGAACAGCATCCCCGTATAATACTGCTCCGCCACAAATCCGGGCTTTCTGCCATATGCCTCTTCAAAAGCGGCGACAAACGCCTGGTTCGCCTCCGTATCCAGGGTCGCTGCATATGCCAGCGCGGAATAGAATCCCTCACAGCAAGGGTTCAGCTGATCCAGGGTTGCCTCATCGCAGGGAGTCGCACCTGCAATGATCGGCAATTCGTCGGCGAGGCCATAATCTGCCAGCTGATTGGTCATTCGGACAGAATCCGCACCGCTGAGGTTAAAGAACAGGAAATCAACGTCATCTACCGGAATCTGGGAAATATAGGGGCTGAAATCACTGGTCCCCTGCGGCACAAAAATCCGGTAGATGATTTTGCCGCCTTCATTTTCAAAGCCCTGCTGAAATCCGCCGGCAATTTCATAGCCGTAGCTGTTATCGTAGCTGATAATGGCACCCGTCTCATAATTCAGATCTGTATAGCAGAAACTGCCCAAGGGAAACATCGGCTGGGAGGACGTTGTGCCCGTCCGAACCGCATATTCGCTGCGCTGCCGCATCGTCACATCGTCACCAGATGCGCCCGGGATATACAGGGGCATCTGCACCTCTTCGATATACGGAAGCAATGCGTATGCGCCCGCTGCCGCGTGGGGACCCAGGAGCAAATCCACATTGTCCATCTCTACGAGCTTTTTGGCCTTGGTCAGTGCGCCGTCTGCACTGGCCTCGTCGTCCTCAACAATCAATTCGATCGTATAGTCGCCGATTGTGTATCCGACCTGATCCAAATACAGCTCAACTGCATCGCGCCCGTCTTCCCCCAGCGCTGCGTTTGCACCAGTCAGGCCAATCATCATGCCGATTTTAAAGGTCTTGCTGCCGCTCCCCTGCTGCTCGCTGTCCGACACATTGCCGCCACTGTTACCGCTATTGGATGTATTAGCGTTTGTGCCTGAATCACTGCATGCAATCAGGCCGAAACACATCACTGCGGCCAAGAAGAGCGCTACCATCTTTTTCATCATCGTTTCTCCTTTTCCTCATTTTTATTTACTGACAGAATCTGCTGATTCTGAAAGTCCCTTTTGCTTTTTATGCGCTCCCTGATCTTACGATAGATCCCAATAATTCCATTGGGTGAGAGCGTTACTGTTAAAACATAGAGAATCCCCAGGGCCATCTGCCAGCGCGCTGTATATGCGCTGATAAAGTTTTCCAGAATGACTACGATCCCGGCACCGATAATCGACCCACCCAGCGTTCCCTTGCCGCCGACCAGCGACATAAGGAAAGCCTTTGAGGATGCCTGTGTGTTGATGTTGGGCGGGCTGACAAAGCAATTAAAGAAGCAGAACATCATTCCCGCTATACCGGCCAGTGTGCCTGAGATGACAAAGGTAATGAATTTGTATTTCAGCACATCCACACCAAGGGCTTTCATACGCTTGGGACTCTGCCGCACTCCCTGAATTCCCATGCCGAACGGAGAATTCACCAGGCGATATACCAGGAAAAACATCAATGCAAAAACGGCAAACAAGAAGTAATAGAAGATGATATCATTGCTCAAATCAATTCCCAAAAAGGTCGGCCGGGTGATTCCCACCATGCCGTTGTCTCCGCCGGTAATATCCGTTAATTTCACAGCCAGGCCCCAGATAATCTGGCTCAGTGCCAAATTGACCATCATGAATGTGACGCCCCATGTCCGGGAGGTCAGCAGCCCAAACAGCATCGCCAGCAGAATGACAAATGCCATGGTCGCCAAAACACAGGGCAGGAACCCCCAATGCAGCTTCGAATTCAAATAACCGCAGCAATAAGCCGCAGCGCCAAAAAATCCTGCATGTCCCAATGAGCCAAGTCCCATAAACCCGCTCAGCAGGTCAATACTCAACGCCAGCATGCTGTAAATCATGATATAACTGAGGAGCGTCAGCAGATATGTGGACTGGGTAAAGATTGGGATGATCCCTATAATGGCAGCGGCAATGACAATTAGTTTGAGATACCGCGCTGTACCGCTGGGCAAAAAAACGCCGTGGGGTGTGAACCAAGCCTTCACTCTTTTTATCATCTCTTCAGCACCCCCCGTTTTTCTCTCTTCACCTTTCGTGTCCCCCGGGTAAACAGTCCTTCCGGCTTAAAGACCAGGATCAGGGCCATTGGCAGGAAAATGGAAAAATATGACAGGGACGGCGCCAGAACCTTGCAAAAGTTGTCAATCGTCGCCACGACCAGACTCCCGTAAAATGCTCCGTTCAAATTTCCCATACCGCCGATAATGACAATCGCCAATGCAATTGGCAACAGGGTAAAGCTCATTTTGGGTTCCATGCTGAGGAAGGGGCCGCCCAATGTTCCGCCAATTGCTGCCAGAAATGTTGCGCCAACATAGACAACAACAAAAAGGTGATTGATGTTGATCCCCATGGCCTGCACTGTTTCCGCATCGTCAACCCCCGAACGAATCAGCGCGCCATATTTGGTCTTATTGATCAGGAGGTTGAGCGCCACGGCAATCAGGACCCCAACCACAATCAGGAACAAGCGATATTTGGGGAATGTAAAATCCAAAAATTTAATCGATCCGCTGAGCCACTCAGGAGTAGGCGTAGACTTCGGATACCCGCCAAAGATCGCAAGCAATGCGTCGTCCAAAATAAAGAGGAAGCCCAGACACAAAAGCACTTGGCTCTGCCCTTCTCCCCGCAAGCGGAAAAGAAACCCTTTGAATACAATGTACCCAATGAGACTGGTTACCGCGGCCGCAGCAATCATACCCAGCAAGAAACTTCCAGACCAGACGCAAACTGTGTAGCTCACATAGGAGCCGATCATAAAGTACACCAGATGTGTCATGTTCGTGATCTTCATCAGGCCAAAGATCAATGAAAAGCCGCTTGCAATCATAAACAGGACGCAGCCATATGAAATCGAATTCAGCAGCTGCAAAACAATGAACTTTGCATCCATTCGGTGTCCTCCCATCCATCTGTTTTCCTAATTTTGGTGCACTAATCCAAGCCATCTCTTTCAGTGGCTTTTTTGTTCCAATATGCAGTTGTTTTATCTTACCGCTGCATTACGCCATACACAGCAGTTCCAAGTCTGTTTCTCGCTGCTCCTGCAGGGATTCCCCAACCCGCTTGCAGAGCTCCATAAACAACTTCACTTCGTCTTCTGACAGCCCTATGCTGCAAATCTGGTGCAGCCGCCGAAACGCAGCCGGCAGCTCCTCTGCCTTTGCCCAGCCCTTCTCTGTCAGATAGATTCTCTTTTCCCGGCGGTTGTTCTCCAACACCCTCCGCTCCACTAAGCCCTTTTTTTCGAGTCCGACTAAGAGGCTTGTCACTGTGGCACCTTCTACATTGCACTGCTCAGAAATCTCTTTTTGATTGCATCCATTGTGCTGAACCAGATAGCGAAGGATCTTTGGCTGACCAGAGGTCAAGCCAATGCTCTCCCACAGCGGTACGGATACCTTTCGGTAAGAAGTGATCATATCCGACACAATAGTAGCAAATCCCATCTCCTGATCGCTGAACTCTATTTCAGCATCTTTCATATGTCCCTCCCCCTAACGCAACAGATTTTCGATGTCTCTGGGAACACGCATCCGCATCAAACAGTTAGGTTTCTAATTATTTGATATCTAACTATTTTATACTCCCGTCAATTGCAGATGTCAACAAGAATTCACCGCAAATCAAATTTTCATAAGAATACTCAAAATTCCCCTTGCTTTTTTGTTAAACATTTTTTATTTCTGTGCTTCATCAACGTTGGCCGCGCATGGCCGGCTTTGCTTTTTTGCCTGCGAATCAAGTCTTATCGTCGAGATTATCCATCACTGTCCCTTTATTCGTACATCTGTCTTGCTATACTGAGCCCATCAAACAAAGGAGGCTCTCCCTATGAACGACCTGCAGCTGACCGGCTCCGCCGTCTTTTCTTTTGACGGTGAACTTCAAACCCTTTTTATTGCAAGGCAGGCGCACTGGTATGGCGTAGTGTCCGCAGGCAGCTGGGAGACGGTGATCCCCTTCCGATTCGAGCGGATCGAAGCGCTGGCTGAGGGTGGATTTATGGCTTGGCGCCGGGGCCGCCGCACCCTCTATCATATCTCCCCCGGCCCCGAAACAATCCGGGCTATCCCTGCCCGGATGGAGCTTTCCGGTGCCGAGTGTTCCGCCGCCCGCAGCGCATAAAAATCTCCCTGTAGCATTTCTTCCTGTTGCATGCTATACTGATGACAAAGTTCAATGCGACAGGGGGCGCATGCCATGGTAAAATGGCTGGGACATCTGAAAACCATCACCGCCCACAAGCGGCTGGTGCGGAAATACTGTTTCAAAATTGGTCTCTACAAGCAAGGGATGCTCCATGATCTCTCCAAATATTCTCCCAAAGAATTTCTGGTTGGCGCCAAGTATTTCTGCGGCTATCGCAGTCCCAATGAGCTGGAGCGGCTGGAAACCGGTGTCTCCTCCGCCTGGCTTCACCACAAGGGGAGAAATAAGCATCACCTGGAGTATTGGATCGACTATGACCCGGATCTGAACTACCGCATGGGTGGCATGGAAATGCCGGCAAACTACGTAGCAGAGATGTTCTGTGACCGGGTGGCCGCCAGCAAAATCTACCAGAAAGGAAAGTATACTGATGCCTCCCCCTGGGAGTACTACGCCGCTTCCGCCGACCACTACATTATCCATCCCAAAACAAAGGAGCTGCTGGAACGGCTGTTGAAGATGCTGCGGGATCAGGGGGAAGCTGCGACCTTTTCCTACATCCGGCAGGAGGTCCTGGGCAAGAAACATAAGTAATAAGAGGGTCCGGCGCCCTAGAGCGCCGGACCCTCTTGCCGTCGAATCCTTCCCTCGCTTTTTTCTCCGCTGCGTCAAAATCAGTCCCAATCCACATCCCAATCCAGGATGTTTCCGGTAAGCGCATCCACTTCGAAGTCGTACTCCGTCCAGCCATTGCGCAGCTCCCCTTCGTAGATCGCCCGGCCGTCGTCAAAGTCCAGCTTGAACTGCCGGAACGTACCTCCGGAGATTCCTGCCCGCTGGCGGACGATCTCCTGGGCCCGAGCCTCGCCGATATAATTGTCGCTCTGGGTGGGAGTGTAACGCTCAGCGTCATAGTCATAGCTGCGAATCTCGCCGGTATAGGCGTCGATCTCGTAGTCATACTCCTTGCTGCCGGCATAGAACTCCACATCGTACACCAAACGGCCATCGTCATAGTCCCGCTGCACCTGGAGAAACGCAGTATCGGCCTCCTTGATGCCCGCATGATTCAGCGCGATCGATTTCGCCTTGGCCTCACCGATGTCGGTGCCGCTCTGGGTGGGGATGGTATAGCCCTCCACGTCCCGGTCATAGCTGCGGATCTCACCGGTCAGGGCGTCAATGTCGTAGTCATACTCCGTGCTGCCGCTCCAGAACTCCACCTCATACTCCATGCGGCCGTCATCCCGGCCCAGCTGAACCCGGATAAAGGTTGCATCACCGGAAGAGATACCGGCATGATCCAGAGCAATGGATTTTGCTTTCGCCTCGCCGATATAATCTCCGGCGGAGACCGTACCGGCATTTCCGCCGGCAGTGCCGGAATCGGTCGTCAGCACCACGGTCTGGGTCTGGCTGTTCCAAGACACATTCAGTCCCAGCGCATCCGCAATGGCGCGGACCGGCAGATAGGTCGTGCCGTCGATAATGAAGGGTTCCACCACCGTGCCGGAGCTGTCCCGCAGGGCCAGGGTGCTCCCGTTCAGGGTTACCTTAATATTGCTGTAGTTAAGGGTCTCGTTCCGGGTGCCGGAATAGGCCAGTGCAGGCACCACCATGCAGGAAATCAGCAATGTCACAACGGCCCCCAGCAGCAGATCCTTCCAGCGTCTGTTCTCACGTTTCATATTTGTTTCCTCCTCTTTTCTTGTTGGTAGAATGAAAGTCGTTTGTGGCTTTCTTAGTGCTTTCAACTGTATAATGACCACGCCCGCGCTTTTATTGCAGGGGCTGAAAATTTTTTCAAAATTTTTTAATCGGTGCAGATTTGCCTTTTTCCCGTTGGTGCGTTATGATGTTATAATAGACAATGCAAACAATGAAAGGGGGGTCCCTCTATGGCATGGCATACAGCAGCTTCCCTTCCACAGGCGGGGGCCGTCCTGTTCGGCGGCTGGGCCGAGCCCATGATCCTCTCCTGTCTCCAGGGGCACATGGGGACACTGGCGGTGGACGACCCAAATGCTCCCCGTTCCGCCTGCATCACGGCAGGGGATTTTTGTTTCCTGGCCGGAGCGCCCTCTGCCGCCCTGGTTGCAGGGACTCCGGCGGCCATTCTGGTGCCCCGGACGGCGGACTGGCATCCGGTGATTGAGGCGGTCTGGGGAAGGCAAGTCCGTCCCTACACCCGCTATGCCACCCGGAAGGATATCAACCGCTTTGACCGGGAGAACCTCTCCGCCCTGGCCACGCCGCCGCAGGAGATCACGCTCTCCCCTATCGACTCCGATGCCTACGGCCTTCTGGGGCAGGCGGACTGGTCCAGGGACCTGCGGGGCCTGTTCCGGGACAGCGTGGACTTCTGCCGCCGGGGCATGGGCATCGCGGCGTGGCACGGGGGAACCATCGTCGCCGGGGCGTCCTCCTACGCTATTTTCGACGGCGGCATTGAAATCGAAATCGACACCCATCCGGATTTCCGGCAGCGGGGGCTGGCCACCGCCTGCGGCGCGGCCCTGGTGCTCGCCTGTCTGGAGCGGGGCCTCTACCCCAGCTGGGACGCCCATACCCCTATCTCCCTCCATCTGGCGGAGAAACTGGGGTATGTGTCCGCCGGGCCCTATCCGGTATATCTGAAAGTGTAAGGAGGCGCTCCCATGGAACACCCCTATCTGCTGCAGCCCCTGGTGTGGACGGCCCGGGGCACTTACTACGACGGCGAAGGGCGTTCTTTTCCCCTGACCGGCCAGAGCCGCCTGCTGCGGGATGCGCACCGCTGGCAGCTGGAGGGCAAAGTGTCGGTAGCCGCTCCGCAGTCCCCTAAATTCTGGAACAAGTACACCATCTCACAGGCAGAGGATCCCTCTACCCTGCGCTGGACTTCCCACAATCCCGCCCTGGGCACCTTGGCCGGGACCTTTACCCTTGTGGGCAACTGCATTCTATCCATCTACAACTCCCCGGACGGGATCTACAGCGGGACAGAGACTCTGTGGCTGCAGGCGGATGGCTCCTACTACAACGCAGGAGGATCCCTCTGCCGGGGACAGCGAATGTCCAGCTGGACCGCCGTTCTCCGCGCCGCCGCTCAATAAAAGCAAAAAAGAGGGCCGCTCCAACTGGCAGCAGCCCGAGACTGTCGAAAAGCGCCGCTGCATCCGACCCGCCCATGCCCGAGGCGGGGGAGCCCGAGGGGGCCAACGGCCCGCCTCGAATGGGATCACGGGCCTCGGGCACCTTGCCATACGGGCGCCCGGCGAGCAGAGCGAGGACTTTTGCGCCGCGATTCGGCGCAAAAGTAACGGCATGTTTGCAGTCTTTCGAAAAAGTCCTCGGACTTTTTCGAAAGACTGCAGGGCCGCTCCCGGTGGGAGCGGCCCCTTTTGTTCTGTTTCTGCTTATTTCTCGCTCAAATACTCGTCGATGGCCTTGGCGGCGGTCTTTCCGGCCCCCATGGCCAGGATCACCGTGGCCGCGCCGGTGACGGCGTCGCCGCCGGCGTAGACCCCCTCCCGGCTGGTGAGGCCGTCCTCATTGACGATGATGCCGCCCCGCTTGTTGATCTCCAGTCCCTTGGTAGTGGACTTGATCAGCGGGTTGGGACTGGTGCCCAGGGCCATGATGACGCAGTCCATGGCCATCTCGAAGTCGCTGCCCTCCTTGACGATGGGACGGCGGCGGCCGGAGTCGTCAGGCTCGCCCAGCTCCATCTCCACGCAGCGGATACCGGACACGGAGCCGTTCTTCGGGTCCCGCTTGTCCTCGGGGTTGTTGTAGCCCAGCACCGCCGTGGGGTTGGTGAGGGTCTTGAAGATGATGCCCTCCTCCTTGGCGTGCTCCACCTCCTCGGCACGGGCGGGGAGCTCCGCCTCGCTGCGGCGGTAGATGATATGTACGTTGGCCCCCAGGCGCTTGGCGCAGCGGGCCGCATCCATGGCCACGTTGCCGCCGCCCACCACGGCCACCTCCTTGTCCTTCAGGTCCATGATGGGGGTGTCGCTGCCATCCCGATAGGCCTTCATCAGGTTGATGCGGGTGAGGAACTCGTTGGCGGAGTAAACCCCCTTCAAGTTCTCCCCGGGGATGTGCATGAACATGGGCAGCCCTGCGCCGGAGCCGATGAACACCGCCTCAAAGCCGAATTCCTCCATCAGCTCATCGATGGTGATGGCCCGGCCGACCACCACGTTGGTTTCAATTTTCACGCCCAGTTCCTTCAGCCCGTCCACTTCCTTCTGCACGATGGACTTGGGCAGGCGGAACTCCGGGATGCCGTACACCAGCACGCCGCCGGCCAGGTGCAGCGCCTCGTACACCGTCACCTCGTAGCCCTTCCGGGCCAGGTCAC
>CALXDF010000174.1 GCA_944386995.1 uncultured Oscillospiraceae bacterium
TCTGCTGCATCCCCCGCAGGGCCACCAGGAAAATGCCGCTGCCGCCGCACTCGCCGATCAGCACTGCCAGGGGGCTGCCAGGAAAGGTGTGGATGTTTTTATGGCTGTCCCCGTACAGGCCGTTCCCTACATAGGTGGCGGTATAGAGCTGGCAGTTGCCCTTTTCTGACAGGGCGGCGGTGCGGGCGGCGGTCTCGGCGGCAAGGCCGTCGGCGTTGGTTTTCAGGGCGGCGTCGATGGCGGAGGTCATGCTGTTGAAGTCGGTTCTGAGGATGCGGTCGGAGTCCACCCACTGGGGGAGCTGATAATTGGCTGTATAATCCATATCGAATAATCCTTTCTGTTGTCGGAATTTGCCGGCCTTTTTGTTTTTCCCGCGACATGTGCGCGGGCAAAATACTTCTTGCCCCTCCGGTGTGCGGCGGAACGCCGTGCGCGCAGAGGGTCGCGTTTCTCGCCGGAAAGCGTGAAGCACTTTTCAGCGACGAAAAAAAGCCGGTACACAGATCCTGTGTACCGGCTTAAAGTTGCACCCCCCGGGGCAACAGACAGTATAAAAATTTCATCTAATGGGCAGACTTTAGAAAATCCAGTATTTGCCAAATTCGACAATTTTCATTACCCTTAAAGGATATTCGTGATTTTTCACGAAAATTTACAAAAGAGGATGGAAAAATTATGTCAAGAAAAGCTGTCGCCCCCAACATCGCCTTTGACGACCAGAAGAACCGCTACTATGTGACGCTGCACTATGGTGTAGACCGCAAGGGTAACCGGGTGAAAAAGACCCGCTGCTTCCCCACGCTGGAACAGGCTATCCTGGTCCGGGACAATTTTCTTACCGCACGGGACATCCGGGGGAGCATACTGCCCAGCGGCGTGACGGTAGGAAAATGGCTGGACTACTGGCTCAACGACGTGATCCGCCCTGCCCGCGCGGTGACCACCGTATACGGCTATGAGAAGATGATCAACAACCATATCAAGCCTGTGCTGGGCGGAATTCTGCTCCAGGCGCTTACCGCTGTGCAGGTCCAGCAGTACCTCAACCGCAAGCAGCAGGAAGGACTGAGCCCCAACACCATCCGCAAGCACTATATTTTGCTCAATTCGGCCCTGGGGTTGGCAGTAAAACAGGATATGCTGGGGAAAAACGTGATTCACTCCGTAACGCCGCCGCCGGAGCATCCGCCGCAGCACTGCTTTTACTCGCCGGAACAGCTCCACGCACTTTTTGCCCTAACCGAGGGGAGAAGCCTGGAACCGGTTGTGAAACTGGCCAGCTATCTGGGGCTGCGGCGAAGTGAGATCTGCGGCCTCAAGTGGGACAATGTGGATCTGAAGGAGGGCGTGCTGTACATCTGCGAGGCCCGCACAGCCGCCAATGGGGTTGCCGTGGACAAGGGGCCTAAAAGCCCATCCTCTGTGCGGCGCCTGGCCTTTACAGGCAACAAGGATCTGCGGGAGCTGCTGGAGCGGATGCACCGGCGATACCTTCAGGACAAGGTCAAATACGGCGAGACATTTAATCCCCAAGGCTTTGTGGTCACCCATGGCCGGGGCTGCCCCTACTCCCCCGACTACCTCTCCGGCCAGTTTACCAGAGTGATCCGAAACAGCTCCCTGCCGCCCTGTACGCTCCATGGCCTGCGCCACAGCTTCGCCTCCATTGCCAACAGCCAGCGGGTCCCCATGTTCAGCATCTGCAAGGCTCTGGGTCACAGCAACACCGCTATTACCAGCAAGGTGTACATGCATCTCTTCGACGACACCCATCAGGAAGTTGTAGACCTGGTGGGCCAGGCCATCGCCGCCCAGGGCTGAGGGCAACAAGCGGCGGCCCGCGGAATATTCCGCGGGCCGCCGGAATGCGGAAGCAGAAAGGAAGACGCCTTGTCAGACCTTGAAATTGACGGATGTGTCGCCCTTGAGATCCGTGCCGAACTCATAGTCCTTGCCGGGAAGGACGGCGTTGAGGACGATGCCGACAATGGCCGCCACTGCAAGGCCGGAGAGGCTGATTGTGGCACCGGCCACCTGGAAGGTAACTGCGCCGGAGTAGTTGATGCCGATGGCCAGCACCATAATGATCGCAGCCACAATGACGTTGCGGCTGTTGCTGAAATCCACCTGGTTCTCCACCACGTTGCGCACACCTACAGCGGAAATCATTCCATAGAGCACCATGGAGACGCCCCCCATGGTAGCGGTGGGCATGCAGGAAATCAGGGCGGCGAACTTGGGACTGAAGGAGAGGATCACAGCCAGCACCGCGGCGATGCGGATGACCTTGGGATCATATACCTTGCTCAAGGCAAGAACGCCGGTGTTTTCGCCATAGGTGGTGTTGGCCGGCGCGCCGAACAGCGAGGCGAGCGAAGTGGCCAAACCGTCCCCCAGGAGGGTGCGGTGGAATCCGGGGTCTACCAGGTAGTTGCGCTCACAGGTGGAGGAGATGGCACAGATATCGCCGATGTGCTCCACCATAGTGGCCAGGGCCAGCGGCATAATGGTGACAGCGGAGGTGATCAGCAGGGATACATCCAGGTCGGGACTGCTGAACAGGCCGAAGAGGGTATCCTGCCACTGGAAGGGGAGCCCGATCCAGGCAGCTTCCGCCACCGGGGTGAAGTCCACCTGTCCGGCAATGGCCGCCACCACATAGGAGGCCACCACGCCCAGCAGGATGGGAATGATTTTGATCATGCCCTTCCCCCAGATATTGCACACCACAACCACGCCGATGGCCACCAGAGCAATCCACCAATTCTCCCGGCAGGAGTCGATAGCGGTAGAGGAGAGCGTCAGACCGATGCAGATAATGATCGGTCCCGTGACAATGGGTGGAAAATAGCGCATGACGGCTTTGGTTCCAAATGCCTTGAACAGGGCGGCCAGCACCGCATAGAGGAGTCCGGCGCAGGCTACGCCGAAGCAGGCGTAGGGCAGCAGCTGTGAGTTGGCAGCCATGGTGCCGTCCCCGTTGTCCAGCATGGGGGCGATGGCCTGATAACCGCCGATAAAAGCGAAAGAGGATCCCAGAAAAGCGGGAACCTTCCACTTGGTCAGCAGATGGAACAGCAGGGTGCCCAAGCCTGCGAAAAGCAGCGTACAGGAAACGGACAGGCCTGTCAGCGTGGGGACCAGCACGGTGGCGCCGAACATGGCGAACATATGCTGCACGCCCAGCACCAGCATTTTGGGCCGGCCCAACTGCCTGGCGTCATAAATGGCGCCGTTTTGATTGTCTTTCATTGTTTTCTCCTCCCTTTTCTTGTGTGAGTCCTTATGGCGCAGCGGTCTCTTTCCTCCGGTACCCGAAATCTTCCGGGACGCCGTTCCTCTCCTCTGCCGCCAGCATCCGGGCAGCAAAAAAGCCGGCGACAAGTCACCGGCCAACAACAGAGGCAAAAATAAAAAGCACCGTCTGCTGGATCATCATCTTCCGAAAATCCATAAGCCGATGCCCTCCCTCTTCTGTGATTTTCTCCATTATACGTGGGAAGTGCGGGGCACCGCAAGAGGGAATCCTGCACAATTTCTCCTGACGATTTTTGACAGCAAACCTTTTGAACCGTTGTTTTTGGGCAGAACAAAGCCGCCTCTTTCAAGGCGGCCCTGTCCCAGATGGAGAAGATTGAGGAAAAACGATACGTTCAAAGGCAATTGCCTTATCACGGTTCCCAGTATACCGGAATATGTACAAAAATGCAATGGATAACTTTCATAACAATTCAGAAACCGCAGCGGCCAGTTGCCGTCTAAATTGACAAAAGCCACCCGACATATTTGTAGAAATTAGCCAAACTGCGTGGGGCGCTGTATCCAAAATCTGCATGTTTATTCGGGAACGCCTCCCGGGCGGGCTGCAAACTCAGCGGGGAGACGGTCTGGCCAAAGCCCGCAAGTGCGTCCGGACACGTTCCAGATCCGGACTGCACAACACCGGCAGAAGATCCGCCAACTGCTCCGGAGGGAGATCCCACCACCGGACACGCAGCAAAAGCTGCGTCAGCTCCGCATCAAACCTGGCCCGGATGGGCCTGGCCGGGTTCCCGCCCGCCACCGTATAGGGGGGCACCTCTCCCGCCACCACGGAGCGAGCGGCGATGATGGCCCCGTCGCCGATGGTGGTTCCGGGCAGGATCAGGCACTCCCGGCCAAACCATACATCGTTGCCCACCACGATGTCCCCCTTCCGGGGCAGTTGGGACAGGTGCGCCGGGGTTTTCTCCGCCCACAGCCCGCCGAACACCGCAAAGGGATAGGTGGTCACACTGCACATTCTGTGGTTGGCCGGACCCATGACAAATTTCGTTCCCTGGGCAATGGCGCAGAACTTACCGATGATCAGATGGTCGCCGAATTCCGGCCAGTTGAACAGCACATTGTTGCGCTCAAAGCCGGTCGGATCGCTGTCGTCGTCATAATAGGTATAGTCCCCGATGGTGATATTCGGGGCGGTCACCACGTTTTTGATAAAACAGGTGGTACCGTATGCATTGGGAAAGACCGCATTGGGGTCTGGGATATAAGACATGTCGGTTCTCCTTTCTTGCTGTCTGCATCACATCCTTTCCCGAGCCCATACAGTGGCTACGGCACGCTTTTTTCGAATGGTTTTCATGGCTCTTCCTCCCTGCCGGGACACAGGTGCATCCCTGAACTGGTGACCTGATTGTACTACACCGGCTCTTTTTTGACAAGAGCGCAGGATTTCGGATCAAATTTTGCGCAAATCCAGGGAAAACAGCCCTTGACAGGGGGCTTTGGGCGTACTATAATGACACCGTAAAATGGCTTTGACGGAGAAATGACCGCCGTACCAGCGCACAGAGAGGGGCATGTTTGCTGGAAATGCCCTGCGATCTGACGGAGGAAAAACCACTCCCGAGCCGCCCGCCGAACGCTTTTCAAGCAAGTCAGTAGACCGGGACGGGGACGCCCGTTACAGCGTACACGAGCGACGGGCTTGTCCCGTAAGCAGGGTGGAACCGTGGAATACGATGCCGTATCTCACCCCTGAACCTTCAGGGGTGGGATTTTTTCTGCCCCTCATATCACAACAAGGAGGAATTGCATCATGTCTGAAGAAATCAAGAACGAGTTCAGCTTTGACAACGAGCAGTACCGCAAGACCTATTGGCACACCTGCTCCCACATCCTGGCCCAGGCCATGAAGCGCCTGCACCCGGAGGTAAAATTGGCCATCGGCCCCGCCATTGATAACGGATTTTACTATGATTTTGACACCCCGGAGCCTTTCTCGGAGAATCAGCTCAGCGAACTGGAAGCCGAGATGCGGAAGATTTGCAAGGAGAAGCTGAAGCTGGAGCGGTTTGAGCTGCCCCGGGAAGAGGCACTGAAGTTCATGGAGGAAAAGGGCGAGCCCTACAAGGTGGAGCTTATCAATGACCTGCCGGCGGACGCCCATATCTCTTTCTATCGCCAGGGTGAGTTTACCGACCTGTGCGCCGGTCCCCATCTGGACTCCACCGGCCGGGTGAAGGGCAATGCCATCAAGCTCACCGCCTGCAACGCCGCCTATTGGCGGGGTGATTCCAACCGTCAGACCCTCCAGCGGATCTACGGCGTGGCCTTCCCCAAGAAGGAGGAGCTGGATGAGTATCTGGCCAAGATCGAGGAGGCCAAGAAGCGGGATCACCGGAAACTGGGCAAAGAACTCGGCCTGTTTATGCTCCGGGACGAGGGCCCCGGCTTCCCCTTCTTCCTGCCCAAGGGGATGGTGCTGAAAAACACCTTGCTGGACTACTGGCGGCAGGTCCATAAGAAGTATGGCTACGTGGAGATCTCCACTCCCATTATCCTGAACCGCCAGCTGTGGGAGCGCTCCGGCCACTGGGATCACTATAAGCAGAATATGTACACCACCGTCATCGACGGGGAGGACTACGCCATCAAGCCCATGAACTGCCCCGGCGGCATGCTGGTCTATGCCAGCGAGCCCCACTCCTATCGGGAGCTGCCCCTGCGGGTGGGGGAGATCGGCCTGGTTCACCGCCACGAGCTCTCCGGCGCACTGCACGGCCTGTTCCGGGTGCGCTGCTTTAACCAGGATGACGCCCACATTTTCATGACTCCCGACCAGCTCAAGGATGTGATCCAGGAGACGGTGCGCCTCTTTGACGAGGTGTACTCCACCTTCGGCCTGAGCTATACCATTGAGCTCAGCACCATGCCTGAGGACCATATCGGCACTGTGGAGCAGTGGGAGCACAATCAGGACATCCTGAAGGATGCCATCACCGATATGGGAAAGGACTTCGTCATCAACGAGGGCGACGGCGCTTTCTACGGACCCAAGCTGGATTTCCATCTGGCCGATTCCCTGGGCCGCACCTGGCAGTGCGGTACCATCCAGCTGGACAGCCAGCTGCCCGAGCGCTTTGAGCTGGAGTATACCGGCGAGGACGGCCAGAAGCACCGCCCCGTCATGATCCATCGGGTGGTGCTGGGCTCCATTGAGCGCTTTATCGGCGTCATCACGGAACACTTTGCCGGCGCTTTTCCCGCCTGGCTTGCGCCTGTCCAGGTGAAAATCCTGCCGGTTACCGACCGTGCCTCCGCATATGCCGACCAGGTGGCCGAGGCGCTGGATGGACAGGGCTTCCGGGTGGAAACGGATCACCGCAATGAAAAGATCGGCAAGAAGATCCGGGAGGCCACTCTGGAAAAGGTGCCTTATATGCTGGTAGTGGGTGACCGGGATATGGAAAACCAGACCGTGTCCCTGCGCCTGCGCACGGGCGAAGACAAGGGGGCCATGTCTCTGTCTGACTTTACAGCCATCATCCGCGAGGATGTGCGCACCAAGAAGATCCAATAAGACGGAACCGTCCAACGGTGTATGCAGGGTTCTCCATCCTATTTCGGGTTGGAGAACCCTGCTGCTTTCCCCGTCGGCTGCGCAGCGGGCTGTGCAAAACGCCCAAGCGCAGCAGGGGATGGCTGCATGATATTTGCCGGATTTTCTGAATATTTGCAGGATCATGAATGATAACTTGCAAAATCGAAGAGACGTCCGGAAGGCGAGAACCTCTGCAAAAAGTATATTTTTCGAAAAACAGGACGGTGTACTCGGTATAACAACATTCTGATTATGATTGTTTCCGTCGGAAAACCATTGGCGGAGGCAGGCGTCAAAAGAGCAAAAAACGAACAAACGGTAAAATAAGACTTGCAAATTTTGCATAACTGCGGTATGATAAGCCCATAATCCCTGCGCGACAACACCGTAAAGGAGAGATTTGGAATGAAGAAGTTTTTTGCACTGCTGATGGCCCTGTCCATGGTTCTGGCGCTGACAGCCTGCGGCAATAGCGGCAATAGCGGCAATAGCGGCACGTCCGGCGGCAATACCGGTAACGACGGCGGTGAGAGTACCGGCGGCACCTCCGGTGTGGAGCTGACCTTCGGCACCGGCGGCGACCAGGGCACCTACTATGCTTTCGGCAATGTGCTGGCCCAGCGGATTACCAGCGACACAGATACCGCTGTTACTGCCGTGGTGAGCAACGGCTCTCAGGATAACATTGAAAACATGGATATGGGCAACTATCAGTTGGGCTTTGTCCAGTCCGATGTGATGAGCTATGCCTACGAAGGGACCAACCTCTTCGAGGGCATGGCCATCAATAACTTCTCCACTGTGGCCGCCCTGTATCTGGAGCAGGTCCAGATCGTCACCCTGGATCCGGAGATCAAGAGTGTGGCCGACCTGGAAGGCAAGCGGGTCTCCATCGGCTCCTCCGGCTCCGGCGTGTACTACAACGCTCTGGATGTGCTGGGCGCCTACGGCCTGACTGAGGATGACATCACTCCCACCTACCAGAGTTTCGGCGACAGCGTGGATGCGCTGCAGGACGGCAAGATTGACGCCGCCTTTGTGGTGGCCGGCGCCCCCACGGTGGCCGTGACCACTTTGGCCGCCTCCCGGGATGTGTACCTGGTGAGCCTGGACGCTGAGCATATCGCCTCCCTGATCGAGACCTCCCCCTACTACACCGAATACACCATCTCCGCAGATGTCTACGGCACCGCAGAGGACTGTACCACCGTGGCCATTGCCGCTGTGATCATCGCCCGGGACGATGTGGCGGAGGATGACGTGTACAACATCGTTTCCACGATCTTTGAGAACACCGAGTCCATCGCCTCCGCCCACGACAAGGGCAATGAGCTGGACCTGGATTTCGCCACCTCCATCACCAACGTCCCCTATCACCCCGGCGCAGCCAAGTACTTTGCCGAGAAGGGGATCGAGGTTCCCACCAAGTAAAACAAGCTGCACAGTGACACATGCAGGAAACTACGGCGGGGTCCTCGCCGTAGTTTCCTTGCGGTGTTCAGCGTCCTCAGAACCATATCCAAGGAGAGGGAAAGCCAATGAGTTTATTCAAGAGAAAGAAGAGAGAGACCGCGGTACCTGTGGAGGAGCAGATTCACGATACCTCCGTGGGTACGGCGGCCGACGTGGAAGCGGTGATGAAGCGGTATGATCGGGAGTCCAATACCCGCATCTGGGAGGGGACGCCGAAGTATATCATCTGCGCCATTATGGCGCTGTTTGCTGTATACTGCATCATCGATGCTGTGTTTCTCACCACCCTGCCCGAGCAGCGCTATACCATTTTTCTGGGAATGATCCTGTTGCTGGGCTTTCTAACTTTCCCCGTGCGCAAGGGGTATACCAAGGTCAATTACATTCCCTGGTATGACATTGTCCTGTTGATTATCGGGCCCGGCGCCTATTTCTTTTATGCCGTCAATGCCAGAGAGGTCATCCGGCTGTCCGCCCGCATCATGCAGGACCCCCTTTACATGATTGTCGGCCTCATCGGCATTCTTGCCCTGGCGGAGCTGTGCCGGCGCTGTGTGGGACTGCCCATCCTGTGTGTGGCCGGTGTTCTGCTGATTTACACATTCTCCACCGGGCGCGGGCTGACCCAGGTGATTCGCACCCTGTTTTATACCACCAACGGCATCTTTTCCGCCCCCATCCAGGTATGTGTGAAATTCATTGCCGTGTTCATTATCTTCGGCGCTTTTCTGGAGCGCAGCGGCGTGGCGGACTTTTTCATCAAATTCGCCAACTGTGCTGTGGGCCGCTTCTCCGGCGGCCCGGCCAAGGTGGCTGTTATTGCCAGCGCCCTGGAGGGCATGGCTTCCGGTTCCTCCGTGGCCAACACCGTGGGCTCCGGCTCCATCACCATTCCCATGATGAAGCGCATGGGCTATAAGGGCGAGTTTGCCGGCGCGGTGGAGGCAGCCGCCTCCACCGGCGGGCAGATCATGCCCCCCATTATGGGTGCCGCTGCTTTCCTGATGGCGGAGTTCACCGGCGTGCCCTACGGCGAGATTGCCGTGAAAGCGATTCTGCCGGCCATTCTCTATTTTACCGGCATCTACATTGCCGTCCACCTGGAGGCAAAGAAGCTGGGACTCAAGGGCATTCCCCGGGAGGAACTGCCCAAGGCCCGGTCACTGATCAAGCAGATCTATCTGCTGGCCCCGCTGGTGGTTCTGATCTGGCTGGTGGGGAGCAATACCCGCACCATGGCATACAGTGCGGCTCTTTCCATTGTGGTTGCCATAATCGTCGGCATCATCGGCCGGATCTTTGCCCACGGCACTGCCAGAAAGGAAGGCAGGAGGGTGACGGCAGAGGACGACGGCCTCACCTTGGGCAAATTTATCGGCGCATTGGAGGGCGGTGCCCGCGGTTCCCTGACAGTAGCCGTGGCCTGCGGTATGGCGGGCATCATCTCCGGGTGCATCACGGTGACAGGCCTGGCCTCCAAGCTGCTGGGCGCTATCGTAGCTCTCTCCGGGGGTCAGGTGTTCGTGGCGCTGATCCTTACCATGCTTTGCTGCATCGTGCTGGGTATGGGTGTGCCGACCACCGCCAACTACTGCATTATGGCCTCCACCTGTGCACCCATTCTGGTGGCTGTGGGGGTGGACTCCCTTGCCGCTCACTTCTTTGTGTTCTACTTCGGGATTGTGGCCGATATCACGCCGCCAGTGGCCCTGGCAGCCTACGCCGGCGCCGCCATTGCCAAGTCCAACCCCATGAAGACCGGATTCAACGCCACCAAGCTGGCGATCGCCGCCTTTGTGGTGCCCTACGTGTTTGCCATGAGCCCGCAGATGCTCTTCATCAATGTGGGCAGTGTTTTCCAGGTCATCCAGATCTGTATTACCGCAGTCCTTGGTATTTTCGGTGTGGCAGTGGCTATGAACGGCTTCCTGTTCCGCACCATTAACCCAGTGGTCCGGATCCTCTTCCTGGCCGGCGGGCTGTGCATGCTGATCCCTGAAAGCATCAGCGACGTGGTGGGCATCGTGCTGGTGGCGGCGCTGTGTGCCTACCAGTATCTGAGCGCCAAGCGCTCCGGGTCCGGTTCTGCCGCCGCAGCATAACGCGGCTTCTTCGGACAACGAAAAAGTGCCTGCTGCCAATCCTGCAGCAGGCACTTTTTTGCGGCAAATTTGCGGCGCCTCCTGCATAGGATGGTAAAAAAACAGGAGGTACCTCTTATGCCCATCCTCTACCTCAGCCCCTCCACTCAGGAGGGTAACGCCTATGTAACCGGCAGCGGCAGCGAAGAATACTGGATGAATCAGCTGGCCGACGCCATGGAGCCCTATCTTCTCTCCTGCGGCATTCAGTACCGGCGCAACACGCCGGATATGACGGCGGCCAGTTCGATCCGCCAGGCCAACCAGGGGTGGTATGACTTCTATCTGGCGCTCCACTCCAACGCTGCCGCCCCCTCCAACTACGGTAATGTCCGGGGGATCATCGCTTTTTACTATCCTACCAGCACCCAGGGCGAGCGGGCGGCTACCATTTTTGCCAACAATCTGAAGGTCATTTACCCTCTACCCAATAACGTCACCATCCAGCCCACTACCCGGCTGGGGGAGGTTCGGGATCCGAAATTCCCCTCAGTGCTGCTGGAACTTGGATACCACGACAACCCCAGTGATGCAGCCTGGGTAGAAGGAAATCTGGACCCGATCGCGCAAAATCTGGTGCTGAGTCTGACGGAGTACTTCGATATCCCCTTTATCTGGCCGATCGAGCCCTATGACGCCACCGTCACTGTAGGCACTGGCACGCTGAACCTGCGCAGCCGCCCTTCCCAGGAGGCCACGGTCCTTGCCAACCTGCCAAACGGCGCGGTGGTGCGGGTCTACGGCAACTGGGAGGGCTGGTCCGTGGTACACTATGAAAATTACGTGGGCTATGCCGCATCCCGGTATCTGCAGTAGGGGGACAGTATAAAAAGAGGACGCTTTCCGCGTCCTCTTTTTATGCCTCAGCGGATAAAATTGGTACGGCTGTCCCGCTCCGCCTGCGGAGGCCGAATGCCCTGTTCTTGTCCGGCCTGGATGCACTTGAGAAGCCAGGCCAGGTTCCGGGCGGCATTGCGCATGGTCTGAAGCCCCTCTGCATCCTGGAGGACCTCCTCCGGGGTGTTGCCGTGGACCATGTTCCAATAGGTGGAAGACACCACCGGCATCTGGTTAATGGTGAAGTGCTTCATCACCGCGTCCAGGGAGGCGGTCGTGCCGGCCCTCCGGGCAGAGGCTACCGCAAAGCCCGGCTTGTGGACAAAGGCAGGACTCCCGGCATAAAATGCCCGATCCAGCACGCTCAGCAGCCGTCCGCTGGGGTGGGCGTAGTACACCGGGGTGCCGAAGACAAAGCCGTCCGCCGTTTT
This sequence comes from uncultured Oscillospiraceae bacterium, assembly GCA_944386995.1. Lineage (GTDB taxonomy): Bacteria > Bacillota > Clostridia > Oscillospirales > Oscillospiraceae > CAJFPI01. The sequence goes on from CALXDF010000174.1 coordinate 11,751, forward strand.
TGCCCGATCAATCAGCGCATTGACGCAGTCGTCGGTAAAGACGCAATGGCCGTCCCGCCCGCAGCCGCCGCAGGCAGTGCAGTCCCGAACGGGGGTGGCGCCCAGCTGAAAGATTTCCGCGGCGATCCCCTCTGCTTCCAGCACATCGGCCACCTGCCGCAGCGCGGTATAGGTGCACCCCTTGGCGTGGTTGCTGCCGTTGACTAGTAATACATTCATGGGATACTCCTCCTCACAGTTGTTTTCTCCTGTCCAGTATAGCAGAGATCCGTAAACATTGCCAGCAAAATCCAAAGGACAATTTTCTTTTGTATCCCAGGGGATTCTATTTGTTTTTTGCAAAAATTATGCTATACTATACCCTGCTGTACAAAACAGCGCCTATTTTTTTCATGGGGGTGACAGGATGCGCAAACGGGTTCCGGCCTGGCTGCACCGCAACCCGGTGATTCGGGTCACAGGACAGCTGATCCGCCGCTACACGCTCCACGATGTGGGGCAGCAGAGCGCCGCTATGGCCTACTATCTGCTGTTTACCATCTTTCCCATGCTGATTTTCCTCAGCTCCCTGCTGGGCATCCTGAATCTGAATGTGGAGGCGGTCCGCGAACTGCTCTCCCATGTGCTGCCCAAAACCATTCTGAATCTGTGTGAGACCTATCTCCAATATGTCTCCCATACCGCCAGCGCCACGATCCTGTGGTTCTCACTGGTGTTCTCCATCTATTTCCCCATGCGGGCTGTCAACTGCCTGGTGCGCTGTGTCCGTCGGGCCTATGGCCTGCGCCGGCCGGAAAAACCGCTGCGCTATCAGCTGCAGCTGCTGCTGTTCACCCTGTATCTGATCGTAGTCATTGTGGCCGCCCTGGCTCTGATTACCTTGGGAGAGCGGGTGCTGCTGTTTTTCATCGGCCACCTGGATCTGTCAAGGGGATTGCTGCGGGTGTGGGACAGCCTTCGTTTCGTTATTCTGGCGCTGCTGCTCTTTGCCACCCTGGGCATTCTCTACGGCATGTCGCAAGACCGGCGGCAGCCGGCCCTGTATATTCTGCCCGGCGCCCTGCTGGCCCTGGTGGCCTGGATGCTGCTGTCCATTGGGTTTTCCTTTTATGTGGAAAACTTTGCCAACTACTCTGTCATCTACGGTACCCTCGGTGCAGTGATTGTTCTGCTGGTGTGGCTGTTTCTCAGTGCCGCCACCCTGATCATGGGCGCGGAGGTCAACGGGATGATCCGGGAGTGGCATCAGAACCGGCATTTCCGCCCGGAAGAGGGCGGCTACGACCGGGTATAATACCAAGGAACCGGGGTCCGGCCCCGGCGGAGGAGGAATTATTTATGGAAGAAAAATTGCAGGAATATGCCCGGCTCCTGGTGGAGATCGGCGTCAATCTCCAGCCGGGGCAGAACCTTATTATCGCCTGTCCGGTGGAGTGCGCCCACTTCGCCCGGCTGTGTGCCAAAGCGGCCTATGCCGCCGGCTGCCGGGAGGTCATCATGCGCTGGGGGGACGACGAGCTGTCCCGGGAGAAATACCTCCACGCCGCCGAGGACGTGTTTGACACAGTGCCCGCGTGGAGCCAGCATTTTTACAACGACTACGCCCAGGAGGGGGCTGCGTATCTGGCGATCTCCGCCAGCGATCCGGAGAATCTGAAGGGCGTTGACTCCAGCCGCATCATCCGCAGCCAGAAGTCCAGCAGCGAGGCCCTCAAGCCGTTCTACCGCCTGCAGATGCAGAATGCCTTCCCCTGGTGTATCGCCTCCATCCCCATTCCCAGCTGGGCGGAGAAGGTGTTTCCCGGCCGGGCGGACGCTGTGGAGCGGCTGTGGAACGCTATTTTTGCCGCTGTCCGGGTCAACGGCGACGGTACGGCCGTAGAAAAATGGCGGAACCATCTGGCCATGCTGGAGCAGCGCAAGGAGAAACTCAACGCCCTCCATTTCCGGACTCTTCATTACACCAACCGCTTGGGAACCGATCTGACCATCCAGCTGCCGGAGGACCACCTGTGGGCCGCCGGAAACAGTGTTACCCCCAAGGGGCAGGACTTCATCGCCAACATGCCCACGGAGGAGATTTTCACTGCCCCCCTCCGGGAGGGGATCGACGGTGTGGTGTATGCCTCCCTGCCTTTGAGCCATGAGGGCAACATCGTGGACAAGTTCTGGATGAAAGTGGAGCGGGGCAGGATCGTAGAGGTCCACGCCCAGGTGGGGGAGGAAACCCTCCGGCACGCAGTAACAGTGGACGAGGGGGCCTCCTACTTTGGAGAGGTCGCCCTGGTGCCCTATGACAGCCCTATCCGCAGCCAGAATATTCTGTTCTACAACACCCTGTTTGACGAAAATGCCGCCTGCCACCTGGCTTTCGGCGAGGCCTATCCCGAGTGTATCCGGGGCGGGGCGGAGATGGACAAGGAGACGTTGAAAGCCCACGGACTCAACGACTCCATTACCCATGTGGACTTCATGGTGGGCACCTCCGATCTCTCCATCGTGGGCACTGCCTACGACGGCAGGGAGATCCCCGTGTTTGCAGACGGAAACTTCGCCCTGTAACAGAAGTTGCCGTTGGTTTCCCAGACAGCATAAGAGCCGTGCCGCCAAAAGCGGCACGGCTCTTTTTTCAGATAATGGCCGTTTCCCGGACGGGCCTCAGCCCTCCGCAGCGGTGTCTGTACCGCCGGAAACAGGAAGATAGGAATTCATCAGCTCCGTCAGGTCCAGGACACCGGCCCCCGTGGGCGGAACCCCCTGGGGTGCGCTGGAAGTCGCGGTATACTCCCCGGTCATCTCCATGGTCATGGACATGGCCGAGCCCTCGCCGCCGGTAGGCAGGTTCATGGACATGCTTACCGTCATGTCGCTGCCCCGCATACTGGCACTGACATCCATCAAGCCCTCCATGGACACAGCCACCGCATAGCCGTTGACCGTACCGCCGCTGGTATACAGGGTCAAGGTCATCTCCGCGCCCTCTGCCAGTGCGTAGGTGGAGGTGTAGGCAGAGCCGGACTGCTGGAACGCGCTGTCCGCGCACAGGTCGTTAATGACCGCCAGCACATCGCTGGTGGTAGCCGCGGCATCCGTCAGCGGCAGGGAAGCCAGGGTGCTCTCCAGATACTCGGCAAAGGTCATGTCCTGGGCGGCCTGGGACAGCTCCAACAGGGTGTTGTAATCCATCCCTGCCTGGGCGCCCATCTGCTCCAGCATGGCGGCCAGATCCATCTTGTACCACACCCCGGTGGCGCCGGTCTGGGCGGCCTCATTCAGCGCCTCGGAGTACAGGTAGTAGACGCCGGTCGCCATATCAAAGCGCATCTCAAAATCCAGACCGTTGGGGAAGAGGGCGGCCAGATCCTGCCCCTCCGTCTGGCCGGCAAAGGCCATGTTGGTGGTGAAATCCGCGGCGGTGCTGCTGGTGAGCATCTGATAGTCCCCGGTAACGGAGATGTCGTCCGCTCCCATGGTCATATCCATGGTATAGTCCCCGGTGACATTGTAATTGCGGCCGGCGAAGGTCTTGCTGTAGGCCAGATACCGCTCCATCAGGCTGTAGGTTTCGGTATTGGCGGCCAGGATAGCGGCGGTATCGTCAATGATGGCGGTGTGGGTATTGCCGTCCCAGCCCACATTGCAGCCGGCGGCCTGGGCAACAAAGCGCACAGGAACCAGGACGCGGCCGGTGGCGGCATCCACATAGGCGGCGGCATCCGTCTCCAGTGTCTCACTCTCACCATCCTTGGTGACGGTGACAGTGTTCTCCCCCTCCGTGAGGGTAATGGTCAGATCCCCCTTCACAGCGGTGGCGGTGCGGGTTTCGCCGTCCCAGGTGATGTCCGCATCGGCGAATCCCAAGGCGGTAAAGGTGGAGCGCAGAGGGATATAAGTGCGCCCATCTACAATCTGCGGGACAGCATCGGTAAATTCCACGGCCTGTCCGTTGACCAGGACTGCGGGAGCGTCCGCCGCGGCGGTGTCCTCGGCCATAGCCGTAACGCACAGGGACAGCACCAGTGCGGCAGTCAGCGCCAACAGGCGCAGCAACTTTTTCATGGCAACATTACTCCTTTCAAAATAGGCAGGGTCAGATTCCCCTGCCCCCATCATAGCATCCCGCCTGCGGCAAGTCCAGACCTATTTTGGGAAAGTTGCAGTCCGCCCCGGAAGGACTTTAACAGAAAAACAGCCGGGACGCTGATGCGCCCCGGCGTGTCTTGCGGAAGGTCACTCGAGATTTATTTGCCCAGCAGCTGGGCCTCCACATTCTCAAACCCCAGGCGTTCCACGGTATCGGCAAAGCGCTCGCCGGCGATGCCCTGATCCCGGAAGAGGACGATGGCTTTCTCCACCACGTCCAGCACCTCGCCGCGGTCGGTGAACACCCGATTCAGGAACCGGCCCTGGGCCACCTTTTTGCCCCAGCGGCCGCCGATGTAGACCCGATAGCCGTTGGTATACTCCTCAAAAGCGTGGAACGGGCACTTGCCGATGCAGCGGCCGCAGTGGTTGCACTGCTCCTCCGGCACCACGATCTTCCCGTCCTCCAGATGGGCCACCTTGATGGGGCATGCCTTCTCGATCTGGCAGACCTTGCAGCCCTTGCACTTGTCGTAGTCGATCTTCGGCACCCGCTGTCCGATGATGCCAACGTCGTTCAGGTCGGGCTTGACGCAGTTGTTGGGGCAGCCGCCCACGGCGATCTTGAACTTGTGGGGCAGCTTCACATCGTGCCAGCCCTTATAGAACCGCTCGTGGATCTCCTCAGACAGCTCAAAGGTGTCGATGAGCCCGTACTGGCAAGTGGTTCCCTTGCAGGATACCACCGGGCGGACCTTGGCACCGGTGCCGCCGGTCTCCAGACCGGCCTGCTCCCGCAGATAATCCCGCAGCGGCTCGATGTTATCAAAGGGAACTCCCTGGATCTCCACGGTGAGCCGGGCGGTCATGGTGACCTCGCCGCTGCCGAAACGCTTGGCAGCCTCGGCGATGACCGCCATCTCCTTGCTGGTGATCTTGCCGTTGCGGGTGATAACCCGGCCGTTAAAGGTGTTGCCGGTGCGCTTGTCCATCAGGAACCCCAGGCCCTTGACCCGGGTGATCTCCTCAGCGGGGATTGCGGCGCTGGGGGTGGATTGGGTTGCATTCATAGCCATTCTCCTTCACATATATTAATATTTGAACTTCTCAACAAGCTACAGCTCCCGGGCCTGCCGGTGACAGCACAAGGGTTCGTCGCGGCACTCCGGCCGCATCGCTTCGCAGATTACCACATCACCGCCCCGGATGGTCAGCGGCTGCCCACAGACCAGAGCTGCGGCGATTTTGCTGCGGGCACTCTCATACATACGGGTAACCGTGGTGCGGGAGATCTTCATTTTTTCTGCGCACTGCTGTTGGGAGAGGTGGACATAGTCCAGCAGGCGGACCACCTCGTACTCATCCAACCCAAGGGTGACGCCCTCGCCTTTGGCTGAGCTGCCGGCGGGGAGAAAACAGGTGGTTTTTGGGGGGGAGCAGATGCAGCGGCATTTGGTAGGACGTGCCATAACAATCCTCCGCTCTCATTTTTCGCACCCATCATACCTTAATTATGAACATATGTCAATAAAAAATCTGTGGCAGTTTTGCACACAGTTTTTGCCGTTTTTTTCTCGTTTTTGTCAAAACAGGATCTGTCGTCCAGGGGCGGAATTGACAAAGGCAAGCGGAGACGATATGATAAAACAAACCAGACGCATGCTGCAGCGGCCGGGACGGGCAGAGATGCCGACGCTTTCGGCCGCGCTGCCGGCGGGAAAGAGGGGTCCCTACCATGTATTTTCTTGGCATTGACATCGGTTCCTCCTTTTTGAAGAGTTCTGTGCTGAATCTCTCGGAGCGGAAGATTGAGGCGAGCGGCAGTCTCCCTACGCCGCCCTTTGCCGAGCTGCCGCCGGCCCGCCGGGAGATTCCGATCCATGCGCTGACCGATGCGGTCCGGCAGCTGATCCATCAGGCTGCGGCGGCCTATCCTCTGGAGGGGGTGGTCTTTTCCGTGCAGATGCACGGGTTCATGCTCTTCGAGCCGAACGGGAAGCCGGTGACAGATTATATCTCCTGGCAGGACCTGCGGGCGGCAGTTCCCGGAGAGGATGGCCGTTCCCTTATGGATCGGCTGCGGGAGGATCTGCCGGACGCGCTGCTCCGGGAAGATGGGATCCGCCTGCGGCCTAACCACAGTTTGCTGCCGCTGTGCCACTATGTCCGGGAACAGAGTCCTGCCGGCCCCCTGGAGCTGGCCATGATCGGCGACGGTGTGACCCGGCTGCTGACGGGACGGCGGGTAGCTGTCCACCCCACCCAGGCAGCCTCCACCGGGCTGTACAGCCTGGAGCAGGGGGACTGGAACCGGACATTGATCGCCCGGTTGGGGCTGGAGCAGGTGGATTTCCCGCCGGTCAGCGAGAGCGCTGAACCGGTGGCGGTGTACGACGGTCCCGCCGGGAAGGTGCCCATTTATCTGGCACTGGGGGACCACCAGGCGGCGGTGCTTGGCATCGGCGCCGGGGATGGGGACCTGTTTATCAATATCGGGACCGGCGGTCAGATCGGCTATGTGAACCGCGGGATCTCCCTGGGGGACTATGAGACCCGCCCCTTTTTCCTGGGACGCACCATTCGTGCGGTCACCCAACTGCCCTCCGGCCGGTCTCTCAATGTGCTGCTGGACTTCGTGATGGATGTGGGCAGGCGCCTCTTTGATGCCCAACCCACCCAGAAGGAGGTCTGGAGCCGGATTGGGGCACTTACCCTCGGCCAGGTGCCGGAGGGCGGCCTCCAGGCAGATCTGTCCTTTTTCGATGCTGGCGGCGGCAGCCTCCAGGGGATCAATGGAGAAAACTTTACAGCCCGGAACCTGTTTGTCAGCGCCTATGACGCCATGGCCGCTGCCTATCGGGCGGCGGCCCGCCGGGTACTCTCTGCGGCGGATGGGATGCCAGCGGGGGTGGTCTGCACCGGCGGAGTAGTGCGCCGAAATCCTCTGCTGCTGGAGCGCATCAGTCATCATTTTTCCATCCCCTGCCGCTTGGCCCCCTACTCCGACGACACCATGGTGGGCCTGCTGCGCTATGCCCTGTGGTGCCGCACCGGAAAGCCGCTTTTCGGGGAGCCGTTTGCCCTTGGCGGCAGCGCGCCGGACAGGGAAGGCTGAAAAAGCACAAACAAAATTGGGAGAAAAAGAAGACGGACTGGTATAGCCAGCCCGCCTTCTTTTTTGCTATGTCTTTTCCGTTTCGTCCGGCCGCCGCAGGACATAGAGCGCACAGGGGCGTCCGCCTGTATCATAGTTGATGCGGCTGACCGCCTCCCCCTGATCCACCAGATAATTCATATAGCGCCGCACAGTAACCACCGAAAGTCCCGCTGCTGCCGCCAGTTCCTCGCTGGTACAGGCCCTGCCGGCCCTGGACAGGCACTGGCGCAGATGGCCGAGAGTCTGGGCCTGAAGCCCCTTGGGCAGGGATCCGGCGGCGGTACGCCGGGGAAACAGCGCATCTAATTCCTCTTGTGTAACACTGTCATGGAGCGCCTCCCGAAATCTGCAAAAGGCATCCAGCGCCCGCTGGAGCCGCTCCTGTCCGAAGGGCTTGACCAGATAGTCCACCACCCCCAGGTGCAGCAGAGTATCAACTGTTTTGGCATCGTTGGCAGCAGTGACCATAATGGCGTCCAGGGGAATCTCCTCCTCCCGCAGGGCCTTTAGAAGCTCCACGCCGGTCATGGACGGCATATAGACATCCAGGATCAGCAGATCGGCCGGATGGTTTCTGAGCCACTGGAGCGCCGCCCGGCCATCCTGAAACTCGCCGGCCACCGTGAAGCGGTGGTCCAGTTCCACAAAACTCCGGTCCAGCATGCGGACCATGGGGTCATCCTCAACAATCACCACTTGATAGCGCATTATGTATCCTCCTGTGCCGGCGGAGCTTGGCGGAATGTCACATAAAACACGGTGCCCACCCCCACCTGACTCTCCAGGCGCAGTTGCCCGTGATATAGATCGGTCAGCTCCTTGACCGTGGCAAGGCCGGTCCCCCGGTGGATCCCTTTGGTGGAGAAATCCTGCTCGAAAACATGGGGCAGCACGCTGGGATCAATGCCGGGGCCGGTATCCTCCACACACAGCAGCAGGCTGTCCGCCTCCTCCCGGATGGCGACCGTGATCTCCTTGCTGCGGCAGGCGGAGCGGTCGAGACTCTCCACGGCGTTGGTAATGAGATTCCCCAGAATGGACACGAAAGCTGCCGACGGGAGGAAGTGTCCGGAAGGACTCAGGCAGCTGTCCGCCTCCAGCGTCAGAGAGATCCCGCGCTCCGCCGCCCGGCTGATCTGGCCCACCAGCAGCGCGGCTGCCATGGGGTCCCGGATCTGGTTTACTACTCGGCTCACCGCCTGCTGCTGTACCTTGGTTGCATCCATAATATAGGTCTGCGCCATGTCGTACTTGCCCATCTGGAGCAGTCCATGGATCACATGGAGCTTATTCATAAACTCATGGGTGTACGCCCGCATGGCCTCCACCATGTGCTGCACACCGGTGAGATCCTCGGCCATCTGTGTTACTTCCCGCCGGTCCCGGAAGATGGCCACCGCACCGACCACCTCACCGTCCTGACGGATAGGGACCCGGTCCGAGAGAATCTGACCGCCGCCGGGGAGGTCCAGCGCGATATTATACTCCGGTTTTCCGGTGCGCAGCAGCCGGGGCAGCGTGGTGTTCTGGTCGCAGCGCTGCACCGGACGGCCCAGGTAATCCTCCCGGCGGGAGAGTCCCAGAAGGGCGGCTGCAGATTGATTGATGAACAGTGTGCAGCCGATACGGTCAATGGCCACAATCCCCTCCTCCAGCGCATCCAGCACCTCCTGCTGCCGGTGGAAGAGACGGCTGAAATCCTCCGGCTCATAGCCCATGAGGGTGTCCTTGATCCGCCTGGACAGGCGGCTGGAGAGCAGCAGCGCCAGAGAACAGACAACCACGGCGATGCCCAGGAACCGCACAGCAGTGGACAGAGCCAGCGTCAGGGAACTGCGGGTATAGATGCCGACGGCAGCAAACCCTGCCGCTGTACCATCTGTACGATAGACGGGAGCAAAGGCACAGCGGTCCGCCTCCTCCAAGTTCTCCGCGTCCACCACATAGATCTCGCCACGGAGCGCTGCGCCGTAGTCGCCGGCATAGGTCGTGCCGATGAGTCCGCTGTCCCACGCATAGCGGATCTGCCCGTCGGCCCCCCCTACAAGAATCAGATCAATTTCCGGGGACTGGCTGACGAGCGTATCCAGCATGTCTGCACTCTCCCCCTGTGCATTCCCCTCCAGAATCTGGAGCACTTGAGGCAGCTGGGCGATCAGCCGGACCGACTCCGTCAGATGCAGGTCCACACTGCGCCGCTCCAAGCGCAGCGTGATGACCAGCGTACCGATCAGGGCCAGCAGGGCTGTCGTCAAAACCAGCACCAGATTCATACGTGCCAGCTGGGTGCGCAGCGTCCTGTTTCCCGGTGCTTCCATGGAGAAGGCCTCCTCTCTCCAGGTATGAACCTGGCAGGGCTGTATGATATTTTCATTATATCGCTGCCGGCAAGCCCTGTCAAACGGCACGCCCCGGCTGGCCGGCGGGGGACAGATTGCAAAGCGCGGCGCCCCGGACCGGCGTGTCTGTTTATGAAAAACTGCCAACGGGAAAAATAAGTCCATGGATTTGCCCGGTGTATTTATGAAAAACACCCATTTTTTTAAGTTTCAAAACGCTTCCCATTTTCACGGCCCTTGTGTAAAGTAATGCGGATGTCAGGAGGTGATCATTTGGAGCAAATCAAAGAAGAACTGACCAGTCAGCTGCAAAACCCAACGGCGTTTACCATCCCTGTTTTCGGCGGAATCCCGGTCTCGCAGTCGGTGGTGGTCAGCTGGATTCTCATTGCGGCGCTGGCGCTGGCGGCTTTTCTCATGACCCGCCATCTCCGTCAGGAGAAGCCGGGACGGGTGCAGCTGTTGCTGGAGTGGTTCGTGGAACTCATCAACGGCATGTGCCAGAGCAATATTGGCCGTCACGGCGGGGCCTTTGCCCCGTGGCTCGGCTCTGTGGCTCTGTATATTGCGCTGGCAAACCTGTGCGGGATCTTCGGACTGGTGCCGCCCACCAAGAATCTGAACGTGACGCTGGGGCTGGCCCTCAGCAGCATGGCGCTGATCTATACGGCGGCGTTCCGCTTCAAGGGTGTGAAGGGCGGACTGCGTCAGTTTGTGGAGCCGGTGCCGGTGCTGCTGCCCATCAACCTGATGGAAATCGCTATCCGGCCGCTGAGCCTCTGCATGCGTCTGTTCGGCAATGTGCTGGCGTCCTTTGTGGTCATGGAGCTGATTAAGCTTCTGGTGCCCATTGTGCTGCCTGCAATTCTCAGCATTTACTTTGATCTCTTTGACGGACTGATTCAGACCGTCGTGTTCGTGTTCCTGACCGCCCTGTTTACCGGGGAGGCCCTGGAAGAAGCCTGATGGCTGATGGAATGGATTGATTGAATTTTGAAGGAGGACTTGACTGATGTTAGTTGCAATTGGAGCTGCTGTGGCAGTGTTTACCGGCATTGGCGCCGGCGTGGGAATCGGGATCGCGACCGGGAAGGCCACCGAGGCCATTGCCCGCCAGCCGGAGGCTGCCGGTCAGATCCGCAGCTCTATGATTGTGGGCTGCGCCCTTGCTGAGGCTACGGCTATTTACGGCTTTATCACCGCTCTGGCGCTGATCTTCCTGGCCTGATCGGCCGGAGCGCCGCGAGACAAGGAGGCGAGTAGCAATGCTTGAAATTGATCCTTATACCATAGTTTTTACCATCATCAATCTGTTGGTTCTGTACTTCCTGATGCGCAAATTCCTTTTCGGGCCGGTCAATGCGATTTTAAACGGCCGCGCCAAGGCCATTGAGGACAGCCTCGCCCAGGCCCGTCAGGAGCAGGAGGAGGCCCAGCGCCTCCACAACCAGTATCAGGCGCAGCTGGAGCAGTCCAAGGAGGAGGCCGGCCAAATCATTGCCCAGGCCCGCGCGCAGAGCAGCGAGCTGTATCAGAAAACGCTGGCCGATGCCCAGAGCCAGGCCAGAAAGCTGCTGGAAGAGAGCCAGGAGCGCAACCGCCAGGATCGGGAGAACATGCTGCGCAGCGTCCGCCAGGAGGTGGCGGACTTGGCTGTAGCCGCGGCAGAAAAGGTTGCGACAAGCAGCAACCAGGCGATTGACACATTTTTGCAGGAGGCGGGTGACCAGACATGAGTAAGCCCTGCGTCCTGACCTGCACCAAGCGTCCGGACCGCGCCCACCAGGAGCGGTTGATGGCATTCCTGCGGCGCAGGTATGGCGGCCTGGCCCCGGAACTGGAGATCCGGCTGGATCCGGAATTGCTGGGCGGCTTCACGCTGACGGTGGATGGGTATACCTATGACTGCAGTGTCAGAGGCCGCATGCGCCAGATGGGGGATGCTCTGCGCTCCGGTGAGGTTCCCCCGGATAACCCGGAGGAATTAGTAGAAAACCTGCGCCGGGAAATTGGAGATTTCCAGCCCAAGGTAGAGGCTATGGAGCTGGGGACAGTATTGGAGATCGGCGACGGGATCGTCACCGCAGATGGGCTGGACCGGGCCGCCTATGGTGAGCTGGTCCGCTTTGAAAACGGTGCAGAAGGCATGGTCATGGATCTGCGGAAGGACCAGGTCGGCATTATCCTTCTGGGCAGCGAAGAGGGCTTGGGTGAAGGCAGCCAGGTCCGCCGCACCGGGCGCACCGTGGAGGTGCCGGTGGGGGAGGCGCTGTTGGGCCGGGTGGTAAATGCCCTGGGAGAGCCGATTGATGACCGGGGCCCCATCCAGGCAGCGGACTGCTACCCCGTGGAACGGGAGGCCGGCGGGGTGATTACCCGCGAACCGGTGACAGTGCCCCTCCAGACCGGCATCCTGGCCATTGACGCCATGGTCCCCATCGGCCGGGGGCAGCGGGAACTGATTGTAGGGGACCGGCAAACCGGGAAAACCGCCATCGCTGTAGACACCATGCTCAACCAGAAGGATACCGGCGTGCTCTGTATCTATGTGGCCATTGGGCAGAAGGCATCCTCTGTGGCCCGGGTGCAGCAGACGCTGAAACAGCATGGCGCCATGGACCACTGCATCATCGTCTCCGCCTGCGCCGGGGAGAGCCATTCGCTCCAGTATATCGCGCCCTATGCCGCCACGGCGATGGGAGAGTATTTCATGGAGCGCGGGAAAGATGTGCTGATTGTGTATGATGACCTGAGCAAGCACGCAGTGGCTTACCGCACACTGAGTCTGCTGCTCAAACGCTCTCCCGGCCGTGAGGCATATCCGGGCGATGTGTTCTATCTCCACAGCCGCCTGCTGGAGCGGGCCTGCCGGGTGACAAAGGAGTACGGCGGCGGCTCCATCACAGCCCTGCCCATTATCGAGACCCAGGCCGGCGACGTGTCCGCTTATATTCCAACAAACGTTATCTCCATCACCGATGGACAGATTTATCTGGAAACCAACCTGTTCTTTTCCGGCCAGCGCCCGGCGATCAACGTGGGCCTGTCTGTCTCCCGCGTGGGCGGTGCGGCCCAGACTAAAGCCATCAAAAAGACCGCCGGAACGCTGCGGATCGATCTGGCCCGGTTCCGGGAACTGGAGGTCTTTACCCAGTTTTCCTCGGACCTGGATAAGGCCACCCAGCAGACACTGGATCACGGTGGCCGCCTGCTGGAGTTGCTCAAACAGCCCCTGTATCATCCACTTCCGGTGAGCCGCCAGGCAGTGCTGCTGTACATTGCCACCCAGGGGCTGCTGGATGATGTGCCTGTGGAGCAGATCCGCCCCTTTGCCGAGGGCTTCCTGGAGAAATTGGCAGCCGATCACGCCGGCGTTCTGGACGGCATCCAGGAGACCGGTGCCCTCAGCGGCGTGGCGGCGGAAGCCATCCGCGAAGCGCTGGCAGAATACAAGGGCAGCGCCCTGCAGGCGTGATGCGCCCATAGAAAGCGAGGGGAATCCCCTGTGACAGGAATCAAAGAGATCCGGGATCACATCCGCAGTGTGGAACAGACGCTGAAAATCACCAGCGCCATGTATCTGATCTCCTCTGCCAACCTCCGCAAGGCCAGAGGCCAGCTGGAGGAGGTTCTGCCCTATTTCCGCAAAATCTATGATACCATTGCCGATATCCTCTACTGTACGCCGGACTTGGAGCACATCTATTTTGACCGCCGCCCCAACATTCCGGAGGCGGAGCGGAAAGTGGGATATCTCGCCATTACCGGCGACAAAGGTCTGGCCGGCGCCTATAACCACAACGTGCTGCGCATGGTGGAAGAGCATATTTCCCGGGCCGGACAGCCCCGGCTCTTCGTTCTGGGGCACATGGGGCGGGTTTATTTTGCCGAGCGCGGCATCCCGGAGGCCCACTCCTTTGGCTTCAGCGCGCAGAATCCTACCATGGCCAATGCGCGTACCATCAGCGAATACCTGGTGGATCAGTTTCAAAAGGGGGAGCTGGATGAGATCCATCTGGTCTATACCGACCTGGTGAACCCTCTTGAGATGCAGGTCAGGGAGCTGCGTCTGCTGCCGCTGGTGCGGCAGGACTTCCCCCGTAAGGAGCGGGAGGAGCACGGCTACCGCCGTCAGGTTACCTATGTTCCCTCGGAGGACGCCGTGCTCAGCAATATTATCCCCGGCTATGTGAAGGGGATGATCTTCGGCGGCATGGTGGAGTCCTTCTGCTGCGAGCAGAATGCCCGGATGACCGCTATGCAGACAGCCAACGACAACGGCAAAAGCATGCTGAAAAAGTTGAATCTATCTTATAACCAGGCCCGGCAGAGCGCCATTACCCAGGAGATCACAGAGATTGTGGGCGGCTCGGGTCTGTTCCATCCAACACCCGGAAAGGTGGGAAGCAAATGAATACAACCAACGGAACCATTGCCCAGGTGCTGGGGCCTGTGGTGGACGTAACCTTTGCCGGCGGAAAGCTTCCGGCGCTTCAGGAGGCCCTGGAGATCACGGTAAACGGTCAGCGTCAGGTGCTGGAGGTTTCCCAGCACATCGGCGCGGACACGGTCCGGTGCATCACCCTCTCCCCTACCGAGGGACTCAGCCGGGGGATGGAGGTAATCCCCACCGGCGGCCCCATTCAGGTGCCGGTGGGCACCCAGGTGCTGGGCCGGATGTTCAACGTTCTGGGCAACAGCATCGACGGTCTGGGAGATGTCCGGTCCGAGGAGCGGTGGTCCATTCACCGCCAACCCCCGGCCTATGCCCAGCAGCGCCCTGTAGTGGATATCTTTGAGACCGGCATCAAGGTCATCGACCTGCTGGCCCCCTACGCCCGGGGCGGAAAAATCGGCCTCTTCGGCGGCGCCGGCGTGGGGAAAACGGTGCTGATTCAGGAGTTGATCCACAACATCGCCACCAACCACGGCGGCTATTCCATTTTTACCGGCGTGGGCGAGCGGACCCGGGAGGGGAATGACCTGTGGCGGGAGATGAAGGAGAGCGGTGTGCTGGAGAAGACGGCTTTGGTCTTCGGTCAGATGAACGAGCCCCCCGGGGCCCGGATGCGGGTGCCGCTGACGGGCCTCACCATGGCAGAATACTTCCGTGACCGGGAGAAGCAGGATGTGCTGCTCTTTATCGACAACATCTTCCGCTATGTCCAGGCCGGAAGCGAGGTGTCCGCCCTTATGGGGCGCATGCCCTCCGCCGTGGGCTACCAGCCCACTCTGGCCGACGAGATGGGCGCTCTCCAGGAGCGCATTACCTCTACCCAGGACGGGGCGATTACCTCCGTACAGGCAGTGTATGTGCCCGCCGACGCCCTGACCGACCCGGCGCCGGCAACAACCTTTACCCATCTGGACGCCCAGACGGTTTTGAGCCGCAAAATTGTGGAGCAGGGAATCTACCCGGCTGTGGACCCGCTGGAGTCCTCCTCCCGGATTTTGGAGCCGGAGGTGGTGGGACAGCGCCACTACAAAATCGCCCGGGCAACCCAGGAACTGCTGCAGCGCTACCGCGAACTCCAGGATATTATTGCCATCCTGGGTATGGAGGAACTGAGCGAGGAGGATAAGCGGTCCGTGGAACGGGCCCGGCGCATCCAGCAGTTTTTCTCCCAGCCCCTGTTTGTGGCGGAGACCTTCACCGGTCTGGAAGGCCGGTATGTAAAGCTGGAGGACACGCTGCGCAGCTTCGAGGCAATCCTGGGCGGGGAACTGGACCGCTACCCTGAGGCCGCCTTCAGCATGGCCGGCGATATCGACGAGGTCCATCGAAAGGGCAAGGAGATGGGGGTGGCGTAAATGGCAAACGCCTTCTATATGGAGATCGTCACCCCGGAGCGCATTTTTTTCTCCGGACGTGCCCTTTCCCTGGTGCTGCCGACCCTTGACGGACAGCGGGGTGTGATGGCCGGCCATGAGCCCATGGTTACCGCTGTGGAGAGCGGAGTTCTGCGGTACCGGACGGAGGATGGCCAGTGGAATTTTGCCGCCGTCAGCCGGGGATTTGCAGAGGTGATGCCGGAGTACGTGATCCTCCTGGTGTCCACCGCTGAGCATCCCAGCGAGATCGACGAGCAGAGGGCAAGGCAGGCCATGGAGCGGGCAGAACAGCGCCTCCACACCCTGCCCACGGACCGGGAGGAGTACGGCTTTGCCCGGGAGGCCCTGGAGCGGGCCCGCGCCCGCCTGCGGGCCAAGGCGGAACAAAATGAGCAGAAATAAGTGCAGGGCGGAGAGGGAGCGGTTCCTCTCCGCCCTGCTTTGGAAAAACCTCTTGACTGGAGCGGGGTCCAAGGTGTTATTATAATCACATAAATGATCGGCGGGAGATCCGCAGCGGCGCCGAAACAGGGCCGGAAGTGAGGAGGAATGGCTATGAAAAAATTAGGTTTTGGCATGATGCGTCTGCCTTTGACAGATCCCAATGTCCAGGGGCAGGTGGATCTGGAACAGGTATGCGCTATGGTGGACACCTTCCTGGAGCGCGGCTTTACCTACTTCGACACAGCGTATATGTACCACGACCACAACAGTGAACGCGTTGTCCGCAAGGCCCTGGTGGAGCGTCATCCCCGGGAGAGTTTTACCCTGGCCACCAAGCTGCCCCTCTCCATGATGAAGGACAGCACCCCGGCGGACCAGGAGCGGATTTTCAATGAGCAGTTGGAGAAATGCGGCGTGGCGTACTTTGACTACTATCTGCTGCACAATCTCAATAAGGAGACCTATGCCCGAGCCCAGCAGCTGGGCAGTTTTGCCTTTCTGCAGGAGAAGAAAGCGGCTGGCCTGGTGCGGCACGCCGGCTTCTCTTTCCACGATACCGCCGATTTGCTGGACGAGATCCTCACCGCCCACCCGGAGGTGGAGTTTGTCCAATTGCAAATCAACTATCTGGATTGGGACAGCGAGAACGTCCAGTCCCGCAGGTGCTATGAAACCGCAGTGAAGCACGGTAAACAGGTGGTCGTCATGGAACCGGTAAAGGGAGGGAGCCTGGCCCATATGCTTCCGGAAGCGGAGGCGCTCCTCCGCAGCGCCCACCCCGACTGGTCCATTCCCTCCTGGGGCATCCGCTTTGCCGCCAGCCTGGACCATGTGATGGTCGTTCTCAGCGGCATGTCTGATCTGGAGCAGGTCCGGGACAACACCGGCTACATGGCGGACTTCCAGCCCCTGACCGAGGCGGAGCGGCAGACCGTGTTCCAGGCGGCGGAGATCCTGCGGAAATCCATTGCCATCCCCTGCACCGCCTGCCGCTACTGTGTGGAGGGGTGCCCCCAGAATATCGCCATCCCCGAGTATTTTGAGCTGTACAACACGTCTTACCAGATGGGCGGGCGGACATCCCCTGCGCTTCGGATGCGCTATGGCTTCCTGCAGAAGGATCACGGCAAGGCCTCGGACTGTGTGGCCTGCGGCCAGTGCGAAAGCGCATGCCCCCAGCACATTGAGATCACCCAGTGGCTGAAAAAGGTCGCGGCTGTCTTGGAGAACTGAAGGGCCTTTGTGCCGATGCATATGATCGAAGAAGTGCCCCGCCATCCGGTGATGGCGGGGCACTTTTTATCATTTTCTCTGCGGCATCAGGCTGTCAGCCTCAGTGGATGCCCAGCTCCTCGGCGGTGGAGGGACTGATGCCGTTAGCGGTGAGAACGGACTCCAGGCGCTCCAGATCGGCCACACGGAAGATCATATAGGCCATTCCGTTGCCGTTGCCGAACATGGAGTACATGTACTCCACGTCGATGCCCGCCTGGGCCACCACGGAGAGCAGCTTTGCCAGCCCGCCGGGCTTGTCGGGGACAGCGGCGGCCAGCACCGGCGTCATGGACAGGACGCAGCCCTTTTCCAACAGGATATTGGCCGCCTCATGGGGGGCGCTGGTAATGAGACGCAGCACGCCGTAGTCTGTTGTCTCGGCGATGTGGATCGCCCGCAGGTCAATGCCATGCTCCGCCAGGATCTCGGTGATCTCGGCCAGCTGTCCGGCCCGGTTCTCCAGAAACACAGAGAGTTGTTGGATGGTCATTGCAGTCATCCTCCTTCTTTTTTTAAATCTTCCGCTTGTCGATGACCCGGACTGCCTTGCCCTCGCTGCGGGCGATGGACTTGGGCGCCACCAGCTTCACCTTGGCATAGATGCCCAGCATGGCCTTCAGCGCGGCCACGATCTTCTTCTCCCGGTCGGCCACCTGGCTGAGCTGGTCGGAGAACATCTCCGGCGTCATCTCCACCTGGACCTCCAGGGTGTCGGAGTTGTTGACCCGGTCCACAATGATCTGATAGTTGGCGCTGTAGCCCTGTTCCAGCAGCACGGTTTCGATCTGGGAGGGGAATACGTTGACGCCCTTGATGATGAGCATGTCGTCGCTGCGGCCCATGGGCTTGCTCATCTTCACGTGGGTGCGGCCGCAGGAGCACTTCTTCCGGCTCAGCACACAGATATCCCGGGTACGGTAGCGCAGCAGGGGGAAGGCCTCCTTGG
>CALXDF010000175.1 GCA_944386995.1 uncultured Oscillospiraceae bacterium
CATCCCTGGACGCGGAACTGGTGGAGATCACCGACGGCGTGAGCCGGTCCGGCCTCATCGGCGCGGCAAAGTCCTGCCTGGACGCGGTGCGCAAGTCCACCCGGTTCCTGGAGCACTTCCACACGGAAAAGGACCTGAAGGACTACGATCTGGTCATCATCGGCACCCCGGTCTGGGCGGGGCGGTGCAGCAGCATCACCCGGGAGTTTTTGAAGAAATACGGCATGGACTTAAAGCATGTAGCCTATGTGATCACCCGGGCGGATGAAAAGAACCACCAGGAGCAGGTCTTTGAGCAGATGGACCTGTATACTGCAGCCCCCCACATCTGCGGTGCCTCCATCAAAGCCGGGGACGTAGGAGAGGCCTTCTGGCGGGAGGAGTTCCTCAAGGAACTCTCCCGGGCCCAGAGCAAGGAGTGAGGCCATGCTGGAGAAACTCAAGGGAATCGAAGAACGCTATGAGGATATTGAGGCCCAGCTCTCCGATCCGTCGGTCTATGCCGACAGCGATCTGCTGCGGCGGCTCACCCGGGAGCAGAAGGAGCTGGAACCCGTTGTAGAGGCCTACCGCGCCTACCGGAAGTGGGAAGGGGAGGAGGCGGCTGCCCGTGAGCTGATGTCCGACCCGGAGCTGAAAGAGATGGCCCAGGAGGAGTTCCATACCGCCAGGGCCGAGCTGGAGCGCCTGCGGGAGGAGTTGAAGATTCTGCTGCTGCCAAAGGACCCCAACGACAGCCGCAACGTCATTATGGAGGTCCGGGGCGGCGTCGGCGGCGAGGAGGGGATGCTCTTCGCCGGGGATCTCATGCGGATGTACACCATGTACGCCGAGAGCAAGGGCTGGAAGGTGGATGTGGTGAACTGCAGCGAGACGGAGTTGGGCGGCGTGAAGGAGGCCAGCTTTGTCATCGAGGGGGAGGGGGCCTGGTCCCGCCTGAAATTTGAGGGCGGCACCCACCGGGTCCAGCGGGTGCCGGAGACGGAGTCCGGCGGCCGCATCCACACCAGTGCCGCCACGGTGGCGGTGCTGCCGGAGGCGGAGGAGGTGGAGTTTTCCGTCGACCCCAAGGATCTGCAGATCGACACCTTCCGCTCCTCCGGCGCCGGGGGCCAGCATGTCAACAAGACCGAGAGCGCCATCCGCATCACCCACCTGCCCACCGGCGTGGTGGTGGAGTGCCAGGACGAGCGCAGCCAGTACAAGAACAAGGACAAGGCCATGAAAATCCTCCGCTCCAAGCTCTATGAGGCCGAGCAGGCCAGGCAGAACGCCGCCATTGCCGCCGAGCGAAAGAGCCAGGTGGGCAGCGGCGACCGCAGCGAGCGGATCCGTACCTATAATTTTCCACAGAACCGGGTGACGGACCACCGCCTCACCGGGGACGGAAAGAACTTCAACCTGGCGCCCATTCTGGACGGGAATCTGGACCCCCTGATCGACGCCCTGGTCACTGCCGACCAGGCTGCCCGGCTCCAGAGTGGCGCTGGGGAGGAGGAATGACTTCATAAAGAAGGAAACAGCATGGAAACAAAACTTCTGAGAGAAACAGAGCAGGATATCCAGGAGGCCGCCGCCATCCTCCGGGCCGGGGGGCTGGTGGGCATCCCCACGGAGACGGTCTACGGCCTGGGGGCCAACGGACTGGACAGCAGCGCGGTGGGGAAGATTTTTGCAGCCAAGGGCCGCCCCCAGGATAATCCGCTGATTTTGCATGTGCCGGACGCCTCCTGGCTGGCGCGGTACTGCCGGGGGGTGCCGGACAGCGCCTACACCCTGGCGGCGCGGTTCTGGCCGGGCCCCCTCACTATGATTTTGCCCCGGAAGGACGTGGTGCCCGACGCGGTGACGGCGGGTCTGGATACGGTGGGGATCCGGTGTCCCAACCATCCGGTGACCCTGGCCATTATCCGCGCGGCGGATGTGCCGGTGGCGGCCCCCTCAGGGAACACCTCCGGCCGGCCCAGCCCTACCTGTGCGGCGCACATGGTGGAGGACATGACCGGGAAGATCGACGCCATTGTGGATGGCGGCCAGTGCGGCGTGGGGGTAGAATCGACGATCATTGATCTGACCTGCACCCCGCCCCGGCTCCTCCGGCCCGGCGGCCTCCCGCTGGAGGCCCTGGAGGAGGTGCTGGGGGAGGTGGCGGTGGACGCCGCCCTGCTGCGGCCCCTGGGAGAGGGGGAGAAACCCAAGGCCCCGGGGATGAAGTACCGCCACTACGCCCCCAAAGCCCCGGTGACGGTGGTGCTGGGGGAGCCCTCGGCAACGGCGGACTATATTGCCGCCCGTCTGGGGGAACATACCGGTGTCATCTGTTTCGACGAGTGGGCAGGCCGGTTTGCCGGCCATGTGGTGGAGAATATTGGTTCCTCCGCCCGCAAGGACGAGCAGGCGCGGCGGGTGTTCGACGCCCTCCGGGCCTTTGACCACACCGACGTGACAGAGATCTATGCCCAGTGCCCCCACGAGGACGGCCTGGGCCTGGCAGTGGCCAACCGGCTGAAAAAGGCCGCCGGGTTCCACGTGGTGGAGGTGTAGGGATGCCTGGGGAAATGAAAGCGCCCCTGTACCGCCTCCGGGGGACGGTGGTCCACGGGAAGGGCAAGGGGCATACCGTGGGAATGCCCACGGCCAACCTGCAGCCGTCCCCGGGACAGACACTGCCGGAGGAAGGGGTCTACGCGGCCCTGGCGGAAGTGGAGGGGCAGACCTACCGGGCGGTGACCAATGTGGGCCCCCGGCCCTCGGTGGACAGCGACAGCCGGGAGACGGTGGAGTCCCTGCTCCTGGGCTATACAGGGGACCTCTACGGAAAAGAGATGGAACTGGCCTTTTACCGCCGCCTGCGAGGGATTGAAAAGTTCCCCTCCCTCCAGGCGGTGAAGGAACAGGTAGACCGGGACGGTATGGCGGTCAACGATTTTTTTGACAGACAGGGGGGAGTGCGATGACCGTCATCGGCCTCACCGGCCCCACCGGAGCCGGCAAGACCACGGCCCTCCGGGTGCTGGAGGACATGGGGTTCACTGCGGTAGACTGCGACGCGCTGTACTACGAGCTGTTAAAAACGGATGGGGAGCTGCGCAGGCAGCTGCTGGATACCTTTGGCAACGTGTTTTTGCCCGACGGCCAGCTGGACCGCCCCACCCTGGGCAGACTGGTATTCGGGAACAAAAAGGCCCTGGACAAGCTCAACGCCATCGTGTTTCCCGCTGTGACGGCCGCTGTCAGGGAGAAGATTTCAGCCTGCTCCGGCCGGGGTCTGGTGATCGACGCCATCAACCTCATCGAGAGCGGCCTGGGGGAGCTTTGCGACTGCACCATCGCCGTCACCGCGCCGCCGGAGGTGCGCATCCGGCGCATCATGGAGCGGGACGGCATCAGCGAGGACTACGCCAGAAACCGGGTGGCCGCACAGAAAAGCGACAGCTTTTACCGAAAACGCTGCACCCTGGTGCTGGAGAACCGGGCGGGGAGCCGGGAGGAATTTGAAAGGTTGATCCAGGAGTTCTTTGGGGACTTCTTAGAAACAATGGAGGTATAACCGTGGAGACAAAGGACTGGAAGGAAAAATTGCTCTATCAGCCGAAAAACGGCTGGGAGCGCACAGACGCCGGGCAGGAGGCCGCGATCGAGGACTACTGCCGGGACTACAAGGCGTTTCTGGACGCAGGCAAGACGGAGCGCCTGTGTGTCCGGGAGGGGATCCGCCTGGCGGAGGCAGGCGGGTTCAAGCCCTATACCCGGGGGATGGCGCTGCAAAGCGGGGACAAGGTCTATCTGAACAATCGGGGCAAGATGCTGCTGCTGGCGGTGATCGGCAGCGAGACGCTGGACCACGGCGCCCAGATCGCCGCCGCCCACATTGACAGCCCCCGCCTGGATCTGAAGCCCAACCCTCTGTATGAGGAGGCGGAACTGGCCTATTTCAAGACCCACTACTACGGCGGCATCCGCAAATACCAGTGGGTGACCATTCCCCTGGAGCTGCGGGGTGTGGTGGCCACCACCGACGGACGGGTGGTGGATGTGACCATCGGCGAGGGGGACGACCCAAAGCTGGTGATCAACGACCTGCTGCCCCACCTGGGCGCCGAGCAGAACAAGAAGACCCTGGCGGAGGGCATCAACGGCGAGCAGCTCAACCTGCTGCTGGGAAGCCGCCCTCTGGCTGGGGAGGAGAGCGACCGGGTGAAAACCGCGGTGATGAAGCTGCTCTATGAGAAATACGGCTTTACGGAGGAGGACTTCATCTCTGCGGAACTGGAGGCGGTGCCGGCGGTGAAGGCCACGGACATCGGCCTGGACCGCAGCATGATCGGCGCCTACGGCCATGACGACCGGGTCTGTGCCTACGCCGCACTCCGCGCCCTGCTGGATCTGGAGGGAACGCCGAAGAAGACTGCCGTGTGTGTGCTGGCGGACAAGGAGGAGATCGGCTCCGACGGCGTCAGCGGCATGCAGACCGCCGCCTTTGACACCTTTATGGAGGACCTGTGCCAGAGCCAGGGGGTGGAGGTCCGGGCCTGCCTGGAGCGCTCCTTCTGCCTCAGCGCCGATGTGACCGCCGCCTATGACCCCAATTTCGGCGAGGTATTTGAAAAACGCAATGCCGCCCGCCTGAATTACGGCGTGGGATTGTGCAAATACACCGGCGCCCGGGGCAAGTCCGGCTCCAGCGACGCCAGCGCCGAGGTGGTGGCCTATACCCGCCGGATCCTGGACGAGGCGGGGGTCGTCTGGCAGATGGCGGAACTGGGCAAGGTGGACGCCGGCGGCGGCGGAACGGTGGCCCTGTTCATGGCCAACCGGAACATTGATACCATCGACGCAGGTGTGCCGGTGCTGAGCATGCACGCCCCCTTTGAGACTGTGTCCAAGCTGGACTGCTACATGACCTATCGGGCTATGCTGGCGGTGTATCAGAACTGATAGATTCCCGGAGGGCAACGCCCTCCGGGAATCGTTTCATCTCACATATGCCGGGGAAGACTGCGCCCTTTCGGCGCAGCGGGAAACAAAAACAAGGGGATGCCGTTCGTTGCGGCATCCCCTTGCTTTGGCATGAAACCGAATCAGTAGTCGATGATCCCCAGCATCTGGAGCAGGTTGTTCAGGGTGGCAGCGGCCTCCTCCCGGAGCACGGTGGCCTGGGGATCGATATTCTCCAGCGCCACGGGGAGCATGGAGACCACGCTGTCGTCGGCGCTGCTGCGCATCATCCGGGCCATCACATCCACGCCGGACTTGGCCCAGGAGGAGAAGGCGGCCAGTTCCGTGTCCTCCGCCAGAGCCTGGGCGTCCTGATCCTTGACGTACTCATACACGTCCAGATTGAGATAGGCGGCCAACCGGCTCATGAAGGTGATGAACTGTTCATAGGTCAGCGGGGCGTCGGGCTGGAAGGTGCCGTCGCTGTACCCCTCCACAAAGCCCAGCTTTGCCATGGCGTTGACGGCGCTGGCGTACCAGCGGTCCGCCGGCACATCGGCAAACTGGCTCTCACCGCTATAGCCCACCCCCAGAGCCTGGGCCATCAGGGCGCACAGCTGGGAGCGGGTCAACTCCCCGCCGGGATTGAAATTGCCGCTGCTGTCACCGTTGAGAATCCCATAGGTGGCCAGGGCGTTGATGGCGTCGGCATAGGGGCTGTCCGCCACATCGGAAAACCAGCGGCTCTGGAAATCATCGCCGCCGTAGGTCTCGGCAACAGACTGCACCGTAGTCTCCACCCAGCTGCTCCGCTCACCGACGGCCACCTCTGCATCTGGCGGCAGAGCGGATAGAAGCGCATCGAACGCAAATTGGTTCTCCTCAGACTGGGCTGTCTCCAGATCCACATAAAACGGCAGACCGTTCAGATTGAGGCGCAGGTAACCCTCTGCCCGACGGGGGGCCTCCGCAGCCAACAGCTTGGCAACCTCCTGGGAGATGTTGCTGCTGACCAACAGGGTGGGGAGGACGCCGATCAGATCATTGGTATTGCCGTCGGCGGAGTAAAAACGGTAGGCGGTGATTTTCAACGCATCGCCGTCAAAGAGGTCGGGATGATTCATCCAGTTGTAGACAATCTGGGCTACACCTTTCCCATAGGTTCGCTCCCCCACCAGGATCCCGGCGGAGCAGTCCCGGATATCGGCGGCAAAAATCTCAGCAGCGCTGGCGGAGTATCGGTTAGTCAGGACAATGACCGGATCCTGGGTCAATGCCTCATTGTAGTTGACGCTGGCGCGGTAGGAGCCGGCCTTATCCCGCAGATAGAGCAGATAGGCCGGACCGGTAAAGGTGCCCAGGGCATACACGGCAGAGGAAGTGACGCCGCCGGTATTGTTGCGGATGTCTACCACGAAGATGTGGGCATCATCGTCATATTTCTCAATCCCCTGGGCAAAGTAGGTGCCGGTGTCGTTTCCAAAGCTGTCACAGTCGATATAGGCGATCCCGCCGTCCCACAGGGCAGAGGAGGTGTTGTGGATCTCCACCAGACGGCGCTCGATGCGGTAGTTCTCTTCCCGGCCATCCGCATGGCGGACAGTGACCGTCACATGGGTACCCGGCTCGCCCACCAGCAGGGCGCGGTGGGCCTCCCCGGCAGGGGCGCAGGACTCGCCCTCGATGGCGGTGATGATATCACCGGCCTGAAGCCCCACCTCCTCGGCTCCGCCGCCGGCCAGGATGCCGGTGAGGAGAATCCCCTCGTCGGTGTAGCTGATCGCGGCGCCGATGCCGGTAACGGCATCCTCATGCTCCACGCTGCTGAGAAAGTCCGTGTACTCCTCGGCAGTCATGTAATAGGTATAGGGATCGCCGATGGCGGCAAAGAGCTCCTCCAGTGTGGCGGCGGTATAGGCTGCCTCCGGCAGCTCGTCCACATACGTCTCCTCCAGCAGGGTACGGGCATCCTCCACGGATAGGGCTGCGGCGGAGGTGACCAGCAGCGCCAGCACACAGCAGGTAACGGCCAGCCGCCGCAGGCAGGGTTTCCATTTCATAGCGCGTTCTCCTTTGTGACGAAATTGGATCCTCTTGATTATACCGCTGCCCTGAAAAAATGGAAAGGGGCAGTTTGTAAACTTTTTGCCGGATAGAAGTGAGGCCGGGGGAGGCATTGCCTCCCCCGGTGTGCCGCTGGGACCAGAGACTTGTGTTATGCGTCGGGATCCTGAGGTTCGGCAGCGGTAGCTTGGGCGGCCTTTCCGCCGGCAAAGCCGGCCAGCACCGCCTGCAGGTCGATGCCCGTGGACTCCTTCACGCCGTCCACGATCTGGCTGGCACTCTGCATCACGTCCTTCACCAGCTTGGTGGAGTTGCCCTCGCCGTACATAACAATCTTCTCGGTCTGGGCCAGAGGCGTGGCGGCGTTCTTCACCACCTCGGGCAGGGCATTGAGGTACATCTCCAGAACAGACGCCTCGCCCATCTTCCGCTGGGCCTCCGCCTTTTTCTCAATGGCCTCGGCCTCAGCAAGACCCTTGGCCCGGATCCCCTCGGCCTCCTGCTCCATGGCAAAGCGGGTGGCCTCCGCCTGGGCCTTCCGGGCCTCGGCTTCCTTCTCTGCCTCATAGGCCTTGGCGTCCGCCTCCCGCTGGCGGCGGATCAGTTCGGCCTCGGCCTCCTTTTCCGCCTGGTACTTCATGGCGTCGGCCTGCTTGCGGATCTCAGCGTCCAGCTGACGTTCCTTCAGGGCGATCTCCTTCTCCGCCAGCTCCGCCTCCTTCTCCTTCTTGGCGAT
>CALXDF010000176.1 GCA_944386995.1 uncultured Oscillospiraceae bacterium
TCACCGTGCACGGCCTGCGGCATACCTATGTGACGCACTACTACATCAAGCACAAGAACGATCCAGATTTTGACCTCGCCACGTTTTCAAAGTCTATCGGCCATTCCAGCATCCGCACCACCATGGAGATCTACGCCCACCTGGATATGACCCAAAACCGCTATGTCCCCCGCTCGGTGGATGACCTGAAGGAGTTTTGACTATCTTCTGGCTGAAACGGGGTAATTTCAAGCGTTGCTCCGGGGCATAATTTATATAGTTGCAATCAGCGAGATTTTGTGGTAGACTGAATCAACAAAGTGAATAGCAGACAGATACGATGAGAAACTTGTGTAACGCAGGTGCTCTTTATCATAAGCCGGTGAGAATCCGGCGCAAGGGGCCGTGTTCGTTGAAAAATGTCAGCCGGCCGTGATCGTACATTAGGGAGCACTTCTTGGGAGTCGTAGGCTGTTTTGTATCCATGCGGTCTTTCCAAGTAGGGAAGGCCGCTTTTTTATACTAAAAACAATTTAACTTTTTGTGGCCGTTCCGGAGAATCCGGGCGGCTGAACAAGGGAACCGGGTGAGAATCCCGGACGGTAACCGCCGCTGTATGCGTGATGTCCGCTGCTCGTCAACGAAAGTTCGCCATTGGGGACGTGCCCTGAGAAGGCAGAGCAGACCGGCGAAGGCAGGGAAACCTGCCCCAAGCGCAAGTCAGAAGACCTACAAAAAGTGACAAACCAGGTGCGGGACGCCGCACTTGGCATTTGTTGCGCAGGAAGAACGGCTGCGGATCCTGAGATCCGCAGCCGTTTTTTAGGGGGGACAGGAATGATGGGAGATAACAACAAGAATCAACTGCAGGAACAGAAAAAAATGATTCTCAACATGATAGCGGAAGGTTCCAAGTCCCATGGGGAGGTCTTTGATAAAGACGACTCCCGCTACTCTGTTGACACAGAGGAAGGTGCGCAGATCTACGCATCTTTTTCCGATGAGGAGCTGTTGGACCTTCTGCGGGAAAGCGCCCAGCGACTGGGGTATTCGCCCTCTCAGGGAGAGGTGCATTGGATTCTGCGGACATATCTCAAAACTCGTTTCAAAAATTGGCCGGGGGCATTGCGTGCTGCAGGGCTGAGTCGTTCGGCAGGCCGGGGCGGAGTGTCCACAGAACAACTGTCACAGGAAAACGGGGAATATCAGAATATGCTCAATCAGGTCCGGAGCATGGCGGAGCGGTTGGGCCGAATCCCGCACCCGTCGGAACTGCCTGAGATATGTCGGAAACTGAAAAAACGCTATCGGACCTGGGGCGAGGTTTTAGCTGCTGCCGGAGTGGAGGAAGCGATGGCGGTCCATCTGCAGAAAGAAGAAAATCTGAAGGATGATGAACTGCGTATGCTCCAAGAATTGAGAGCCCTTGCGAAAAGGTTGAACCGCTCGCCTCTTCGGAGTGAAATGGAGCAAGTTCTGCGAGAGTCCCTGCTCCGGCGGTTCGGATCCTGGCGGAATGTCCTTTATCAGATAGATCTGGAACCAGTTCAGCGCATCACGCCCTTTGTGAACGCGCCGCTGCAAAGGGGAAAAGGGCACAAGAGAGCAACACATCGGCAGGAGTTATACGATTGCCACTACCGGCTGCTGAAGTTAGATCCACAGACGGCGGAGGATCTGGAACTGGTGCGGAAACTGATGCAGCAGCTGGGCCGACCGCCTAACCGGCAAGAAGTACCGCCAGAGATCCGAAAGCGACTGCAAAAGGCTTGCGGCTCCTGGTCAAATGCCCTATTTCAACTGGGGTTGCAGGAAAATCCCTGATTCTCCAGGCGCTACTGACTTATTTTTTGGCGAGGTATTCAGATGAAACGGAAATTAGGTATTCGGATCGCCCACATCCTGCTGGTGCTGCTGGGTGTCAGTTTCCTCAGTTTTTTGCTGATGCATATTTCGCCCGGTGATCCGGTCCGGGCCATGTACGCTGTCAGCGGAAGCATCCCCTCGGAAGAGATCCTGGAGCAGACTCGGGAGGAACTGGGACTCAATGACCCCTTTTTTGTCCAGTATGGCCGCTGGGTTTCCAACTGCCTACGAGGGGACTTTGGCACATCCTACTCGAAGGGTGAGGCAGTTTCAGTGCTTTTGTCAGAGCGTGTCCTGCCCACGATCCAGTTGGCGCTGCTGTCGCTGGTGATCATGGTCGTTTTGGCGGTGCCTATCGGCGTGTGTTCCGCCCTCCGTCAGAACACCATACTGGACTATATCCTGCGAGGCACCACATTTATCAGCATTTCCATGCCAAATTTCTGGGTGGGATTGCTGCTGCTCTATGTGGTAGCCATGAAACTGGGATGGCTTCCGGTGGTGTCCAACCAAATGAACTTCCAGCGGCTGATCCTGCCCGCTGTGACGCTTGCCATTGCCATGGCGGGCAAATACGCCCGACAGGTTCGGGCGGCTATTTTGGAGGAACTGCGTCAGGACTATGTGGCAGGCGCTAGGGCCCGGGGGCTATCGGAACGATGCGTGCTCTGGTGCCACGTGCTTCCAAACGCTGTTTTGCCCCTCATCACCATGCTGGGGCTGTCTTTGGGCTCTCTGCTGGGCGGCACCGCCGTGGTGGAAGTGATCTTCTCCTATCCGGCGCTGGGCAGCCTGGCGATCTCCGCCATTACCTCCAGAGACTATCCGCTGATCCAGGGCTATGTACTGTGGATTGCTCTGATCTATATGGCGGTCAATCTGGTGGTGGATCTCTCTTATAACCGGCTGGATCCCCGGCTGAGAAAGGAGTTGCAGGCATGACCGCTGCGAAAAAGCGTTTTTTAGTGTTTGGCCTGCTGGCCCTGGCCATTCTTTTGGTCGCAGTGCTAGCCCCCGTCATTGCCACCCATGATCCCAACAGCTCCGTTCTGGCGGATGCGGTACAATCTCCCAGTGGGGAACACTGGTTTGGTACGGACAAAATGGGGCGGGATTTGTTCTCCCGTGTCATTTATGGTACCAGGACCTCCATTTTATCCACCATGATACTGGTACTCAGCATTCTGCTTGTGGGCGGCACCCTGGGCATCGTGGCCGGTTATGTGGGCGGCGTGGTGGAAACCGTCATCATGCGCGTTGCCGACATGATGGTTTCCTTTCCCGGCATGGCCTTGGCTATTGCCCTGGCTGGCATGCTGGGCGGCAGTATCACCAGCGCCATCCTGGCCATTATGGCGGTGAGTTGGACGAAATATGCCCGTCTGGCCCGCAGCCTGGTGCTGAAGGTCAAGCACCAGGACTATGTGCTGGCCGCCCGGATCTCGGGGACCCGGGAACGGAACATTCTGCTGCGCTATATGGTGCCGTCGGCCCTCCCCACACTGGTCATTACCGCTGCCACCGATGTTGGAGGGATGATGCTGGAGTTGGCCGGCTTCTCCTTCTTAGGCCTGGGCGCTCAATCCACCTCTATCGAGTGGGGGTACATGCTCAATGAGGGACGGGCCTACATGGAATCGGCGCCGTGGCTGATGGTGTTTCCTGGGCTTGCCATCTTTCTGACGGTGGTGATCTTCAATCTGCTGGGAGACAGCCTGCGGGATATTCTGGACCCCAGAGAGAATGAGGCGCAACCCCATTCAAAATCAAAGAAAAGAGGAGATAAAATGAAACGTTTGAAACATGCACACACAAAGGTTGCCGCCCTTCTGGCTGGGGCGATGCTGCTCTCCGGCGTGCTCTCTGGCTGCGGCGGACTGCCTTCTTCCAATGGAGAAGAGCCGACCCACCTGAATTTTGGCTGTTACAGTTATTCCGACTCTCTGGACCCCATCACCACGGTGAATTCCAGCTGGGCGGGAATGCGGTACGGCATCCTGGAGTGCCTGTTCCGATTTGACAGCCAGGTGGTAGCTCAGCCCTGGCTCTGCGACACCTATGAACACTCGGAGGACTACACCACATGGACTCTGCATATTCGTGAGGGCGTCCAGTTCTCCAACGGAAATCCTGTGACCCCCTCCTCCGTTCAGGCTGCTTTTGAACGTCTGTACGCTGAGACAGACGCCGACCGGGGCGGCACCGGCAACTCCAATCCGGAAATCTACCTGCCTGAGCCTGCTTTAACGGCGGATGATGAAGCGGGCACCCTGACCGTGGTCTGCCAGCGCCCCACGGGAAATCTGCCCGGTATTCTGGCCTACCCCTATTTCTCTGTGATTGATGTGTCGGTGGTGGAGCAGGGCATCGTCAGCACTGGCCCATATAAGCTGGACAGCATGCAAGCCGGTGTAGGCGCTGAACTATCCCGTAACGAGTATTACTGGAACGGAGAAGTTCCCTACGATACCGTTTCTATTCTTTTCATCGAGGACAGCTCTACCAAAGCCATGGCCCTCCAGAGCGGGGATGTAGATTTGGTGGAAAACATCACCACCGCCA
>CALXDF010000177.1 GCA_944386995.1 uncultured Oscillospiraceae bacterium
GCCCATCGACTTTGCCTACTCCATCCACTCGGCCATCGGCAACTCCATGGTGGGCGCCAAGGTCAACGGGCGGATCGTGGGCTTTGACTACCAGCTCCACAACGGGGACATCGTGGAGATCAACACCTCCAAGAGCGCCAAGGGCCCCAGCCGGGACTGGATGCAGATCGCCAAGAGCAGCGAGGCGAGGAGCAAGATCCGCCAGTGGTTCAAGCGGGAGCGCCGGGACGAGAACATCGCCAACGGGCGGGCCGCCTTTGAGGCGGAGCTCAAGCACCTGGGCATCCCCATGAGCGCCGTGGTGGCGCCGGACGTGCTGGAGCGGGTGCTGCGGCCCACCAGCTTCAACACCCTGGACGAGCTGTACGCCGCCATCGGCTACGGGGGCTACACCGCCCAGAAGGCCGTCCACCGGGTGCGGGACGAGGTGGCCGCCCACAACCGCGCCGAGAAGGCTGCCGCCGAGGCCGCCCGCATCGCCGCGGGGGAAAAGCCCGAGGGGGCCAAGCCCCCGGTGCGCACCAAGAGCGAGAAGGGCATCATTGTGGAGGGCCTCTCCAACTGCCTGGTGAAGTTTGCCAAGTGCTGCACCCCGGTGCCCGGGGACGACATCATCGGCTACATCACCCGGGGCTACGGGGTGTCCGTCCACCGCACCGACTGCCCCAACGCCAGCGAACACCACCAGAAGGCCGAGCCCGGCCGCTGGATCCACGTCAGCTGGGGCGATGACGTGAACATGAGCTATGCCACCAGCCTGGAGGTGGTGTGCAAGGACCGCAACAACCTGCTGGTGGATATCTCCACCGCCCTCTCCTCCTGCAAGGTGGGGGTGTCCAACATGAATGTCCGCACCACCTCCGACGGCTTCGCCATCTTCTATGTCACCATCCACGTCACCGACAGCGAGCAGCTGCGCCAGGTGATGACCAGGCTGGGGAACATCTCGGATGTGAAAAAGGTCACCCGGTCGGCGGGATGACCGCTTTGGGCCCGCCGGGGCACAAGGGCGGGAGGGTTTCGCCCTCCCGAGGGCGACCCACCCCCCTTTTCTTTTCGTCATGCCGAAAAGAAAAGCGCCGTGGACGGTGGAAAAGAAAAGGGCGCTTTTTCCTGACGAACAGGGACAGTCTTGTCCATTCAACCGGGTTTCTATCGGCTTTCGCTGTAACCTGAAAGGTCCCTGCCTCTTGCCCCGCGCCTTCCGTTTCACTAGGCGCTCGTGCGGTGGCTGGCGGGAGAGCCAGCCCTTTCCTGCAAGTCTCCACCGCACCATGAACAGCAAGAGGAAAAGAGAAGCAGCTACTCTCCTATCCTAGCGGCCACTACACAACAGGCCGGCAGGCGCAGTTGGGAGAGTGCCCGAGTTCGTAGGTAATCCCGCTGCCGATCCGGCGGGTAAAATAGTACACTCCACGACCCTGTTCCTAAAATTGGGGTTCTTAGGGGTGGAACCCCTAAGCTGATTTTTGCCTACTTTTGTTCAGCGACAAAAGTAGGCCCCCGGAGGGTGGAACCCTCCCCCTTCGCCAAGGCTGGCCGTAAAACGCACCCCGCGCCCGGAGATGCGAAATGCCCCACCCCCCAAAAAGGGGCTGCAGTCACCTTGAAAGGAGAGGTTCCTGTAATGGCATTCCAAATCCTTGCGATCTTCTTTGCCTGGACGTGGCCTATCTGGGCCTTTGTGTTCGTCTTTTGTCTGGTGTCCGCCATTAGCCGCTCCGTCCAGGAGGCTGCGGACGGCAAAAAGCGGAATTCCGGGAAGATGACATTCTGGGCCGCCTTTTCCCTGGCGGTAATCCTGGGCGGGACGGCATCCCTGCTGGTGATGGCGGGTTAGCCCGCCGCCTGCTGAAAATCCCTCTGAAATCCACGAAAGAAAGAGTTGAAGCCATGCGTGCTGTCGTAACCAGAGTCTCCTCCGCCAGCGTAACCATTGCCGGCGAGACGGTGGGGGCCATTGAAACAGGGTATCTGGTGCTTCTGGGGATCGCCCCCGCAGACACCCAGGAAACCGCCCGGAAGCTGGCGGAGAAGGTCTGCAACCTGCGGGTCTTTGAGGATGAGAACGGGAAGATGAATTTAAACCTGGAGCAGGTGGGCGGGAGCCTCCTGGTGGTGAGCCAGTTCACCCTCTTTGCCGACACCTCCTCCCGCCGCCCGGGGTTCACCGGCGCGGCAAAGCCCGACGTGGCCGTCCCTCTCTATGAGGCGTTCATGGCCCACTGCCGGGAACGGGGCTTCGTAGTAGCCCACGGCGAATTCGGGGCAAGTATGCAGGTGACGTCCGTGAACGACGGCCCGGTGACGATCCTGTTCGATACGGAGAAACTGTAAACTTTCTGCAAAACCGGCGATTTTTGTTTGACAGCACAGGAAAATGGAAGTAAAATTTTTTAATCATATGTCGACAGCCCCGGCCCGAACGGCACCTGTCCCGGGCGGCTGGGGAGGAGAGGAGGCCGAGGATGGTATTCAGGCAGATCCAGGTGGGGCCCATCGGCACCAACTGCTACCTGCTGGGTGAGGAGAGCGCCGGCGTGTGCTTTGTGGCAGACCCCGGCGATGAGCCGGAGCGGGTGCTGGGCATGGTGCGGGAGAGCGGCCTGGCCCTCCAGGCCATTGTGCTCACCCATGGCCACTACGACCACACCGGCGGCGTGGCGGGCATCCTGGCGGAACATCCCCAGGTCCCCGTCTACATCCACCGGAACGACCTTTACGCCCCCGGCGGCAGCCAGCGCTACCAGTATGCCGGGGCCGGGACGAACCAGCGGACCTATGGCGAGGGGGACGTCCTGTCCCTGGGCGGCGGCACCCTCCGGGTGCTCCACACCCCCGGCCACAGCCCGGGCAGCGTGGTGCTGCTTTGGGGGGATGTGATGCTGGCCGGAGACACCCTGTTTGCCGGGTCCTGCGGCCGGTGCGACCTCTTCGGCGGCAGCATGGAGGAGATGTTCGTCTCCCTGAAGCGCCTGGGAAGCCTCAGCGGGGACTGCCGGGTCTTCCCCGGCCACGGCCCCGCCACCACTCTGGAGACCGAGCGGCGCACCAACCCCTATCTGCGCCATGCCATGCAGTTATGAAATTAGAGCTTATTGGACACGACTATAAATATGTGGCCGAGCAGAGCCTGCTCTCCCTCTTCCCCCAGGAGCGGCCGGTGTACGGCGCCGTGGACCGGGAGCGGGACGGGCGCTGGGCCGTCATCACCATCGACGAGGCCGGGGACACCTGCGCCGTCACCACGGAGCTGGGCTGGGACGGCCGCACCGGGCAGTTCACCCAGGACCTGACCCTCACCGGGGACGATTTCGCCCGGGAGGGACAGCGGAGAAGGGCCATCGGCATGAGCTTTTTCCGGGCCGCCCGCCAGGCCGCGGGCATCGCGCCCCCCTGGGGGAGCCTGACGGGCATCCGCCCGGCCAAGGTGGCTGCGGAGCTGCTGGGACAGGGCCTCACGCCGGAGGAGGCGGGGCGTGTGCTGGAGGACACCTATTTCGTCACCCCCCAGCGCCGCAGGCTGTGTCTGGACGCGGCCCTGGCCGCGGCAAAGGCCGACGAGGGCCGGACGGACCGGGATCTCTCCCTCTATGTGGGCATCCCCTTCTGCCCCACCCGCTGCGCCTACTGCTCCTTTGTCTCCAACAGCGTGGAGAAGTCCTTCCACCTGGTGGAGCCCTATCTCCAGGCCCTGCGCTCGGAGATCGCCGCCGCCGGAGAGATGGTCCGGGAACTGGGGCTGCGGGTCAGGTCCTTCTACATGGGGGGCGGCACCCCCACCACCCTGTCGGCGGAGCAGATGGACGGCCTCCTTACCTGCCTGGAGCAGAATTTTGACCTCTCCGGCGCCCTGGAGCGGACGGTGGAGGCCGGGCGGCCGGACACCATCACGGCGGAAAAGCTCTC
>CALXDF010000178.1 GCA_944386995.1 uncultured Oscillospiraceae bacterium
CCATCATGGACCTGTCCAGCCACG
This sequence comes from uncultured Oscillospiraceae bacterium, assembly GCA_944386995.1. Taxonomy (GTDB): domain Bacteria; phylum Bacillota; class Clostridia; order Oscillospirales; family Oscillospiraceae; genus CAJFPI01. The sequence goes on from CALXDF010000178.1 coordinate 25, forward strand.
GCAACACCCAGCCCTTCCGCCGGAAGCTCACCAGCGAGTGCCCCGCCATGATCGGCACCGTGCCGGTCTATGACAGCGTCATCCACTACCAGCGGGATCTGGCTACCCTCAGCGCCAAGGACTTTATCGACGTCATCCGGCTCCACGCCGAGGACGGGGTGGATTTCGTCACCCTCCACTGCGGCATCACCCGCAAGACCATTGACCAGATCCGCAAGCACAAGCGGAAAATGAACATCGTCTCCCGGGGCGGCTCCCTGGTGTTCGCCTGGATGAGCATGACCGGGGAAGAGAACCCCTTCTACGAGTATTTCGACGAGATCCTGGAAATCTGCCGGGAATATGATGTGACCATCTCCCTGGGGGATGCCTGCCGTCCCGGCTGTCTGGCCGACGGCAGCGACGTGTGCCAGATCGAGGAGCTGGTGCGCCTGGGCGAGCTAACCAAGCGGGCCTGGGAGAAGGATGTCCAGGTCATGGTGGAGGGACCCGGCCACATGCCCATGGACCAGATCGAGGCCAACATGAAACTCCAGCAGACCCTCTGCATGGGGGCCCCGTTCTATGTTCTGGGACCCATTGTCACTGACATCGCCCCGGGCTACGACCACATCACCTCCGCCATCGGCGGCGCCATCGCCGCCGCCTCCGGCGCTGCTTTCCTCTGCTATGTCACCCCCGCCGAGCATCTGGCGCTGCCCAATGTGGATGATGTGAAGCAGGGCATTATCGCCTCCAAGATCGCCGCCCATGTCGCCGACATCGCCAAGCACATCCCCCACGCCCGGGATCTGGATGACGCTATGGCCGATGCCCGCCGGACCTTCGACTGGGAGAAACAGTGGGAATGTTCTCTGGACCCGGAGACCGCCCGGTCTATCCGGGACAGCCGCGCTCCAGAACACGAGGACAGCTGCTCCATGTGCGGCAAATTCTGCGCCGTGCGCAGCATGAACAAAGCCCTGGCCGGGGAGTACATTGATATTCTATAATTCTCCCGGCGGGAAACCACCCTCACTGCATGCAGAAGGGCCGGGACAGGTGTTCGCCTGTCCCGGCCCTTTTTCCATGAATCACGCGGCCTTTTTTACTGGTTAGTGAGGTACTCCTCCAGACTGGTGATGGCCTCCTCCTCGTCTGGTCCATCTGCTGCGATCGTCACCGTATCGCCCTTTTTGATGCCCAGAGACAACATACCCAGCAGGCTCTTTGCATTAACCTCTCTGGTGCCCTGTCCGATCCACAGGCGGCTGCGAAACCCAGTGGTACGCTGAATGAATCCAGTGGCTGTGTCATAGACCAAACCGCCCTGGAGACCGACTGATACTTCCCTACGGATCATCATCCTCACTCCTTTTTTATAAAAGCCACGATTGGGGCTGCCTTTAGTATAGCACACTTTTCTCTTTGAAACAACGAAAATTTTCCAGCGCCTGGAATGCCGATCTGCACCAGGCCTCCGGCGGCAGCTACGCCCAGCCCAGGGCGCTGCGGACTTCCCGCTCAGGCACGATGGAGGGGATTCCGCCCCGATGCTGGGTAGAAAGGCTTGCGGCCATCGTGGCAAAGGCACCAATCCGCTCCAGCTCCGGCCCTCCGATCTCCCACGGTTCCTTGTTCAGCCGCAGCAGCTGGCTGACGGCGCTGCCGCCGAAGATATCTCCCGCTCCGGTGGTATCCACCGGGCGGACCTGGGGGCAGGTAACCCGAACCGCTGCATTCCCGTTGGCGAGATAGCACCCCTCCGCCCCCATTGTCACCATGGCCAGCGCCACATCATATTCCTCCAACAGGCGCTTGGCCCCCTCCCGGGGGCTGCACTGCCAGAGGAAATCTACCTCCTCATCGCTGATCTTCACCACATCCGCCTGGGAAATGCCCCACAAAATCTGCTCCCGGGCCGCATCTTCCGTGTGCCAGAGGGGGCGGCGCAGGTTCGGGTCAAAGGTGATCTGTTTTCCACGTTTTTTTGCATACGCCACAGCCCGCCGGGTGGCGGTACGGCTGGGCTCATCCGTAAGACTCAGGGTTCCAAAATGAACCACCCGGGCGTCATCGATCAGGGTACGATCCATCTCCCCCCAGCGCAGGCAAGTGTCCGCTCCAGGTTTCCTGGCAAAGCTGAAGGATCGCTCCCCCTCCGGCGACAGCGTCACAAATGCCAAAGTGGTAAAGACCGACGGGTCTGACACAATTCCCCTGGTTTCGATTCCAGCCCTCCGCATGGTTTCCACCAGCATCCGGCCAAAAGCGTCGTCTCCCACTTTTCCCAGGAGCGCCGTATGGGCGCCATATGCTGAAAGGGCGGCCAGAAAGTTCCCCGGTGCCCCGCCGGGGTTGGCCTCCATAACCGGGTAGCCGCAGTCATTTTTGGATCGGTCTGTAAAATCGATCAGCAGTTCGCCGATGGCTGTCACATCCAGTTTCATCATCTGCTCCCCTCTCGGCCCCTGATGCGGAGCCGTCCGCTGTTTCCTTCTTTGCCGCTGCCGCTCTTTTTTCTGCCGGCAGCCCTGTCCCTCCTGTCACGGGTCGGGAGGCGTTTTTTGTTTATTATACCATCTTCCCTTCCAACCTTGCAACAGGAGCTGTCCGCTTTCAGGCAAAGCAGCCCCGGCAGAAGAGTCTCTCTGCCGGGGCCGCAATCCCTATCCTATACAGCTGCGGCCTACAAAGCCGTCCCACGGCGCGGCCGGATCAGGCGGGAGATGTCGGTGCCCTCCCGTTCCAGCAGCCAGACTTTACGGTCAAGGCCTCCGGCGTAGCCGGTAAGACTTCCTCCCGCTCCCACCACCCGGTGACAGGGGATGATGATGGAAATCGGATTATGGCCCACCGCTCCTCCCACCGCTTGAGCCGAGGCCTTCCGCCCAGTCTGCCCGGCAATTTCCCGGGCAATCGTCCCATAGGTCACGGTTTCTCCCCAAGGGATGCGGCATAATCTCTCCCAAACCATCCGCTGGAAGGCTGTGCCGCTGGGGCGCAGATCCAGCTCTGAAGGCACAGGCCGTTCTCCGGAGAAGTACCGATCCAGCCACCGGCAGGCTTTGTCCAATCCGCCGCAGAAGGCCCGGCAGTCAGACCGCTCCCGGATGCCCGCCATAAAATATTTCTGCCCTTCGATCCACAGTCCGGTCAAAGCGTCCCCTTCTGCTGTCAGCGTCAGCATTCCGATGGGGGACTCATATTTTGTCAGGAACATGGGATTACTCCTCCCGTCTCAGCGTATTTTCCCAGTATCGCCCGGCTGGCACAGAAAGTCCATCCGCTTTTCCGCAGCGCTGCGGCAGCGTTCCCGTCCCCCTCTGCCGTGCTTTCAGCCGATCTTCACGCCGCAGGGGTGGCGGGGATCGGCATCGAAAGACACATCGCTGCTGTTGAGTGCATAAAACCGGTAGCCGCCAGACAGGTTATAGCAGGTAAATCCATTCCCGGACAGGATCCGGCAGGCGATATAACTGCGCAGTCCGCTGTAGCAGTTAACATACACCGGCTTTGTCCGGTCCAGCTCCCCGATCCGCTCCCGCAGACTGTCCAGAGGGATATTGATGGCTCCGGGGATGTGTCCGCCGGCGTACTCCTTTTCCGTTCGGGTATCCAGCAGCGTCACACTTCCATCCCGCGGCAGAGCCGCCACCTGGTCCCAGTGGAACTGTTTCACCGCGCCGGTATGGAGATTCTCCCACACAAAGCCCGCCATATTCACCGGATCCTTGGCAGAGGAGTAGGGCGGGGCATAGGCCAGATCCAGTTCCGAAAGATCCTCACCGGTCATGCCCGCCCGGATGGCCGTAGCCAGCACGTCGAGGCGCTTATCTACCCCCTCAAACCCCACAATCTGGGCCCCCAGCACCCGGCCGCTCTCCTTTTCATAGAGGACCTTGATGGTCATATCCGTAGCGCCGGGGTAATAGGTGGCATGATTGGCAGAAAAAGTCACCGTCTTGTCATAGGCAATCCCCGCCTCCTTCGCCTGCTTCTCGTTAATTCCCGTGGCTGCGATGGTCATGTCGAAGAGCTTCAGCACCGAAGAGCCCTGGGAGCCATGGAACACACTGGGGCGGCCGCAGATATTGTCCGCGGCAATGCGGCCCTGCTTGTTGGCCGGTCCCGCCAGGGCAATGAGCGCCGGGCGGCCAGTGACAAAGTGGCGCACCTCCACCGCGTCGCCTACGGCGTAAATATCGGGTGCGGAGGTCTCCATCCGCTCATTGACCACTATGGCCCCCTTGGCCCCCAGCTGCAATCCCGCCTCCGCAGCCAGATGACTGTCCGGCGTCACGCCGATGGCCAGGAGCAGCAGGTCCGTCTCCAGGCTGGTACCGTCCGTCAGTTCCACGGTCAGTCCTCCGCCCTCTGCGGCTTTCACAGCGGAATAGGTGGTGTTCAGCCGCAGGTCCACGCCTTTGTCCCGCAGATAGGCGTGAACACTGCTGGCCATATCCCCATCCAGCGGCGGCATCACGTGGGAGCTGCGCTGGAGAAGGGTCGTTGCCACCCCGGCGTGGAGCAGGTTCTCCGCCATCTCCAGGCCAATGAATCCTCCGCCGATCACAACAGCCCGCTGCGGCTTCTTTTCCGTCACATAGTCCCGGATGCGGTAGGTGTCCTCCACCGTGCGCAGGGTAAACACCCTGGAGTCGTCCAGTCCCGGCACATTCGGATGAACCGCTTTCGCCCCCGGGGACAAAATCAGCTTGTCATAGGACTCCCGATACTCGCTGCCATCCTCCAGCCGGCGGACCGTCACCGCCTTTTCTTCCGGGTGGATCGCAACCACCTCTTGGTGTACCCGCACATCAATGTTAAAACGGCGGCGGAAGCTCTCCGGGGTCTGGAGGGTCAGAGCCGCCCTGTTTTCAATCACGCCTCCAATGTAATAGGGCAGGCCGCAGTTGGCATAGGAGACAAAGCCGCTGCGCTCCAGAACGACAATCTCCGCCTGCTCATCCAGGCGGCGCAGACGCGCCGCCGCCGTGGCGCCCCCCGCCACACCACCAATGATCACAACTTTCATTCTTTTCCTCCTCCATGCTCTAATGTCCCCTCATACTGCAAGATCCCACCGATATTGGTGGCACTATATCCTCTCTGCCGCAAAATGGAACACGCCTGACTGCTTCGGGCACCGCTGCGGCAATATACGAACAACGGGACCGCCCTGTCCAGCGCCGCCGCTCCGATCCGGTCCAGGGGGATGTTTCGGCTGCCAGGCACATGGCCTGCCGCGTACTCCCCTTCGGTCCGCACATCCAGGATCAGCGCTCCCGGCGTCTGCCTGGCCTGTTCCAGTCCCTTGTCCATATCGGTCCGCTGAAAAATAGAAAAAATCGACATATCTGGTTCTCCTCCGGAATTTCTTTTGCATTTCCTTTATAGTCCCAGTATACCCTGCTGCTCCCCATCTGACTGTGACCAAATCACCTAGATCCCCAGAAAATGCTCCATTCCCCAGGCAACGCCGTCCTCGCCGTTGGACTTTGTTACAAAGTCCGCCGCCGCTAGACACGCAGGCGTGCCATTGGCCATGGCAATCCCAACACCGGAGAAGGAGAGCATCTCCGCATCGTTGTCGCCATCCCCAAATGCCGCTGTCTCCTCTCTGGAAATCCCCAGCCGCTCCAGAACCAGACGCAGACCGCTGTGTTTCCCGGCGTTCCGATGCGCCAGTTCCAGCAGCCGCTGGATAGAGGAGGTAACATACAACTCCGGCACTTCCCGCTCCAGCTGCGCCCACAGACGCGCCTTGACCGCCTGGTCCTGTACCACAATATCCATGCCGTCCAGCTGTCGGGCGTGGGCGCGAAGAAAGGCCCGGATCTCCGGTTCCGGCCGCCGGGTCTCCCGGACATAAGCCGCCGCCAGTCGGTCCGCCCCGTAGCGCTCCGGATGGTCCACATAGGCCTGGTCGGCATAGGCCTGTCCGTCTATGAACCCCTCATAGGTCACATTCTCCCCCGCCGTCAGTGCCAGCACCTGCTCCACAGAACCGGGTTCCAGGAGAAAGCGATGGAGACACTTCCCGGTAGGAAGATGGTAAAGCGCCGCGCCGTTGGAGGTAATCGCATATGCAATACCCGGAATTCCAACAACATCCGCCGGCAGAGAGGTGAAGGTCCTGCCGCTGGCGATGACCACGGCAATCCCCCTGTTGATTGCCCGCTCCAGCGCCGCTCGATTGTGCTCGGAGAGTTTCCCCTCCGGGTTCAATGTCGTCCGGTCCATATCCAGTGCAATACAGCGAATTGCCATTGCGATGTACTCCTTCCGCTCCTCTTCCGTTTGCAGGCCGCAGCCGTCCAACCGCGGGCCCGGGGCCGGCGGCTGTCTGCACTAATTGTACCACACCCTGTCTTTCTTCGCAATGAAGTCGCCGCTCCCTTGGGCGTTTCCTGCAAATCGTGAAATTGCCAATGGAGAAAACTGCACACACCTGTCCCCCTTTAGATTCCGGTCTACAGCTGTATGGGTGGATAGAAGTCCTTTTTCACGTCTTTTCACTTTGGACCCCATCTGGAAGGATCGTGCATACGCCGCCGCATGCCCCGAAAATGTTTCCTTGTTTTTGTGTAGTTTTTTTCACAAAGTCTCCTTTTCAGCTCTTTCGCGATTTGGTATAGTAAAGTCAGGAGGTGAGCTGCCATGCTGCCGGAGGAACTGCGGGAGCGGAACAAGCAACAAACCGTTGAGCGGGCTCTGGAGCTCTTCATCCGCCAGGGTGTGGATCAGACCACCATCCGGGAGATCGCCGCAGCAGCCGGCCTCACGGAGCGCTCCGTCTACCGCTATTTTGAAACCAAGGCCGCCGTAATCCTAGCCACCACCTTTCTCTTCTGGGAGCGTACCGCCCGTCAGGTGGAGGAAGCTGTCACAGCGCAGTTTTATCCCGGCATGCCGGGGATTGAGCAGATCCGCATCATGCTGGCGTTTTACTCAGGCATGTACCTGGAGCATCCCGAGTATGTCCGCTATATTCTCCAGGCAGAGGCCGCCCTGTACAACGCAGGCCTCACCGCAGAGCTGCAGGACCGGCCGCCCGGCCGGTTCGACCGTGCCGACACTCCCCTGACCAAAGCGATTCAAGCCGGACTGGCAGACGGCAGCGTCAGCAGCGAAGCGGATGTGGAGGAGATCTACTACAACGCTTACGACGCCATTCTCGGCACCATGCAGCGGCAGGTAATGGGCTCCACCCTCTGCACCCTGGACAAACGGCGGCGCATGGAGCAACTGTGCACGTTGTTTTTGAAAGCTTTCCAGGGGCTGATATAAGGTCCGAGCGCCGCGGAAGGATCCGGCGATTTCATAATTTATTTACAGTTTAGCCGCAAATTTTTCAGGTTTTCTCCCGGCATATCGTGTATGATAAAACCACCCTATCACACACCCTTCCAAAAAGTAACGACTCAACGACGATTCATCCGATCAGCCCCCGGCGGCAACGGGGACTCCACCATACGTTTCCCTGGCACCCTGCCAGGACACTTGATGTCACGGCAACCGCTGTGAATAAGCCAACAAGTTTTTTCTCTGGGGCGCAGTTCCGATGGAGCTGCGCCCCAGGCCAATTTTTATGGAACAGCAGCCCGAGCGGCACAGGAGGAAGCACTTCCTGTGCCGCTCGGGCTGTTATTTTCTGCAAAATCTCTCACGGACAGCCTGATTTCCCCGCTCTATCACAGCACAGCCCGCCGGACCCAGCGCCTGCTCCAGCAGCGCCCACTCTGCGGCAAGCCCCGCCCCGTGAGGGACGCCTACAGCCCCGGCATCAGATCCGGAGGCAATCAGTGCGCCGACCGCTGCTGCCTTGCACAGGGCTTCTGCCTGCTCATCCAGCAAACGCTCCACTACCATCGGCCGGCAGCCGGGACGATGGGCAAAGGGCGCGATGGCTGCCATCGTGGGCACCCATACCGCCCCCGTCTCCGCCAGCAGTTTCAGATCCTCTTCGTCCATATAGTAGCCGTGCTCAATGCTGTCCGTCCCTGCCTCCAGGGCAGCACGGATCGCGTCCGCACCGTTGACGTGGGCCATCACTGCAAACCCCTCCCCATGGGCAATGCGAACCAGCTCCCTGATTTCCTTTGTCGGCAGGGGGGGACATGAGATCGTCCCATACTCCGCGAAATCCAGGATTCCAGAGAACATCAGCTTGATGAAATCCGCCCCCAGTGCGCTCGCCTGGGCCACCAGGGCCCGGTACTCCCCCAGCGTGGTATATCCCCGTCCCACAATACCGCCATAGCGTCCGGCGCGGTGGATTGCAAAAGCCGGGGTTACATACCGTATACCATATTCCCCTGCCAATTCCCGAGCCCGAAGGGATACCCCAAAAGGGTCTCCACCATCCCGGAAATAGCGGATTCCACGGGTTTGATAGGCCGCCAGGTGGGTCCGGATGGCCGCCGTGTCCGGCCTGTACCGGTGGAGATCCCGGGCCCGCCTGAAGTCCACGCCGTCCATGAAAATATGCCCGTGGCACTCGCACCGGGGGCAGTGTTCTTCCATTTTATCTTCTCCTTCCGCTTCCGCCGATCCTCCGGTGCCGCCACTCCACACCACTGGCAGGCCTTCAAATCCACCCGGCCATCTGTCGTAAAAGGCACTCCTTCCATCTCCAGGAGCAGGCGGTGGGTCTCCCGTCCCATAGGGCGGAATGCACCGCAAAGCTCCCCTCTCCGGTTGACTACCCGATGACACGGCACGTCTCCCGGCGCAGTACTCATGGCACAGCCCACAATCCTGGACAGGCGGGGATTCCCCGCCAGCGTCGCCAGCTGTCCATAGGTGGCCACCCGGCCGCAGGGGATCTGCCGGGCCAGGGCATAAATTTTGGCAAAGGTGTTGTCCATCGTTCGCTGCTCCTGTGTTTTTGTCTGCCTCTATTGTACCGCGCAGGCCACAGATTGCAACAAAAAAACGCACCCCTCCGGCGGGGCTGTGCTCCGCCAGAGGGGACGCTGTAAAATCTGTCAGGTGATCATGCCCTGCTGCCGCAGGAACTCTGTGGCCACCTCTTCGATTGTGCGGCCCTCTACATCCACCTGATATGTGAGGTCGGTCATGGTTTCATTGGTAAAGGCGCCTCCCAGCATGTTCAGTACATCCTTCAGGTTTGGCGCCTCGTCCGCGAACTTCTCAAACATGTCCGCGCGGACCAGATAAGCGCCATTGTACTCCGGGAAGAAGCTCCGGTCATCCTCCAGGATCTTCAGATCCGCCTTGCGGTTCAGTCCATCGGTGGTATACACCTCGGTAACCTGGATATTGCCGTTGGCAATGGCGGTATACTTAAAGTTGATGTCCACCGGGTTTGCCGCCTTGAAGCTGAGTCCATAGAACTCCACAAAGGGGGTATACTTCATACTGCCCTCCTGGGTAAAGAATCCATGCTCTGCCCCAAAGATCAGTTCTCCGGCCACCGGGATCAGGTCGCTGACCGTCTCCAGGCCGTACTGCTCGGCGGTAGCGTTGGTGACGGCAATGGCATAGGTGTTGTCGATGCCCAGCTTATCCAGCAGATAGACGCCGTATTCCTCCGTGG
>CALXDF010000179.1 GCA_944386995.1 uncultured Oscillospiraceae bacterium
ACCTCGTCTCCAGGTCTGAAAACAGGTGGTGAATCCGCCCGGTCCGGTGATCCCGGATGCGGCTTCCCCGGCCCGTGGAAGAGAAGTTGCCGATCTGAAGCCACGGCTGATAGGCCGCGCCCTCGCCTTGGCCCCGGCCTTCCGCAATCAGTTTTTTGATTTTTTCTTCTGTTATTTTGAACTGTTTCCTGGCCATTTTCCCCTCACAGAGCAAAAAGAAACTGATTTCCTGTACTTATTATACAGGAAATCAGTTTCTGTGTCAACAATTAAGTGTTTGCGTCTGTAATTATTTTATGTGTCATTTGAAATTATCAAGTCACATTTTAGTTTGGACAATAATACTACCGTCTCCACATGGGATGTTCTTGGAAACATATCCACGGCCACAGCCTCCGCCAGGCGGTAACCAACCCCGGCAAACCGCTTTATATCCCGCGCCAGGGTAGCCGGGTCGCAGGAGACATACACCACCCGCTCCGGCGCCATCCGGGCAATGGCCGGGATCACCTCCTCCCCCAGTCCCTTCCGGGGTGGGTCCACAGTAATCACATCCGGCCGCAGCTGTTCCGCCGCCAGCCGCTCTGCCACCGCTCCGGCATCACCGCAGAAAAATTCCGCATTGGCAATATTGTTGCGCACCGCATTGTTCCGAGCGTCCTCGATGGCCGGAGCAACGATCTCAGCCCCCAGCACCCGCCGGGCCCTTCCGGCCATGGCCAGGGTAATGGTCCCCGTGCCGCAGTAGAGGTCCAGAACGGTCTCCTGCCCGGTGAGGCCGGCCATCTCTATGGCCCGCTGGTACAGCCGTTCCGCCTGCTCCCGGTTCACCTGGTAGAAGGAGGGGACCGATAAGACGAAGCGAAGGCCGCAGAGGGTATCCTCCAGCCGGTCGCTCCCCCAGAGCGTCCGGTAGCTCTCTCCCAGAATCACATTGGTCTCCCTGGTGTTGCTGTTCAGCACCACCCCCGTGATGCCGGGGCAGGCCTCGCGGAGCAGCTCTACCAGCTGCGCCTCATGGGGCAGCTGCGCGCCGTTGGCCACCACACACACCAGGGATGCTCCGGCGGCGCTGGTGCGGACATAGAGGTGCCGGATGAGCCCCGTTCCCGTCGTCTCGTCGTAGCCGGGGACAGCGTACCGGCTCATATACCGGCCCAGCGCCTGTGCCGCCCGGTTGGCCTCCGGCCGCTGGAGAAGGCAGTCGGACACGGGGATCACGGTGTGGCTCCTGGCCCGGTAGAACCCGATCGTCCCGTCCCGCCCCACCGGAAACTGGCTCTTGTTCCGGTAGTGGAGGACCTGTGGGCTGGGCAGGATCTCTGAAACAGCGATGTCCGCCCCGCCGATGCGCCGCAGGGCATCCTCCACCCGCTGCCGCTTGGCCTCCAGCTCCTCATCATAGGTGAGGTGCCGCAGGGCACATCCGCCGCAGGCGGGATAGTGCGGACAGTCCACTGCCTGCCGGCCCGGCGCTGGGACCAGTACCTGGCGGACTTTGGCAAAGGCCACCTGTTTCTGTACTTTCAGGACCTGTACCGTACAGGTCTCACCCCGGACGCCGCCGTGGATAAAGACTACCTGCCCGCCGATCCGGGCCACGCCCAATCCCTCAGCGGTGTAGCCTGTGACCTCCACCATATGCAGTTGATTTTTGGCAAGCCCCGCCATGCTGTCTCTCCTGTTCTTTCTGGCTGAGCGGCCCGCCTGTCAGGGCGAACGCTCTGCCGCTGAATATTTTATCGTGATCGTGCATCCGGCAGACCGGCCAGCACCCGTTCGATGACCGCTGCCGCCTCGGCCCGGGTCAGCATCCCCGCCGCGTCCTCCAAGAGGCTGCCCACGTCCCTGTCCGCGGAGAACTCAGGTCCATCGCGCCAGGAGGGACGGTTTTCCCGGAGATACTTTAGGGAAAGCGCATCACGGACTTCGTCATAGCCCTCCTCTTCGTCCAGGGGAAAGTGGGTGCCTCCACCGGGATTTCGCCAAGCGTATACGCAGTCCTCTCCAAAAGCGGTCACCCTGTGGTATCCATGGATGCCGTCCCCTATCAAATACCGCGTTCTGGGCCGGAAACAATCTGCTCCTGTTTTCCCTGCGCCTCCTGCGCCGGGGGAGGCCTGGCCGGCTACCTCTCCCACTTGTCGATGAGGGCTTTGATCTGGTCGGCAAAATTGCCCAGATCCCGGTTGGCCCGGCCTTTGCTGCGAGCGATGACCTCCTGGAGCAGCTTACCCATGGCCACCAGGCGCTGATAGGCTGTCGACGTCTTCCCGCCGGCAGGCGTTGTGGTCTTGCGCTCCGGCAGATAGCCCTGCTCCACCATCTTTCCGCTGAGGAGATCCCAGCACTCGGTGTACTGTGGTGCATGGGCGTTCAGCCCCAGCTTTTGGAGGCTCTCGGCAAAGTAAGGGGCCACCTCCCGGTCCCCATGGGTGACAAAGATGTGCTTGGGTCCGTCGAAGGACTGGGCCCAGGCGATCAGGTGATCCCTGTCTGCGTGGCTGGAGAGTCCCTTAAAATTGACGATCTCGGCATTGACGGCGATCTCCTCGCCGAAGAGCTTTACCGATTGAGCCCCCTCCAGCAGTGTCCGTCCCAGGGTCCCCTCTCCCTGAAACCCCACAAAAACGATAGTGCTGTCGTGGCGCCACAGGTTATACTTCAGGTGGTGGCGGATCCGTCCGGCGTCGCACATGCCGGAGGCGGAAATAATGACCTTGGGCGTTTTGTCGGTGTTCAGCATCTTGGACTCCTCCAGAGACTCCGTCAGCCGCAGGCCCGGGAAAGTGAACATGCTCTGGTGGGTGCGGACCAGCTCCAGCGCCTCCTCGTCCAGATAGCCCCGCAGGTCCCCGGCGAAAATCGTCGTCGCCTTTCCTGCAAGAGGGCTGTCCACATATACCGGGAAATTCGGCACCGACTTTACCAGACCCTCCTGCTTCATTCGGCCGATAAAGTACAGGATCTCCTGCGTGCGCCCCACGGCAAAGGCAGGGATCACCACATTCCCTCCCCGGCCCAACGTTCGGTCAATGACCGCCGCCAGCTCGTCGGTATAGCTCCAGACCTCCTGGTGGTTGCGGTCGCCGTAGGTGCTCTCCATCACCACATAGTCTCCCTGGTGCAGCAGCACCGGGTCCCGGATGATCGGCTGGTCCACATTGCCGATGTCACCGGAGAACACCAGCGTCCGCCGCTCCCCATTTTCCGCCAGTTCCAGCGTGATGCTGGCGCTTCCCAGCAGGTGGCCCGCGTCGGTGAACGTCGCCTCCACCCCGTCGCACAGCTGGACCTTCTGATCATATTCACAAATATCAATATATTGCATGGTTGCCATGGCATCCGCCATGGTATAGATGGGTTCTATCGCCGGGCGGCCTGCCCGCTGGTTCTTTCGGTTTTGGTACGCCGCGTCGGACTCCTGGATATGGGCAGAATCCGCCAGCATGATCTCCATCAGCTGTGCTGTAAGCCGGGTAGTGAGGACGCGGCCCCGGAACCCCTGACGCACCAGCATGGGCACGCGCCCGCTGTGGTCGATATGGGCGTGGGTGATCAGCACATAATCCACCGTATTGGGCGCGAAAGGCACTTCACCGTTGTCGATCTCATCCCTGCCCTGCTGCAGGCCGCAGTCTACGAGAATTTTCTTTCCATTGATTTCCAGCAGATAGCAGCTGCCGGTGACGCACTGTGACGCGCCGTAAAAATGCAGTTTCATAGGGGCACCTCCTTTGCTGTTGACCTCAGTGTACCACACAGCGAGCCATTACGCAAATACAATCCAGCTCGCCCGCCGTTTTGGGACTTTTCAAATAGTTGGTACTATAGTATACTGAATTTATAGGAGGTGGAGTCCATGCGTCTTGTGTGTTCGGAGTGCAAAAAAGTGTATGACTACAATGTGGATGACTTCTGTCCCCGGTGCGGTGCCTACAACCAGCCGCCGAAGTCCGGCAGCACCACTGCGGTGATTCGAAAAGACGGCGTCAATGAACAAAATCATGCCGGCTCCTTTGTCCACCGGGAAGTCCACCAGGAAAAGGCGCAGCGCCGCCGCGTCCAGCAGTCCGTTCATCCCAGGGCCAAAACCGGCCAGCAGCGCAGCTCCCATTCCAAGGGTTCCTCGGCCGCTGTGGTGGTGGTCCTGGTCATCCTGTGGATCTTTCTGCAAATCTTCGTGCGCTTTTTTTAACCTTGTCTGTTCGGGACATGCGAAAGGCTGCCAGCAAATTTAACTGCAGTCTGGTTCCTGGCGGGCGGCAGACCGCGACCGCCCCGGTTCCATAATAGAAAAAAAGCAGGCCGGTTTGCCAGAAACCGCCTGCTTTATTTTTTGCCGACGGAGCCATACTAGCCACTGGTGATGGGATGAAGCGGTGCTTTGTGATATGCGTTCTGTTGCTGCTGCCTGTGCTGCTATATGCGCCACAGCGGCAGGCCGTATCCGCCGGCGGCACAGCAGAAATAACCGGCGATTTGAAATATGTGGCTCTGACGTTTGACGACGGCCCCCGCGCCGATACCACCGCCCTTCTGCTGAATGGACTGCGGGCCAGAGGCGCCAACGCCACGTTTTTTCTGATCGGGGAACAGATCCCCGGCAATGAAGCTCTAGTCCGCCGCATGGCCGCCCAGGGCCACCAGGTAGGCAACCACACCTACAGCCACGTCATACTGGAGAAAGCCGCTGACAACGCCATCGTGGAGGAGATCCAAAAAACTCAGGTGCTGCTGGAGGAAATCCTGGGGCCGGGAGACTACTGGCTCCGCCCTCCCTACGGCATGGTGGACCGGAAGCGGATAGATTTGATCCGGACTCCCATGATCTTCTGGTCTCTGGATCCAGAAGATTGGAAGGTCCTGGATTCCGGTCAGGTGGTGGAACGGGTCCTCTCTCAAATTCAACCCGGGGATATCATCCTGCTCCACGATTTCTATCCCACCAGTGTGGAAGCAGCCCTGCAGATCATTGATGCGCTCCAGCCCCAGGGGTATGCCTTTGTCACTGTGGAGGCACTCTTCCAAATTTACGGCACCACGCCGCTGCTGGGCGAGCTCTACTGCACCGCTACCACGATCCGCACCTGGTAAACGGCGCGCGTTCAACTTCCCTGCACAGGGGCCTATATCTGCCGCAGAAAAGCATAAAAAGAGGGGGTCGGCTTCCCAGTGGCCGCCCCCCTCTTTTTGTTTGTGCGAAACAGACGCATTACACGCCGGCGATGCTCAAGATGTTCAGCACCAGTGTCAGGATAATAAACACCGCGCCCACCCACTTGGTGGCCCGGGCCAGCTTTGCATCCAGGCTCTTGGCCTTGCTCTTGGCCAGGAAGGTGTCGGCAGCGCCGCCGATGACGCCCAGCCCCTGGTTCTTGCCGCTCTGGAACAGAACCATCAGGATAATCACAACGCCCACCAGCACCTGCAGAATCGTAACCGCCAAAGTCATTTGTACATACCTCCCAAATTTGTTGGAAAACGCGCCGAAACGCGCACAGCTCCATATCACAGGCTTATATGATACCACATCTATCAGCCTATTGCAAGGGGAAATTGCCGATTCTCCCGGCTTTTCCTGCTCTTTTCCGACCATTCTGCAGGGGTGTTATATGGAACAGGTGTTGCATTTCCATGCGAACTGTGGTATACTGACAAAAACAGCGGAGGTGCGGCTATGGGAAGAAAATCTGATATGCAGGAGCGGATCTACGAAGTCATCGTCCAGTTTGTCAGGGATAACGGTTACGCCCCCTCCGTCCGGGAGATCGGCGAGGCTGTGGGCCTCAAATCTCCGTCCACGGTACATTTCCACTTGAAGAAGCTGGAAGAACAGGGCCTGATTGAAAAAGGCGCCTGCAAGGGGCGCGCGCTGGTTATTTCCCACCAGCCGCCAGAGGGAAAGGTCCCTGTCCTGGGCTCTGTGGCTGCCGGTGCCCCCATTTTGGCCCAAGAGTGTATCGAAGACTATATCACCTTTGATACGCACGGCCAGGCGGGGGAGTATTTCGCCCTGCGGGTCCGGGGAGAATCCATGATAAAGGCCGGCATTCTCCCCGGCGACCTGGTGATTATCCGCCGTCAGAGCACAGCTTACAACGGGGAGATCGTCGTGGCTCTGCTGGGGGATGAGGCCACGGTCAAGCGCTTTCACCAGGAGAACGGCCAGATCTGGCTGCTGCCGGAGAACGACGACTACCGTCCCATCGACGGCACGGGCTGTCAAATTCTTGGCCGGGTATCCGCCGTCCTGCGGGAATATTGAAATCAAACAGATTGTGAAAGGAGCCTGCCGCATGCAGACCATCGGCCTTTTGGGCGGTATGAGCTGGGAGAGCACCGTTACCTACTATCAGATCATCAACCAAGTAGTAAAGGAACGCTTGGGCGGACTTCACTCCGCCAAATGTGTCCTCTACAGCGTGGAATTTGACGAAATTGAGCGCTGTCAGTCCAGCGGCAACTGGCAGCGCAGCGGAGAGATCCTGGCCGATGCCGCCCGGGCGCTGGAGCGGGCGGGCGCGGACTTTATCCTCATCTGCACCAACACCATGCACAAAGTCTATGGTCAGGTCCAGGCCGCTGTAGCCGTACCCATTCTCCACATTGCAGATCTGACCCTCGCGGCCCTCCGTTCCCGGGGCATCCATCGGGTCGCTTTGCTGGGAACGGCATATACCATGGAACAGGATTTTTACAAGCAGCGCCTGACAGATGGCGGGTTGGACGTTCTGATTCCCGGGAAGGCAGACCGCCGGGAAATCAACCGCGTGATCTTCCAGGAACTGTGCCGGGGAACCATCTCCCCGGATTCTAAAGTGCTGTTTCTCCGGGTCCTGGAGGACCTGCGGACCGCCGGGGCCGAGGGAGCGATTCTGGGCTGCACAGAGATCGGCCTGCTGATCGGTCAGAACGATACAGATCTCCCTCTGTTTGACACCACACAGATCCACGCACAGGCCGCTGCAGAGCTGGCCCTGACGGACTGTTGACACTTGATCCCCGTTGTTCCGGCGTTCCCCGCGCCCGGACAGCGGGGATTTTTTTAACACATCGGCCCATTTGACCGCTGTCCGGCAGGAAAGCCGGGCGGCAAAAGAAATTCCCAGCCAGGCATGCCCGCTCTCCGCGGGAAGATCGTGCGCGCAAATTGACAGGTTCCCCGGGACAATGGTATACTTTTATCATCTTACGAGCCAATACGCCGCGCCTCCGCCGCTACAGCGGCTGCGCAGGTGCATATTGCCCAAGCGGGCAGAAAGGAGCACAGCCATGGCCAAAAGTTTTACTATCGAATCCCGGATGACGCCGCCCCCCTGCGATCCGCCTGCACTGGACTATCCGGTGACACAAAAGGAAAACCTCAAACTGCTCCTGGAGGGTAAAATCCCCTACTGGGTTCCTATGATGGGTCTGGATCACCAGATGACCTCCTGCCCGGGCGATAATGACCGTCCGCCCTATGGGACCAGCGGCCAGGACTGGTTCGGCGTCAGCTGGACCTATGTGGATACGGTGGGCGGACAGACCGTTTCCCCCAACAGCTTTATTATGGAGGATATGTCCCACTGGCGGGAGAAATTCATCTTCCCGGATCTGGACAAGATCGACTTCTCCAGGGGCCGTGAGGAAGCCGCCGCCAAACTCAGCCCCAATAAACTTACCGGTTATGTGATGCAGGACGGCCTGTTTGAGCGTTTGCTGAGCCTGTGCCCCACAGAGGAGTGTCTGACCTGGATGGTGGAGGAGCCGGAGGAGGCGGCGGACTTCTTCAACGCCATGGCTGATTATAAAATTGCCATGGTCCACAAACTGATGAAGGAGTGGGTCCCTCTGGATCTCATCATCAACAGCGATGACTGGGGTACGCAGCTGAGCACCTTCATGGCCCCCGAGACCTTCCGTGAGCTGATTGCGCCGCCGATGAAACGCATTGCCGATGTGGTCCGCTCTTACGGGGTGTACTATATCTGTCACTCCTGCGGGAAGTGCCAGGCTCTGGCACCGGAGCTGGTGGATATCGGCTTTTGCATGTGGGAAAGCCAGAATATGAACAATCACCGGCAGGTTCAGAAAGATACCGGCGGGCGCCTGAACCTCCAGGTAACACTGGATCCCTATGTGCTCCAGGACCCGGATTTGACGGAGGAACGTCTGCGGCAGTTCATCCGGGACACCATTGACCGCCTGGGCCGCAACGGCGGCTTGGCTCTGGCTTTCAAGGCGCTGACCCCTATGGTTTACCGCACTGTCATCGACGAGATCTTCCACTACAGCCGCTCGCTCTATGCCGGCAGGGAGGGACAGCCTGCCACGCCGCAGTTGGACTGATTTTCACAAAACACTGCCCCGAAAACCCGCGGATCTGTGGCAGAGGAACACAAATCTCGCCATGCGGGCAGACATCGTTCCCCACTGCGAAAGAAAAGATCATCCCCAATAAGCGGGAAACGTTTTCCGGCATGGGGCATGGAAAGTACCCTGCAATCGACTTGATTGCAGGGTATTTCATCTGTCTTGTCGGAGCCGCTATAGATACCCGTCAAAATCAGCCCGCACTGACATTTTTAAACCTCCGGGTAAAAAAGAAACACCAGCCGATTGGCTGGTGTTTCTTTCTGTCTTGTCCGTAAGGTATAGATGCCACAGTTTCATCTGATTTTTATGTGCCATCAAACACTAAAACCGGGAAATAGAAAGCAACCCACTTAAGACACAGCAAGCAGAACTTGCAGGTATCGCTCATTACCTGGAAGTATTGTAGCAAAAGTAATTTTTAATTTCAAATATAAACTTTCGGATGTTGGGTTGACAGTTAAAACGAGTACGCAAGGCTGCTGTTATAATACCTTCATCACCAGAAAGATTAACTATTAAAAATCAACCCCGAAAATGAATGGTGGTGGTGAAAAAGGGATGGTTCAAAAAAGGTATAGCAAAGCTGAGGTCTTGTCAGACCCCTGCTGGCTATTCAAGTGGTTGCAGTT
>CALXDF010000180.1 GCA_944386995.1 uncultured Oscillospiraceae bacterium
CCATTCAAGCGCTCTCCCAGCTGAGCTATACCCCCATATAAGAGGATGCGCTGGGTATTTCTTATTCAGTTTTGTGTGGGGTGCTGGTACACGATTGTATCGGGCTCCCAGCTGAGCTATACCCCCACATGCTATTCAGTTTTCCTTGGTGGAGATAAGCGGGATCGAACCGCTGACCTCTTGAATGCCATTCAAGCGCTCTCCCAGCTGAGCTATACCCCCATATACTGTCCCGTGCGGAACGGTGATTAGTATAGCAAACAGCAAGATGTTTGTCAACCCCTTTTTCACTCTTTTTTGCCACTTCCCTTCTGGTGCTCCCTGGATTCCGCGGAAGAATCTCTGTACAGCAGGGAAAAATCTGTGTATAATAGAAGCAGAAATCTGGAAAGGGGTGATCCTATGACGAATATGGAAGCCATTTTGGTGCGGGTCTCCAACAGGAAATACTTGGATCGCAGTCTGACGGAAGACGAGATCTCTCAACTGCACAAGATGATTGCTGTGGCCAATCAAGCCAGCGGTCTGCGGATGCAATTGATCACCGACCACCCGGAGGTATTCTCCTCCCTGCGCACCAGCTACGGCATGTTTTCCGGTGTGCGCAATATGATTGCACTGGTCGGCCCGGGGGATCTTCCCAATTTAAAGGAGCGCTGCGGCTATTACGGACAGAAGGTTCTTCTTGGCGCTACCACGCTGGGTCTTGGAACCTGTTGGGTGTGCGGGACTTATGACCGCAGCAAGGTCCCCTGTCAGATGCAGAAGGGGGACGTGCTGTGCGGCGTGATTGTGGTGGGGCCGGCTGCCCCGCAGCCCGGTGCGAAGGAAAAGCTGATCCGCGGTGCCCTCCGCCGCAACCACAAATCTGCCGCTGAGCTGTCCCGGGGAATGGGGGATGCGCCCGACTGGTTCCAGTCCGGGATCAACGCAGTGGTTCTGGCCCCCTCGGCGATGAATCGGCAGGCATACCGGTTCATCTATTCTAACGGATCAGTGGCGGTTCAGCAGAAGGAGCACACTACTTATTCCGATGTGGATCTGGGTATTGCCAAGCTCCAATTTGAAATCGGAGCCCACGGCGGCACCTGGACCTGGGGAGACGGCGGTACGTTCGTGAAAGCCAAAGAGGAGAAATCCTGCGGCGCAGTGATCTGGCGCAAAGGGGAGCGCGGCCATGAGTTCCTGTTGGCCCAGCACGGCGCCAGCCATTGGAGCTTTCCAAAGGGGCATATCGAAGGCCGGGAGACGGAATTGGAGACGGCTAAGCGGGAGATTTTGGAGGAGACGGGGCTGACGGTGGACATTGATCCCCACTTCCGCCAAGTGGTTACCTACTATCCCAAACCCGGTGTGATCAAGGATGTCGTGTTTTTCATTGCCCAGCCCACGGGAGGAACGGAACACGCCCAGGAGGAGGAGATCCGGCAGTTGGGATGGTTCTCTTTTCAGGACGCCAAGCCTCTGGTGACCTTTGCGACCGATGTAGAGGTTCTGAAAGAAGCAGAGGCGTATATCTTAGGAAAAAGCTGAGACGAAGGGCCGCATCTGCGGCCTTTCGTTGACTTTGTAAAGAAATTCTGTATAATGAAACCTGCCGGCCCGAAACGGGCCTATGAAAGATGTTGATCCGTTTTGGAAAGAGGAAGATCTATGGAGAACTATTTCCACCTCCATCTGACAGAGGATGAGATCCGCAATATCAGCAGCATCGGTCTTGCGCATCTGGGTGATGCGGTCTATGAACTGCTGGTGCGTAGCTGGCTGTGTGCCCACGGAAGGGCTACGGGAAAGGGCCTTCACCGCGCCGCGGTGGAGCTGGTCCGGGCGCAGGCCCAGGCGGAACGCAGCCAGCGGATCCTTTCGCTGCTGACAGAGGAGGAACTGGCAGTCTATAAGCGCGGCCGCAATGCCCATGTCAACTCCATCCCCCACAGCGCCAGCCGGACAGACTACCTGAGAGCTACGGCATTGGAGTCCCTGCTGGGATGGTTGTACCTGCATGGGGATGAGGAGCGGATCAACCAGCTATTTTGCGCCATGATGGAGGAGTGAGCCTATGCCGCTGGATGCACTGTGCCTGAGGGGCGTTGTCCATGAACTGGAACAACAGGTCGTGAACACACGGATTGAAAAGATCCAGCAGCCTGCCCGCGACCAGGTCATTTTGACTCTGCGGGGCAACCGGAAACTGCTGCTCAACGCTGGCTCCAACCAGCCAAGGATCCATTTGACGACTCTGACCAGGGAGAACCCGGCCGCCCCTCCCATGTTTTGTATGCTGCTGCGAAAGCATCTGTCCGGCGGGTATATCACCGCTCTGGAGCAGGCCGGCCTGGACCGGGTGGTCGTGCTGACCATCCGCGCGATGGACGAGCTGGGCGTGGCCGGTGAGCGCAGGCTGGTGCTGGAGTGCATGGGGCGAAACGCCAATCTCATCCTTCTGGATGCCGATGGCCGGATCATCGACTGCCTGCGCCGTGTGGATCTGGAGATGAGCCAGCAGAGGCAGATCCTGCCGGGACTGTTTTACCACCTCCCTGCTGTCCCTGACAAAGCAGACCCCCTGGCAATCGAACCGGATGCATTCCATACGCTGCTGGAACAGGCTGACCCGGAAAAGCAGATCGATCAGTGGCTGCTGGACACATTCTTTGGACTTTCCCCGCTGGTATGTCGGGAGATGGTTTTCCAGAGCTGCGGCAGCACAGATGCACGTTTTTTCTCGCTGGATGGGAGCGGACGGCAGCATCTTGCCGATATGTTTTTTTATTGGCAGGCATCCGTAAAGGAAAGTCACTTTATACCATTTCTGTTAAAGAGAGATCACAGGCCATTCGATTTTTCCTATATTCCAATTTTACAGTATGGTGCCGCCGCGGAGGGCGAGGGATTCGATACCTTTTCCCAACTGCTGGATACCTTCTATGAGACCCGGGAACGGCAGGAGCGTATCCGCCAAAAGGGGCACGATCTGCTGAAAGCAGCCACTACCGCCCGGGACCGGGTCGCCCGGAAACTGGCTGCCCAGGAAAAGGAACTGGCGGAAACACAAAACCGGGAATTGCTGCGCGTGCGCGGTGAACTGATCACGGCAAACCTCTACCGGATGGAGCGCGGACAGCGGGTTTTGCGGGCGGAGGACTACTATCAGGAGGCGTGTCCCACGGTGGAGATTCCGTTGGATCCCCTGCTGACACCGCAGCAGAATGCCGCAAAATACTTCAAACAGTACAATAAGGCAAAGACTGCCGAGCATGTTCTCCAGGAGCAGATCCAGAAGGGGCGAGTCGAATTGGAGTATCTGGACAGCATTCTGGATGAGCTGAGCCGTGCAGAATTGGAGCAGGATTTCAACGACGCACGGGCGGAGCTGCAATCCGGCGGCTATCTGAGAAACCGAAACGGAGGCCGCCGTGAACCAAAGCGCGCCCCTTCAAAGCCCAGAGAGTTTCGTTCCAGCAGCGGCCTGAGGATCCTGGTGGGCCGCAGCAACAGCCAGAACGACAAGCTGACCAGGGACGCTTTGAAATGGGATATCTGGTTCCACACACAGAAGATCCATGGCTCCCATGTGATCCTTTGCACAGATGGTGAGACACCGGACCAGCAGAGTATGACGGAGGCGGCGGTCTTGGCGGCCTATTTCTCTCAGGGCCGCGATGGCAGTCAGGTTGCAGTGGATTACACGCCGGTTAAAAATGTAAAAAAACCGGCTGGCGCCCGGCCTGGGATGGTGGTCTATGATCCCTATCAGACCGCCTATGTGACACCGGATGAAACACTCGTCCGCACCCTGGCGGTTGATCAGCGGTAAAGAAACTGGATCAGAGAAAGAGCCCCTGTCATTTGACAGGGGCTCTTCCCTTCTGCAGCCGTCGGACTTTTGCATCACATCAAAAACCGGAAAGGACGTTCGATCAGCCGCAGCAGGGCCAGTACCGCTCTCCGGAAAAACGGGATCTCCGGGACAACGATGCCCTCCGGTACCTGCACGCCATCCTCCATCACGTGACCGCTGGACGCCTCCATCCGCGCCATGTGGGCTGCCAGATCCGCCGCCAGCTCCTTGCTGTCGATAACAAGGACCGTTTCTGTATCCAGATAGGCGCTGCGCATATCCAGATTGAACGAGCCGACGATGCAGAGGCGGTTGTCGACGAGGGCAGACTTCATATGACTGGAGACGTCCGCCTCCTGACTGTAATATTCGTAAAGATCGAACCCAGTCTCCAGCATTGCATCGCGTTCTTTGCTGTAGATCACTGCTCCGAACAGGTTGGCCGCCGTCTCCACCGAGTTCAGCACCAGTCGGGCATCCGGAACGTTTCCGGCGATTTCCCGCAGAGAATCGTACATGGCGCCGTTACAGATCACATAGGGAGAGTGGAACAGGACCTGCTCTTCCGCGTCCGCCATGAGCTGCGTCAGCCCCCACAGGACCCAGGGTTCTTTTGCGCCGGTGTGGATGGGATTGCTGAGCAGGGTGATGCGGTTGGCTGGATGGGTATGGGCTGCATAGTCATAGTCTGTATAGCACTGCGGATAGGTCTCACGGAGGGACCTCGCCCGCTGAAACAGGATTTCTCGGATCTCGCTGTTGTCATTGGCTCCCTGGTAGGGGCGGGTACAGTCCAGCGCGCAGATCTGCCGGAAATAGGACTCTACCTGTGTTAAAGCCTCTCCGCCGCCATAGACCAGCACCTCCATGTCCCGGCTGTAGGTGTCGCTGGGATAGTTTCCCAGGAAATAGTCATTGGTGTTTCGCCCACCCAACAGCAGATAGGTATCGTCTACGATGATGTACTTGTCGTGGAGCCGTCCCATCAGTTTCCACGGTTTCAGGAGATTCACCGGGTTATAAATGAAAATCTCCACGTTGGGATGGGCGGCCAAAACCTGAAAATGGGATTCTCCATCTATCTTCTGCAAGGCGTTGAATCCATCGGCCACGATCTCCACCTGCACTCCCCGCTCCGCAGCCTCATACAGAGCGGCGATCACGTCCAGGCCGCTGTTATCGGCAATAAAGTCGAAGGTGGAGAGAATGATCCGCTCTTCGGCCAAGTGAAAAAGCCGCAGGCGCTCCTCCAGAGCAGCCTGATTGGTGGTCACCAGCGCTACCCGCTCCCCAGTGGGATGGTCTCCATAGAAGTCGCTGTTCTCCCAGTTTTCCGCATAGCTTTCTGATACATTGGGGTGGCGCAGATAGGCGGCAAAAATACCGGTCAGAATGTATAAGGCCAGCACAGCCGCGGAGAGAAGGACCAGTTTCCCCTTTCGGACCCGTTTCCCCAATCGCCGCAGGAGCAGAATCCCGGCACCCGTGAGGAGTGCCAGAGCCAAGACGATTCCCAAAATATTCCATAATAGCTGCAATTTCATGCTGAAGTCTCCGATAAAGGGTCACTAAGCCGGCTGTAAGGAAACAGCCCATTCCCATCCAGGCCACAGTACATTTGGGGATTTAACCGCTTTCTTTTAAGCGAAACGACAGGTACACCGGATTGTGGTCGCTCCATTGAAACTGCGTGTCCACGGCGGCGCTGTCCATAACGGCCACATTGTCCGATACGATAAAGCCGTCCACCACCAATACAAAGTCATCCGGACCATAGGGACGGTCTGCATTTCGGCAGGATGGGACAGGATTCTCACGATCCAAGGGTGCTGCCACGGTAAGGCCTGCAGGGATCAGTTCCTCCGGAATGGGCTGCGCCCAGGTATAGGTCTCCCCGGAGATGCCGAAGACCGCGGAAGAATCCCCCAGCAGATCCTTGTTGAAGTCACCGCCGGCCACGGCGTAGTTTCCTTTTTGATATTCTGAAAGCATGTCCGAGAAGAGCAGTTTCAATTGCTCCTCGGCAATGGTTCCATCTGAAGTATAGGCGGAGAGGTGAAAATTGTAAAGGACCAGTTCCTTCCCGTTATCCACACCGATCCGCTGGACGGAATAGCACCGGTCCAGGTCCACTAATTTCATCAGGCTCTCCTCAATGGGCAGGCTGCGGCGCAGAGCAGAGGTGATCGGATAGCGGGAGAGCGTCAATTGCCCCGATCGGTTCGCGCCGTGGGGCTCCAGCAGCGGCCAGAAGAGATAGGGGCTGTCGTAGTTCTGCGCAAAGGTGCTGTAGTAGGTATCCCCCAGGCCGTCCCGCACAAGCGTTGTCTCGTCAATGTGGTGGCTGCGGGTTCCATCCACATCGACTTCCTGCAGAAGGACAAAATCCGGGTCCTGGGCCTGGATCTCTCTAACAGCGCCGCCCACATTTTCATAGACCGCTGCCGCTGACCGGGCGCGGCTCTCCGTACCGCCATCCATAAAAAAGGTATAATCATCACTGTAAGCGCCAAAACCGATGTTGTAAGACACTGCCCGGTAGGTCTTCCCTGTTGTCACTTCAACGCTGCCGGCACTGGGGGCCGATAAAATCTCCAGTGGCAGCGCGTCCCCCAGACGGTAGTAAGTCAAAAGCACATAGGCCGCATAGCCCAAAACCACCACCAGGAGCAGGGCCAAGCATCCCAATACCGCGCGCTGCCACCGCCGTTTCACTGGACTACTTCTTTTATTTGCGGTCTTCTTCATCACTCTGCCCTCGGGACCAGCGGCAGTTCTTCCCGGCCGGCCTCCACATAGTGTGCTGCATCGTCCTTAATTTTCTGGCGCTCCTCCTCGCTCAACACACGAATTACCTTGCCGGGAACCCCCATGACCAGACTGCCCGGCGGGATGATCTTGCCCCCGGTTACCAAGGCGCCAGCGCCCACCAGGGACCCCTCCCCAACAACGGCGCCATCCAGAACAACAGCGCCCATACCGATCAGGCAGCCGTCCTCTATCGTACAGCCATGGACGATGGCGTTGTGGCCCACAACAACATGCTTTCCGATCTTTGCGGGTACTCCCGCATCGCAGTGGATCACGCAGCCATCCTGAATGTTGCTCCCCTCCCCTACAGTAATGGAGTCCAAATCTGCGCGAAGGGTACAGTGATACCAGAGCGTTACGTCCTTTTCCAGTGTTACATCCCCCAGAATGGCAGCGTCTTCCGCAGAGCGAACACTCTCATGGATCTGCGGTTTTTTCTCTTGAAATGCTCGAATGATCATATGACTTACTCCTATTTCATCAGGTTCTTCTCCACCAGATCTTGAGAGCAGGCGGTTTGGTTCCCATCCATTGTACCCCATGACCGCTAATCGTGCAACCGGGAATCCGACCGGCGAAGTCTTGAGGTCGGACACGCAATATATCCCTCCCGAAAAAATTTTCCTATTTAGAAAAATTACTCTTTACAGAAGGAAAATTTCCTGCTATACTATCTTAGTCAGTTTGAATTGAATATGTGCCCGTAGCTCAGTTGGATAGAGCGTTGGACTCCGACTCCAAAGGCCGCTGGTTCGAATCCAGTCGGGCATACCAGTTCGTCGCAAGCGTCATATCGCTTGCGACGCGCTTTTTCATTTCATGACGAAGCTCATCGCGCGCTCATTATGCTGCTCCTCACTTCCAAACCGCAACCGCTGTGCTGGGTTGCGGCTTGGGGCCGCAGCTTCGCGGCGGTTTTGTCCCGTTTCAAAAATATCGATTTTAACCGCCCCTTCCAAAAAAAAGGACACGACGTAAGCCGTGTCCTTTTTTGTGGGTTTCGCCGCCCAAAGGGCGGCTCCACCCTGCGGGGATTCAAATGCTCGGCGGAAGTGAATTCCGCCCGCGCCGAGGCTCTACCTGCGGCAAAACGCTCGTACGGCGCATTAGCGCCGCCGGCCAGAAGGCCGGCTGGGTGATTCTCCTATACCTTTTCGAAATTTCAAAATATCGATTTTGACCGCCCCTTCCAAAAAGAAAGACACGCAATAAGCGTGTCTTTCTTTTTGGGTTTCGGCCGCCGAAGGCGGCCTCCACCCCTTGATTTAAAATGCTCGGGGTTGGCAGAGCCGCCCCCTCCATGTGTCATGCACTTTTTCAGAACGCGGCGCGTGCTGCCAAAAACACGATTTCAGCAGGACGCTTCAGACGGCTGCATTCAGCGCAGCCCCAGTGAATCCAGCCACTGTTCCACTGTTTCCAGTGTGTCGTTGCCGCTGAATCGCTGGCCATCCAGCCAAACAGCATCGCTCGCCAGCGCCCTGAGCGCTTCGGCGCTCTCCCCGATAGAACTGCTGCCGGAGGTACAAAAAGGTACGATCGTTTTTCCGGCAAAATCATAGCTTTCCAGGAAAGAGGAGATGATCTTGGGTGCGTCGCCCCACCAAATGGGATAGCCTAGGAAGATCACCTCATAGTCCCCCATGTTCTCCACACCGCCAGAGATCGCTGGACGGGCAGCAGAGTCGTTTTGCTCCTGATTGGATCGGCAGTCTGAATTGCTGTAATTCAGGTCTTCGTCTGTATAGGGCACCTCCGGTACAATTTCATAGAGGTCGGCGTTCAAAGCGGTCTCCAGATGCTCCGCAATGTTTTCCGTATTGCCTGTGGCGGAGAAATAGGCCACCAGGACATCGCGTCCACCTTCCGGTTCAGGTGCAGACTCCTCCTGACTCTGTGTGTAGCGCATGAGGATGGCGGCAACCTGTGCGCGGGTAGCAGTCCCGGCCGGAAGAAATCGGTTGTCGCCAACGCCGTTCACAAACCCGTTGGCCTGTGCCCAGTCTACAGCAGAAGCAGCCCAGGAAGAAATATCGCTCTCATCCGCAAAAATGTTTCCGGATGCAGCGTCAGAACTGCCAGCGCAGCGCCACAGGAGCGTGGCCAACTGCTCACGGGTCACCGGGTCACTGGGGCCAAATCGGTTGTCTCCATATCCATCGACAACACCCGTCATGCGGGCCCAGTAGACGCCGTCAGCGTACCAACTGTCTCCGGGGACATCGACAAAGGGGTAACCGAGATTTTCATTTTCAAGTGATGGAGATCCGGACAGGCGATAGAGAACGGTTGCCAGCATGGCGCGGGTCATATTGGAATCAGGAGAAAATATGGTATCACCGGTACCGCGCATCAGGCCGTTGTCACAGCAGTAGATGACAGCATCCGCATACCACGCGTCCGCCGCCACATCAGCAAATCCGGTGTCTGCATCTGCGGAGAAGGCTGTCACAGACATAGCCAAACTCAGTGCGGCCGCAGTCAAGACCGCAGTCAGCCGTTTCAGGTTGCACATGGTATTGTCCCTCTTTCTTCTATTGTTTGATTTCCTGGCTCCCTGTGGACCACACATGCTGTTCCCTGGAAGCCGCTGGCGTGTTCTGTGCCATGACGCCTACCAATTTGTGGGGTACATAGGGTTCCTCCAGTCTGGCGCACGCCTCCTCCGTCAGTTTCAGGTCCACGGCCCTGGCGGCACCCTCAATGTGGTGCATCTTTGTCGCTCCCACTACCGGGGCGGTTACCTTGGTCATAAGCCATGCCAGAGCGACCTCTGTCATGGAAACGCCCATCTGATCCGCCAGTTCTGCAACGCGGCCGATGATTACGCTGTCCTGCTGTGCTGTGGCATCATATTTGAATCTGGCATAACTGTCCTCCTCCAACCGCTTGGAGGTTTCTCCGGGGCGCTTGGAGAGCCGGCCGCCGGCCAGAGAACTATATGGTGTCATTGCGATGTTATCCTCGGCGCATAGCTTCGCCATCTCCCGCTCCTCCTCCCGGAAGATCAGGTTATAGTGGCCCTGGATGGAGATAAATTTGGCAAACCCTTCCTTCTCTGCCAGTGCGTTTGCCTTTGCCAGCTGGTAGGCAAAGCAGTTGGAAATACCGATCTGCCGGACCTTCCCTGCCTGCACCATCCGGTTCAGCCCATCCATGATATCGTAGAGAGACGTCTCATAGTCCCACATGTGATAGATATATAGGTCGATATAGTCTAACCCCAGGTTTCTCAGGCTAGTATTCACCATGTTTTCGATATGTTGCTGGCCGGAGACGCCGGCAGCGATCTCCTCCTGGGTGCGTGGGAGAAATTTGGTGGCTACCACCACGTCTTCCCGCTTTGCAAAATCCCGGAGAGCCCGTCCCAAATACTGCTCGCTTGTACCGCTCTGGTAGCCGATCGCGGTATCGAAGAAATTGATCCCCAGCTCCAGACCCCGACGGATGATCTTCCGGGAGTGATCCTCGTCCAAAGTCCAGCTGTGCTGGCCATTCTCGGCGTCCCCGAATCCCATGCAGCCCATGCAGATGCGTGAAACCTTCAGATCAGAAGTTCCAAGCGTTGTATATTCCATGTGATTCTCCTTCCCTACTCCAGACCGTTATAGGCCTCGTCGTCCACTGCCTCCAGCCACTCGTTGGAGGTCTCCTCACCGGGGACTTCTACGGCGATGTGACTGAACCAGCTGTCCCTTTTGGCACCATGCCAGTGTTTGACCTCTGCCGGGATAACGATAACCGTACCGGGTGTCAGGCTTACCGCCTGTTTGCCCGCCTCCTGATACCATCCCTCACCGGCGGTACAGATCAGGATTTGACCGCCGCCGCTTTTTCCGTGGTGGATATGCCAGTTGTTCCGACACCCCGGCTCAAAGGTAACATTCGCCAGAAAAATCGGACAACTGCCCGCCTCAGTCAGCGGGTTCAAATAGGAACTGCCAATGAAATACTTGGCATAGGCGGTATTGGCCTGCCCCAAACCGAACACATTTTCCTGATGGAAAGCCTCTTTGTCTTGAATACGCATGATATTCCTTCCTTTCTGCCTTGTTTTGATTACCGCAGGGCAACTCTGTGAGCCCTGCGCGGTTTATCTGCTGCTGAATGCCCTCCTCCAACAGAAGCAATCGGGCTTCTCCCTCCCAGATCGTGCTTCAGGGAGAACTATTCCTGTGCCGTTTTCCCAAAGGACTTGCACTTGCCCAGGATCTCTCCGGTTTTCAGATACTCATAAGTTGGCATCTCAAAGAGAACCGGCTTGAGAGCGCGGTAGTCGATCTTTCCATCCGCGGTGAGGATGCTTTCTTCCGCATAGGTGTTGGTGATCGTACAGATAAAATTGTCAACCCCCTTGGTTTCATAGATATCTTCCACCTGGCACTCCATGACCACCGGAGAATTGGCGATCATCGGCACCCCGGCATCGCTCATGACACGGTCGAAAAGCTCCGATTTGTCCGTCTTGGCCCCGCTGATGCATCCGGCGCGGTCCGCCCGGGGCAGCAGCGCCTCGTCTACAATATTAATAGACAGCTTTTTGCTCGCCCGGATGCCCTGGTTGGTGTAATGGGGCTGGGCCAGGCTTACCATCACATGGTCATGGCCCATAATACCCAGGTGACCTGCCAATACCCAGTTGGGTCTGCCATTTACCATTGCGCCAATCACCGCGATGGGGGCGGGGTAGAGGGCAAGCCCCCTTCCAATGTTCTTTTTCATAGCGTGTTCCTCCTACTGTGTATGATCCGGATGGATCAATTTCTATTTTCTCAGGCCGACCTCCTCCGCAAGTGTCGGGAAACATAGCAGGTCACAAAGATAAACGTGCCCAGCATGGCCGGATAGTCCAGATAGAAGAGAAGAACCGGTTCGTTGAAATCCAGAAACACAAACCGGGTCTGCACTGACATGCAGGCAAGTAGATCCCGCCGGAAAAATGCGGAGAGCCCGCAAACTGCAATGCATGTGCTGTGTGTAGGGAGCAGAAGGGTCCGCAGTCTGGAGGGCCGCCGAAGTTTCATTGCTTTCCGCGCCATACCCAGGAACATGTCCAGTGATGCCCCGGGTGCAGGTCCATCAGTACAAGCCCCCAGCAGGAGGCGGCCATATACAGGAGCCGGGCGAACGAAATTCTTCCATGGAATCCGCGAAGCATCCGGCCAAACTGCGGAAACAAATGGCGGGAGAGGATGAACCCGCCGACCATCAGGCCGAGCATTGCCAAAAGGGCCATCAGGTCGAGAGTCGGTTGAAAGACCCAGACCGGTGTATACTTCCATCTGAAAATTGTATGGTACCAGTTCGCATTGAGAATGTGATGCAAGAGGAACAGAAGAAGCATGACGGCCCCTGCCCACTCATGGGCAGCATCCCCCCAGAACGGATAGCCCATCAAAAACAGAAGGGCCAGCGTCATCAGAATATCCGTCAAACTCTTGACCGCCGCGTTCCGCTTCACAGCCTCACCGCCTCTCATCACATCATGCGGGGACAGCCACGGGCCATCCTGCCGGCCGGATATATCCTCCGGGCGTCTCCCGGAGCAGCTTCCATAAAGGCCATGACCGCTCCCCGCCGCACTCCCCTTGATGCCGGAGGATCTGCGGCCGGTGCTGTCGAATCTTCGCTGATGCCCGGTTCTGTTTCCTGTTCCGGATTTGCATCAGAGCTGTTTGGAAAAGTTCTGTTCTGACGGTCATTCATCCCGCAGCCCGCCGGAGAAATGACCATTATCGCGGTCAAAAAAGAGAAAGCAGCTGCTTCATCCGTTTTCACTCCATTGCAGATATTCCCCCAATATGTGTGCCGGGGTTCCAATCTGGGCTGCTTCTATTATAAAAAACGGATTTGTCAATGTCTAATGCTTATCCTTTATGCTTATCTATTCAAAAAACGCATAAATTGAGAAAGAGGCTCCTTACCGCGCCCGCAGTGCCGATGAAAATGACGCCCCTGTTTTCACAACCAGAGCACGCCCACGCTGCCGCTTCTCCATTCCAAACCTGTGTTCCGGCCTCTGAGAGCCGCTTTTTGAAGGAAAGTCTGCTCACGCCTGTCCCTGCGCCCTCAAAATTCGAGTATCCCCTGACTTTGAACAGATCCGGCAAAAATGAATCCCACCGGATCTGTTTGACAATCCAAGAGAAATCGTCTATGATAGTGGCCGGCGCAATTCAGAAAATCACCCAAGGAGGGGGAATTTGTTGTGAAAGAGAGAGAAACATTCGCGTCCCGGCTGGGCTTTGTGCTGATCTCAGCCGGATGTGCCATCGGGCTGGGTAATGTGTGGCGCTTCCCCTACATTGTCGGGCAGTATGGCGGTGCGGCTTTTGTTATCATCTACCTGATTTTCCTGCTGATTATGGGGCTGCCCATTATGTCCATGGAGTTCGCCGTGGGCCGTGCCAGCAGGAAAAGCATTACCATGTCGTTCCAGGCGCTGGAACCCAAGGGCACCAAATGGCACTGGTACGGCTGGTTTGGTCTGGCTGGCAACTATCTGCTGATGATGTTCTATACCACCATCTCCGGCTGGCTGCTGCTCTACTTCTGCAAACTGGGCCTGGGACATTTTGACGGGATGAACGCCGCCCAGGTGAGCGAAGCCTTTTCCACCATGAAAACTCAGGATGTCGGCATCCAGCTGCTGTTTATGGCGATCGTTGTGCTGCTGGGGATGGTCGTTTGCAGCCGGGGGCTGAAAAACGGAGTGGAGAAGGCCAACAAGGCCATGATGGTCTGTCTGTTGCTGCTGCTGGTGGTGCTGGCCGTCCGTGCGCTCACACTGCCCGGCGCTATGGAGGGGCTGAGGTTTTATCTGGTGCCAAATTTCAACAATCTGCTCTATGATGCCGATGGAAACTTCCGGCTGTTCCGCGCTATTAACGACGCTATGGGGCAGGCATTCTTCACCCTGAGCCTGGGAATTGGCGCCATGGCCATCTTCGGAAGCTATATTGGCCGGGAGCGGCGGCTGTTCGGAGAATCCATCAATGTGGGCATTCTGGATACCTTTGTTGCATTTACCTCGGGTCTGATTATTTTCCCGGCCGCCTTTGCGTTCGGCATCAATCCGGACGCCGGCCCCAACCTGATCTTTGTCACCCTTCCGAATGTATTTAACGCCATGCCCGGCGGGCGGCTGTGGGGTGCGCTGTTCTTCGTATTCCTGTTCTTTGCCGCCCTCTCCACCGTCACTGCTGTGTTCGAGAACATCCTGGCCTGCTGGATGGACCGGTGGAATATCTCCCGGAGCAAGGCAGTGGCGGCTAATCTGGTGCTGATCCTGCTGCTGAGCCTGCCCTGCTTGTTGGGGAACAACCTGTGGAGCGGGGTGCAGATCCTGGGGCTGGACATTATGGACTTTGAGGATTTCCTGGTCAGCAATAACCTTCTGCCTCTGGGGTCCGTGGTCTATCTTATGTTCTGCTGTGCTTCCGAGAAGATTGGCTGGGGATTTGACAATTTCCTTGCAGAGGTGGATCACGGGACAGGTATCCGCTTCCCTGCTCGCTTTCGGGTATACTTCAAGTACATCCTGCCCATTATCGTCCTGATCATCTTTGTTATGGGATACGTGGATAAATTTCTGCTCACCGCATAATTGTCTGCATTGGGGCGGCACCTCGGCCCCTTTGAACCGTTTGCAGCGGCCCGGAGCATATGCTCCGGGCCGCTGCCGGGCTATAGGGCAGAATTCTGATTTCAGCTGGCAAACCTGCTGGAATGGGACGCAGAAATTCACATAAAGCTATAGCAACCCCGGAGAGATGGACGAAATCTTTTGCAAATTTTATGTGCCGTGGTATAATATTTTGGAGTCGGATCTTTACAAGAGATCGTGCTTTTATTCGGACGCAGAGGAGCGCTGTATGATAGAAAATAGTCAGATCCCACGGGCTATCCAGGTTCATGGGGCGCGGGTACACAATTTGAAACAGATCGACGTGCAGATTCCACTCAACCAGATTGTAGGAATTGCCGGAGTATCCGGATCCGGAAAATCATCGCTGGCCCTGGGCGTGCTGTACGCTGAGGGGTCCCGGCGGTATCTGGAAGCTTTGTCCACTTACACCAGGAGGCGTATGACCCAGGCAGCCAGAGCGGATGTGGACCAGGTCCTCTATGTACCGGCAGCGCTGGCACTCCATCAGCGGCCTGGGGTTCCGGGGATCCGCAGTACCTTCGGCACAGGGACCGAGCTGCTGAACTCTCTGCGGCTGATGTACTCCCGGCTGGCCAGCCACCGCTGCCCAAACGGTCACTATGTCCCGCCATCTCTGGCGGTGGCGGCCGGGCAGGATCTGGTGTGTCCGGAATGCGGAGCGCATTTCTATGCCCCGTCGGCAGAGGAACTGGCTTTTAACAGCCAGGGGGCCTGCCGCACCTGTTCCGGAACGGGCGTTGTCCGCACGGTAGACCGCTCCACTCTGGTTCCTGACGACTCGCTTACCATTGGAGAGGGGGCAGTGGCTCCCTGGAACACCCTCATGTGGTCGTTGATGACCGATGTGTGCCGGGCCATGGGCGTGCGTACCGACGTGCCTTTCCGGGACCTGACGGACCGTGAGAAGGCCATCGTCTACGACGGACCTGCGGTAAAGAAGCACATTCTCTACCATGCAAAGAACTCCAATGACGTGGCGGAACTTGACTTCACCTATTTCAGCGCTGTCCACACCGTGGAGAACGCTCTCTCTAAGGTAAAAGATGAGAAGGGCATGAAGCGGGTAGAGAAATTCCTCAGGGAGGACATCTGCCCCGACTGCGGCGGTACTCGCCTCTCTGAGACTGCCCGCTCCCCCCGCATCCGAGAGATTGGTCTGGACGAGGCCTGCCAGATGACGCTCACAGATTTGTCTGCCTGGGTGGAGGAAGTGCCTGCTTCCCTGCCGGAAGAGATGCAGCCCATGGCGGCAAGCATCTGCCAGTCTTTCCAGACTGTTGCCGACCGGCTGATGGCCTTGGGGCTGGGATATCTGACTCTGGACCGCGCTGCCGCCACCCTCTCTACCGGGGAACGGCAGCGAATGCAGCTGGCCCGTGCGGTACGCAACCGTACCACCGGTGTGCTTTACGTGCTGGATGAGCCTTCTATCGGTTTGCATCCGGCCAACATTGCCGGGTTGACGGCAGTGATGGATGATCTGGTGGCAGATGGCAACTCCGTGCTGTTGGTGGACCATGATCCGCAGATCCTCGCCCACGCGAACTGGATCATCGAAATGGGGCCCGGAGCCGGCGCGGATGGCGGACGGGTTATCGCCCAGGGTACCGTGGCGTCGCTGGAACGGAATCCAGTCTCCCAGATTGGCCCATTTCTCCGGATGGATGCCCCTGCAGCCGTTCGTCCCCGCTGTCCGCGGATGGAGTTATTCGATCTTGGAAGCATCCATCTCTCCACCGGACCTGTCCACACAGTCAAGCCCCTGGATACAGCAATCCCCAAAGGGCGTTTGACTGTAGTCACTGGGGTGTCCGGCTCCGGCAAGACCACCCTGATTCTGGACAGCTTGGTGCCGGGGCTGGAGGCGGCGATCGCCGGCAATCCTCTCCCAAAACATGTCCATTGTGTGGATGCGCCCGGCATCAGCCGAGTGAAGCTGATTGACGCCACTCCAATCGGCATCAATGTCCGGTCCACGGTGGCGACCTATGCCGGAGTTCATGACGAGCTGCGCAAGATTTTTGCCAAAACGCCGGACGCGAAAGCGCTGGGGTGTCGGGCTGGCGATTTCTCTTATAATACCGGAAAGCTGCGCTGCCCAACCTGTGACGGCACCGGAGAGATCAGCTTGGACGTGCAGTTTCTGCCGGACGTAGATATCCCCTGCCCTGACTGTCGGGGCACCCGATATGGCAAAGCTGCGGGGCAGATCCGGCACAGGGGACGGGGCGGTACCTATTCCCTGCCGGAGGTGATGGCAATGGACATTCACACGGCATTGGACGCCTGTTCCGGTATGAAGCTGGTCTGCCAGCGGCTGGAAATTCTGGACAAGCTGGGGCTCGGATATCTGACCCTTGGGGAGGCTACGCCCAGTCTCTCCGGTGGGGAGGCACAGCGCCTCAAACTGGCCAGCGAAATGAGCCGCGGGCAAAAGGACACGGTCTTCGTCTTTGACGAGCCGACCATCGGCCTGCACCCGCTGGATGTACAAACGCTGATGGGTGTTTTTCAAACGCTGATTGATAACGGCGCCACGGTGGTGGTTATTGAGCACGACCTGGATGTGATCCGTGCTGCGGACTACATTCTTGACATGGGGCCCGGCGGCGGGGAGGCCGGGGGCCGTATCGTAGCCGCAGGAACACCGGAAGAGGTGGCGGCATGCCCGGAGAGTCTGACAGGGCGATATCTCCGCTGAGGAGCATCTGCAAAGCGCATACAGATTGAAAAGTAACATCGGGAAGGGCAGCAGTACCAGCTGTATCCCTTCCCGATGAATTTTATTTTTCCGGTTTGTGCGCCTTTTTCCAGGCCTGAATCTCCTCCAGCCGCCGCTTGAAGCGGCCCTCCACACCCTGATCAGTAGGCCGGTAATAGGAGCGCCCTGAGAGATTATCCGGCAGGCACTGCATAGCGGTCAATTTTTCTGAGGTGTTGTGGGCATACTGATAACCTTTGCCATAATCCAATTCCTTCATCAAACGGGTAGGCGCATTGCGGATCACCAGCGGAACGGGCTCGGCCAACTGGGTGACGGCGTCCCGCATGGCCGACTCATAGGCCATGTAGAGAGCATTGGATTTTGGTGCCAGAGACAGATAGACCACCGCCTGGGTCAAATGGACACTGCACTCAGGCATGCCGATAAAATGACAGGCCTGATAGGCTGCCACAGCGATCTCCAGAGCCCGAGGGTCTGCAAGTCCAATATCCTCGCTGGCAAACCGGGTGACCCGCCGCGCCACATACAGCGGGTCTTCCCCGGCCTCCAGCATTCGTGCCAGCCAGTATACCGCTGCATCCGGGTCAGAGTTGCGCATGGACTTGTGCAGGGCGGAAATCAGATTATAGTGCTCCTCCCCTTTTTTGTCATAGAGCAGCGATTTCCTGGAGGTGCACTGCTCCACTGTCTCCGATGTGACGGTAACGGTATCTCCCTGCGTTTCCCCATTCAGCACCACCATTTCCAGGGTGGAAAGTGCCGTGCGGGCGTCTCCGTTTGAA
>CALXDF010000181.1 GCA_944386995.1 uncultured Oscillospiraceae bacterium
CCCAGTACCAGTCCATGCAGATCCTGTTCTGTGACGGGGACACGCTGATTGCTTCCCTGACCTGGGAGGAGGCGGGGGCGGCGCCGGACCTGGAGGCAGCGGTGGAGGCCGCCTATGCCCAGGGCCGCATCCCGGGGGATGGCTGGCTCAGCCGCCTGCGCCGGGTCTGGGCACGCCTCTTTGACCGGGCGCATACGGCGGTGGAGGTGGGCGTCACCGTCCGCCGGGAGGCCCTGGAGGCCGTCCTCCCAGCAGTGCCCCAGGACGCCTGGTACGACAAGGAAACGGGACAGGTGGTGGAGGGCCGCGTGGGGGTATCGGTGGATCTGGAGGCCCTGGAGGCCGCCCTGGGGGCGGCGGAGCCGGGGAAGGACCTGCGTTTCCCGGTGGAGGTGCAGCAGCCGGACATTACCGCCGACCACCTGCGGGAGGTGCTGTTCCGGGATACCCTGGGCACCTGCACCACCACGGTGGGGGGCTCGTCGGTGCGGCAGAACAACGTCCGCCTGTCCGCCGCCGCCATCGACGGCACGGTCCTGAACCCCGGGGAGGTCTTTGACTACAACGCCGTGGTGGGGGAGCGGACGGAGGCGAAGGGCTACGGCGCGGCGCCGGCCTATGTCAACGGTGAGACGGTCAGCGACGTCGGCGGGGGCATCTGCCAGACCTCCAGCACCCTGTACCTGGCAGCCCTGCGGAGCGACCTGGAGATCACGGAGCGGTATGCCCACCGCTATGTCAGCGGCTACATCCCCATGGGCATGGACGCCACCGTCAGCTGGGGCGGGCCGGAGTTCCGGTTCCGCAACGACACCGGCTACCCCCTGCGCATCGACGCGGCCATGGAGGGGGACCAGCTCACCATCACCCTCTGGGGCACCAAGCTGGACGAGAGCCGGGTGGAGATGACCTACGAGGTGCTGTCTACCGCCCCCTATACCACAGAGTACCGGGAGACGGAAGATCTGGCCCCGGGGGAGAGGCAGGTGGCGCGCAGCGGCTACACCGGCTACACGGTGCAGACCTACCGCAATGTCTACGACGCCGAGGGAAATCAAATTCTCTCCGCCCCGGAGGCCCGGAGCGTCTACCAGAGCCGCAGCGAGATCGTTCTGGTGGGGAAGGCGAAGGAGGAGCCGGAGCCTCCGGCGGAGGAGGAGCCCGGCGAACAGCAGCCCTCCGGGGAGACACAGCCGGAGGAGGGGGACAGCGGTGCGAGCGCCATGTCGCCGGACCCGGAGTTCACCGACGACCCCCTCCCACTGCGGGATCTGGAGGCCATGCGGGGATGAGGCTGCCGAAACGTGTCAAAAAAGTGGCGGAGGCCACTTTTTTGAGGGGGATGCGCGCAAGATAGGCCTCGATTCCTGGCGGAAAAGTCGGCCCATCTTGCGCGAGAAGTGTCATTTCCGAGGCCGCAGCGTAAAGAAAATGTCCCGGTGGCACATTTTTAGCGTAGGCCGCGCAGCTATGTTGTGCGGGGAAGGTCGGTGTCCCCGGAAATGACGGATTTTCATTGGATTCCTGCGGCCGCGGCCGCAGGAACGCTGCGAGGCGTTCCCTCAGGAAAGGTTAGCTGACAGGCTGAGGCCCGGGACAGTCATCTGTCCCGGGCCTCTTTTGGCTCGAATGCTTATTTTGCGGCGGCGATCCCCGTCAGGAGGTCCACCCAGTCCTGCTCCGGCAGGGCGGAGGAGAACTGGAGGGAGTAGGCGAACTCCCCATCGGACCACAGGGCCAGCTGGTAGGCCCCGGCCTGGCCCTTCAGCGTGACCACATAGGGGGAGACGGACACCTCCGACACCGTCTCAAAGTCCTCGTAGTTCCCGGAGATGTCCCCGCTGCCCGGGGACTTGCGGAACACCGCTGTCTGATCCTCCCCGCTGTAGGTGATCTCCGCCAGTTCCGCCGGGTAGGCGGTGTAGGCGCGCTGCTCCACCTGGAAGGGCAGGCCCTCCAGGTCCTCCACCGCGAAGTGCACCACCTCTGAGAGCTTGTCGGCGGAGGAGCAGTCCACCACTGCCGATCCGGTGAGGACGGGGGCGGCCGCCTGGTCCTGCCCCTGCTGATGGGGCAGGGTCACAGCGCCTGCCGCCACCACGACTGCGAGGCATGCGGCCAGGGGGAGGTACCGCTTCCAGGCGCTTCGCCGCCCGCCGGGAGAGGGGGCCGGGGCCTCCTGCCCCGCCTCCCCTGCCTCCCGGGCCTGGGCCTCCCGGAGATTCTGGAGGACGCGCCGGCGCATGTCGTCCGTGACTTCGATGTGCTCCATGATGCGGTCATACCGTCTCTTCAAAGTCATACGCCTCCTTCAAAATCTCCTTGAGCTTTCCCCGGCCCCGGCGCAGCCAGGACCGGACGGTGATCTCGTTTTTCCCCAGGATGTTGGCGATCTGGGCGGTGGAGTACCCCTCGTAGTAGAAGAGGTGGATGACCGCCCGGTAGTGCTCCGGCAGGGCGGCCACCGCCTCCCACACAAAGGACAGGTCCTCCCGCTCCGCCGCCGGGATCAGGTCGGTGAGCTCCTGGGCCGCGCGCAGGCGGTTGTAGTCGATGCGGATCTTGCTGAGGTTGGCCGCCACGTGGAGCAGCCACGCCTTCTCGTGCTCCGGGCTCTCGAAGGCCGGGGCGCTCTGGAGGCACCGGAGCAGGGTGTCCTGCAAAATCTCCTCCGCGTCGGGGAGGCTGTGGAGATAGGAGCAGGCCAGGCGCAGGATGCTGTTGCCGTAGGTGTCCAGCAGGCGCT
>CALXDF010000182.1 GCA_944386995.1 uncultured Oscillospiraceae bacterium
TGGACCACCCCACCCAGTCCATGGCGGATATGCTCCATGTGATCCACCACTTCGGCGGCGTGGAGAACCTGAAGGGCAAGAAGATCGCCATGACCTGGGCCTACAGCCCCTCCTACGGCAAGCCCCTGAGCGTGCCCCAGGGCATTATCGGCCTGTTCACCCGGTTCGGCATGGACGTGGTGCTGGCCCACCCCGAGGGGTATGAGGTCATGCCCGAGGTGGAGAAGATCGCCGCAGAGAACGCCAAGAAGTCCGGCGGCTCCTTCAAGAAGGTCAACTCCATGCAGGAGGCCTTCCAGGACGCCGACATTGTCTACCCCAAGTCCTGGGCCCCCTTCAAGGCCATGGAGGAGCGCACCCGCCTGTACCGGGAGGGCGACAAGGCCGGGATCGACGCGCTGGAGCAGCGGCTGCTGGCCCAGAACGCCGAGCACAAGGACTGGGCCTGCACGGAGGAGATGATGAAGCTCACCAAGGACGGCAAGGCCCTCTACATGCACTGCCTGCCCGCCGACATTACCGGCCTCTCCTGCAAGGAAGGCGAGGTGGACAACAGCGTCTTCGACCGCTATATCGTTCCCCTGTACAAGGAGGCCTCCTTCAAGCCCTATATCATTGCAGCTATGATCTTCCTGAGCAAGGTGAAGGATCCCGTCAATGCGCTGAAGGACCTGGAGGCCCGGGGTGACAAGCGCAAGGCGTTCTGATCGGTCCGGCTGCCACTTTGTTTCACAGCATCGGAAAGGAGCCGCTCCGGCTCCTTTCCTGCTTCCCTCCGTACTCCCCCATATCATATTCCCTGCGCGCAGCACAACAATGCTATTGAAGAGAAGGAGAAGATTCCTTATGGGTAAGCGCATCGTCATCGCTCTGGGCGGAAATGCTCTGGGCAACACCCTGGCCGAACAGGCTCAGGCTGTAAAGGTCACGGCAAGGGCTATCGTGGACTTGATTGAGGACGGCAACCAGGTGGTAGTCGCCCACGGCAATGGCCCCCAGGTGGGCATCATCAACAATGCTATGGCTGCTCTCCAGAAAGAGGACCCCAGCCAGGGCTTTACGCCCCTGTCTGTCTGTGGTGCCATGAGCCAGGCCTATATCGGCTACGATCTGCAGAACGCCCTCCGGGAAGAGCTTTTGGACCGGGGGATCCATACCATTCCCGTATGCACCATTGTGACACAGGTTGAGGTGGACCCCAACGATCCGGCTTTTGAAAATCCCAGCAAACCAATCGGCAAATTCATGACCGAAGATGAGGCTAAAGAATTCACTGCCAAGACCGGCTACCTGGTCAAAGAAGACGCCGGGCGGGGCTGGCGCCGTTATGTGGCATCCCCCAAGCCCAAGCATATCATTGAGGCCGGCGCCATCCGCGCCCTCACCGAGGACGGCCATCTCATCATCTGCTGCGGCGGCGGCGGAATTCCCGTCTACCGCACAGGCAAAAACCACCTGAAGGGGGCGGCGGCCGTCATTGACAAGGACTTCTGCTCCGAGCTGCTGGCCGAGCAGCTGAACGCTGACCTGCTGATCATTCTCACCGCGGTAGAGAAGGTTGCAATCAACTTCCGCAAGGAAAATGAGCAGTGGCTGGACACCATGACGCCCGACGAGGCCCGGCAATATGCTGCTCAGGGGCAGTTCGCGCCCGGCTCCATGCTGCCCAAAGTGGAGGCTGCCGTAAAATTCGCAGAGTCCAAGCCCGGTCGGATCGCCCTTATTACCCTCCTGGAGAAGGCCCGGGAAGGAATTGCAGGAAAAACCGGCACCCGGATTCAGCAATAAGGGACAAACACTCCATGACGCCCCCTCTGTTTGCACCCTGCCGCAGGCGCGCCTGCGGCAGGGTCTTTTTACGCCTTCACGCAAGCCCGCCGATTATTATAAAAAATTTTGCAATCGTTTCATTAACCACGTTTTCTTTGGTACGCCGCCTGTTTTGCTTTCAGTTTCCTGATTCCATTTCATTTCTGTCAATCTTCCTAAAATTTTTTCTGGAAATCTGTCAGATTTTTAGTTGAAATATCAAGCGGTTTCCTGTACAATAAAACTGACAGTATGGAAGATACTGTACATTTCCCGCTTCTGGGAGGCAAAACAGCGAAAGGATCGGATTGACAGGAGGTTTTTCTCTGCCGCCTGGCCGCTGGCCCCGGCGGATGGCTCTGGACTTTTCATTCACTTCCCAGTTTTCCGGCGGGCATTAAAAAGGAGGATTTCCATGAAGAAGTTTCTTGCACTCCTGCTGTCTCTGGCAATGCTCTTTGCCATGGCAGCCTGCGGCGATTCCGGCAGCAACACCCAAGAGCCCACCGGCAACAACCAGGGTTCGACAGACGATGGCGGCGAGGAGACCGGCAACAAAACCATCAAGGTTGGCATGATCT
Source organism: uncultured Oscillospiraceae bacterium (assembly GCA_944386995.1). Taxonomy (GTDB): domain Bacteria; phylum Bacillota; class Clostridia; order Oscillospirales; family Oscillospiraceae; genus CAJFPI01. The sequence goes on from CALXDF010000182.1 coordinate 2,391, forward strand.
GTATCGGTGACGAGAATGACCAGGGTTACACCTACAACTTTATCCGCGGCGTGGACGCAACCACCGAGCATCTGGCCCAGCGCGGCATTGATGTGGAGTGGGTCTTCAAGTACAACATTCTGGAGGACAGTTCCTGTGAAGAGGCCAACATCGAACTGGCTGAGGAGGGCTGTCAGATCATCATCAACAACTCCTTCGGCTTCGAACCCTACATGCTGAAGGTTGCTCCCGATTATCCGGAGATCACTTTCATCGCCTGCACCAACCAGGCCTCCGCGGTGGACGACCTGGAGAACACCCACAACGCCTTCGCCAACATCTACGAGGGCCGCTATCTGGCCGGCGTGGCCGCGGGCATGAAGATGCAGGAGATGATCGACAGCGGGGAGATCACCGCCGACCAGGCCAAGATCGGCTATGTGGGCGCCTTCTCCTTTGCCGAAGTGATTTCCGGCTTCACCGCCTACTATCTGGGCGCCAAGAGCGTGTGCCCCAGCGTCTCCATGGAGGTCCAGTTCGTGGGCTCCTGGTCCGATGCCACAGAGGAGGGCAACGCCGCCTCCGCCCTGGCGGATCGGGGCTGCATCATGATCTCCCAGCACTCCGACAACACCACCCCCGCCACCACCGCCCAGAGCAAGGGCGTGTTCCACACCGGCTACAACAACGACATGATCTCCGTGGCCCCCGAGGCCTCCATCATCGGCACCCGGATCGACTGGTCCGTGTACTTTGACTACGCCATCGAGACCATTGTCAACGGCGAGCCCCTGGACCAGGATTGGTGCCACGGGATGGATGCGGGCGCCGTTGTGATGACCCCGCTCAACGAGGACATCGCCGCCGCCGGCACCGCTGAGAAGCTGGCCGAGGTGGAGGAGGCCATCCGCAGCGGTGAGCTGCAGGTGTTTGACACCTCCACCTTCACCGTGGACGGCCAGGAGGTCACCTCCTGCCTGGCCATCGACACCGACGGCGACTTCGTGGCCGATTCTGAGGAGGCCGTGTTCGACGGCGCCTTCCACGAGTCCTATTTCCAGTCCGCTCCCTACTTCACCCTGCAGATCGACGGGATTGAGTGGCTCAACGACGCCTATTGATCAACCTAATCCGCTTTCCCCAGGAAAAGGGGCTGCTTCGGCAGCCCCTTTTCCGGTAACCCCCGCGGCGGCCCCTTCCCCCGCTCTCCCATGCCGCCTGCGAGTCTTCAAAAGAAAGGATGACAGCCTTGGAAACTGTTTGCGCCATTGAAATGCGGAACATTACCAAACGCTTTGGCAGTGTCACCGCCAACGACCACATCAACTTCCGCCTCAACCGCGGCGAGATTCTGGCCCTGCTGGGGGAGAACGGCAGCGGCAAGACCACGCTGATGAACATGCTGTCGGGCATCTACTTCCCCGACGAGGGGGAGATCTTTGTCAACGGCAAGCCCGTCTCCATCCGCTCCCCCAAGGACGCCTATGACAACGGGATCGGCATGATCCACCAGCACTACAAGCTGGTGGATGTGTTCACCGCCGCGGAAAATATCGTTCTGGGCCTTCACGAGAGCGGGAGGCTGGATATCAAGGCCGTCAACGAGAAGGTCCGCGCCATCTGTGAAAAATACGGCTTTGACATTGACCCCACCCAGAAGATTTACGACATGTCCGTCTCTCAGAAGCAAACCGTGGAGATCGTCAAGGTGCTCTACCGGGGGGCGGATATCCTGATCCTGGACGAGCCCACCGCCGTGCTGACGCCCCAGGAGACGGAGAAGCTCTTTTCCATCCTGCGCAGCATGAAGGCAGACGGGAAGGCCATCGTCATCATCACCCACAAGCTCCACGAGGTGATGGAGCTGTCCGACCGGGTAGCGGTGCTGCGCAAGGGTGCGTCCATCGGCACCGTGGCCACCTGTGAAACCTCCCCCCAGGCCCTGACCGACATGATGGTGGGCCATGCCGTCACACTGAACATTCAGCGTCCCCAGTATGAACACCCGGAAAAGCGCCTGGAGCTGCAGGGCATCACCTGCTTCGACGCAGAGGGCGTCAAAAAGCTGGACGACGTTTCGTTTACCGCCATGGGCGGCGAGATCCTTGGAATTGCCGGGATCGCCGGCTCCGGGCAGAAGGAGCTGCTGGAGGCCATCGCCGGGTTGTATCCGGTTGCCTCCGGATCCATCCGCTACTCCCCGGCGGGGCGGGAGCCCTCAGACCTGGTGGGCAAGACGCCCATGCAGATCAAAAAGGCCGGGGTTGCCATGGCCTTTGTCCCCGAGGACCGGCTGGGCATGGGGCTGGTGGGCTCCATGGGCATGACCGGCAACATGATGCTGCGCTCCTGGCGCAAGGGCAAGGGCGCCTTTGTCAACAGCCGGGACCCCAACGAGCTGGCCCGGCAGGTCTGGAAGGAGCTGGACGTGGTGACCCCCAGCACGGAGTTCCCCGTCCGCCGGATGTCCGGCGGCAACGTGCAGAAGGTGCTGGTGGGCCGCGAGATCGCCAGCGCCCCCTCCGTCCTCATGACGGCCTACGCCGTCCGGGGGCTGGACATCAACACGTCCTACACCATTTACAACCTGCTGACTGAGCAGAAGATGAAGGGTGTGGCGGTGATCTTTGTGGGCGAGGATCTGGACGTGCTGCTGGAGCTGTGCGACCGGATTCTGGTCCTCTGCGGCGGAAAGGTCAGCGGCGTTGTAGACGGCCGCACCGCCAGCAAGGAAGAGATTGGCCTGCTGATGACCCGTGTCGGCGGAAAGGAGGCGGAGTAAATGAATCCGGAGACCAAAACCCCATTGGTGCGTCTGGCCAAGCGAGAGGCCATGGAACCCTGGAAGGCGTGGTGCATCCGCATCGGCTCCATCCTCCTGGCCCTGGTCCTGGGCGGGCTGCTGATCGCCGCCCTGGGCAAGAATCCCCTGGCGGCCTACGGCACCATTCTGGACGGCTCCCTGGGCCGGGCCAGCGCCCTGCGGCAGACCGCCAAAATCGCCATCCCCCTGCTGGGCACCGCCCTGGCCATTGCACCCTGCTTCAAGATGCGCTTCTGGAATATCGGAGCCGAGGGACAGATCACGGCCGGGGCCATCGCCGCCTCCTATTTCGCCCTGTTCTGGGTGGACAAGGTGCCAAGCGCCCTGTTGCTGGTCATTATGGGGCTGTCCGGCGCGCTGGCCGGGGGCCTGTGGGCCCTGATCCCCGCCTTTTTCAAGGCCAGATGGAATACCAATGAGACCCTGTTCACCCTGATGATGAACTATATCATTATCGGCGTGGTCCGCTGGCTCCAGGGCGGCCCCTGGGAGGGGCGTCCCGGCTCCCAGATCATCCCCCAGTTTGACAGCGCCGCCTGCCTGCCCAAGGTGTTCGGCGTCCACTGCGGGTGGATCATTGTGCTGATTCTGGTGGTATTCATCTATATCTACATGCGCTACACCAAGCACGGCTATGAGATCGCCGTTATCGGCGACAGCGTCAACACCGCCCGCTATGCCGGCATGAACGTGGGCCGCGTCATCATGCGCACCATGTTCCTCTCCGGCGCCATCAGCGGCCTGGTGGGCTTTATCGTCGCCTCCGGCGCGGACAACACCCTTCACGACGGCGTGGCCGCCGGGGTGGGCTTCACCGCCATTACTGTGGCCTGGCTGGCCCAGCTCAATCCCTTTGCCATGATTGCCATCTCCGGCATGCTGGCGATCCTGTCCAAGGGCGCGGATACCCTCCACACCCGCATGGACGTGCCTGCCTCCATCTCCGACATCATCACCGGCATGCTGCTGTTCTGCATGCTGGGCTGCGAATTCTTTATCAACTACCGTCTGATTTTCCGGGGCGGAAAATCTTCACCGGAGGCACCGGATGGAAAGGAGGCCGTGAAACATGCCTGATTTTGTGCAGCTGTTCATTGCCCTTGTGGTCGCAGCGATCACCTATGGAACCCCTCTCCTGTTCGGCACGCTGGGGGAGATCCTCACGGAAAAATCCGGCAACCTGAACCTGGGCGTGGAAGGTATCATGTTTATGGGCGGCGCCCTGGGCCTGGGCGGCGTGTTCTACTATGAAAAGGCCGTCTCCGTCCCCAACGGGATTCTGGCTGTTCTCATCGGCATGGTCTGTGCCTTTATTGCCGGCGCCATCGCCTCCCTGATCTTCAGCTTCATCACCATCACCCTCCGGGCCAACCAGAACGTGACGGGCCTGGCTCTGGCCATTTTCGGCACCGGCATCGGCCAGTTTGCCGGAGAGTATATGCGCATCCAGGAGGGCGGCTATATCTCCATCAGCAACGAGCTGAAGGTCTTTTTCATCAACTCCCCCTTCCCCCAGGCGCTGCAGGACCTCCCCTATGTGGGCAATATTCTGTTCGGCAACAGCATCTTTTTTTACCTCGGAATCCTGCTGGCGGTGGCGATGTTCCTCTACTTCGGCCGCAGCCGCTCCGGTCTCCACCTGCGCGCGGTCGGAGAATCCCCGGCTACTGCCGATGCTGCCGGGATCAGCGTTACCCGCTACAAGTACCTGGCCACTGTTATCGGCGGCGGCATTTCCGCTATCGGAGGCATGGTCTATATCACCACCATTGCCGGGTGCGTGTGGAATCACGAGGGGCTCTCCGGCGTGGGGTGGCTGGCGGTAGCCCTGGTGATTTTCTGTCTGTGGCGGCCGCTGAACGCCATATGGGGTTCTGTGCTCTTTGGCGCGCTGATGATCCTGTATCTGCGCCTGGCGCTGCCTTTCATCCCGACTCAGCTCTACAAAATCCTTCCCTATGTGGTAACGGTGATCGTCCTGATCTTCTCCAGCATGCGCAATAACAAGGAGAAGCAGCCTCCCGCCTCTCTGGGACTGTCCTACTTCCGGGAAGACCGGTAACACTGGAATGTCCACAAGTCCGAAACAGCCCCGGCGCGCAGACGCCGGGGCTGTTTTCCAAAAGGGCTTGCAAATCCGCTGTTCCTGTCATACAATGTCCGGGACTGACGAATCTTTAAAAAGGAGAACCGCTCCATGAAAACCAATGTCAAGCTATCTCTGGCCCGCTGCTTTCTTTTCTTTGTCCTCTATTCCATCATCGGCTGGATTTATGAGGTCTTTCTGGAGGTAGTAGTCTACCGCTGGGGATTCTCCAACCGCGGTGTCCTCTTCGGACCCTACTGTGTGATCTACGGGGTGGGCGCTCTCATTCTGATCTTTGCTTTGGGACGGCTGCAGCATACCCCCATCCGCATTGGGAAAGTCTCCATCACGCCGGTACTGGTGTTTTTCGGCATTGTCCTGCTCACTACCGCTCTGGAATTGCTGGGCAGCTATATCATGGAGTTCACCCATGGCGGCTGGCTCTGGGATTATCACCGCTACGCCCTCAATTTTCAAGGGCGCATTGCCCTGAATCCCAGCATCCGCTTTGGAATCGGCGGCATGGTCTTTCTTTACGTTCTGCAGCCGCTGTTTGAAAAGCTGGCAGACCGCCTGCCGCGGCGGGTACTCTGCCTTATCAGCGGAGTGCTGGCCATTCTCATGGCAGCGGACTGTATCTATACGTTTTTGCTGTAAGGTGAAAGCTGGCATAAAACCTGTATTTTTCTTGAATGAACAGAGGGGGCCGCTCCATGGAGCAGCCCCCTCGGCTGTTGCTTTTCTGCTGTTCAGGACGGTGCGCCGCTTTTTTCTTCCGGTCGTGCCATCTTCCAACGGCCGTCCTTGATCGTGAGGGTCCGGTGCTTTTTCTTGTTCCCTGCCATCCGCTCCTTCACTGCCCGGCCGGTAGGTGTCACCGCAAGGCCGCCCAGCGCTGTCTCCCGGAACTCCTCCGGCAGCCGGCGGCCCACATCTCCCATGGCCTCGATCACTTCATCTACTGGGATGCGGCTCTGAATGCCCGCCAGGGCCATATCCGCAGCAGCAATGGCATTCATGGCACCGATCACGTTGCGTTTGACACAGGGCACCTCTACCAGCCCCGCCACCGGATCGCAAACCAATCCCATGAGATTTTTCAGGGCCATGGCCACTGCATGGCAGATCTGCTCAGGCATACCGCCGTGGAGATAGGTGAGGGCGCCCGCCGCCATGGCGCTGGCAGACCCGATTTCCGCCTGGCATCCCCCGGCAGCGCCGGAGATGCTGGCCTTGGCGGCAATCACCGCACCGATGGCACTGGAAACATACAGCGCCTCCACCATTTTGTCCTCGGGAATCCCCTCTTTGCGCCACAGGGGAATCAATACCGCCGGCATCACGCCGCAGGCTCCGGCGGTAGGTGCTGCCACAATGCGGTTCATACAGGCATTATTCTCCCCCATGGCCAGCGCCTGGGCAATCACTTCGGCAGTGAACTCCCCGCCGATGCTGTTGTGATGGCGGTAATATGTCCGCATCCGCTCCCCGTCCCCGCCTACCAGTCCGCTCAAGCTGCGCCGGTCTCCGGAGTAGGCATCCGCTGCATCCACCATAGCCCGCCATGTGGCACGCATCCGCTCCATGGATGCCTCCGGCGTGGTCATACGAGTTTCCACATCATAGTCCATCACCACCTGCCAGATCGGCTTGCGCAGGCCCTTCGCCTGCTCTATGATCCGCTGCATGGAGTCCAGGTCCACTTACTTCTCCTCCTTCTCATAGTAGGTGATATGGCTGATGCCGGTATACTCCTTGAGAAACTGCAAAACCACCGGTGGGACCTTTTCATCCGTTTCAATGACCATGATAGCGTTGCCCCCCCGCCGGTCCCGGCACAAATTCATGTTGGCAATATTGATTCCAGCGCGGGAGAGCGTGGTCGTCACATCGGCGATATATCCCTTGCTGTCCTGGTTATGAATGATAAGGGTATTGGTCCGTCCGGTGAAGTTCACCGGCACCCCGTCCAGCTCCCGCACCTCAATCTGTCCGCCGCCGATTGAACAGGCCTGCATCTTCAAATGAGCTCCTGCCGCCCCCTCCAGCTCCAGCACCACACTGTTGGGGTGCGCATCCCGCAGGCGGATCTCTTCAAAGGTGAAACGCAGGCCCTGTTCCGCCGCGGTCTGGAAGCTGTTTGGAATATCGTAATCATCCGGTTCCTCCCCCAGCAGTCCCGCTACCAGGGCCTTGTCCGTACCGTGGCCCGTGCCGGTCTCTGCAAAGGAGCCATGGAGCATGATCCTGGCCCGGACGGGCTGCTCCCCCAGAAGGGTTCTGGCCATGTTCCCGATGCGCACCGCTCCCGCCGTGTGGCTGCTGGAAGGTCCCACCATGACGGGTCCCAGAATATCGAAAATGTCAATCAACGGCCTGTCCTCCGTCTGTCAATTTTTAACCGGGCGTCTCTCTGCATGCTTCGTCCCAATTAATTTTATTGTAGCAACACCGTCGTGGATTTGCAAGGGCGGCTGCTGTTTTTTCTTACTCTTCCCGGCTTTTTCCAGTTGCGTTTCTCCAAAGCGGTTGATACAATGGGTACAGGGAAAATTTTGTCGAACCCTGCGCGCTTTTCTCAGCAGCGTGCTAGGGGAAGGGAGCGTGCCGTCTATGCTGCCGGAGATCTCTATCACTTGCGGGGAAACGCCTGCTGCCTTTCCCCCCTGCCCTCCGGATCTTTCCACCCTGGCTTCCGGGTATCTCGAACAGCTCCAGGAGGTTCTGCACCTGGGGAAAGAATCGGCATCTCTTACTGTATACCAGTGGCCCCGGAGCCCATGGTCACCTTTGGCCGGATCATATGCTGTCCTGCGCGCAGCGGCAGACTTTCTGTACAGCCACCCCGCCTTGCGCCGGCTGGAGCTCTGCTGCGCCGGCGAGGACTGCTGGCGCACCTACCGTTTCCAGTGGAACATGTGGTTTGCCGAGCGGAAGGAAGGGGCACCGGAAACTGTCACCAATTTGTAGCCCTTTTGTTACCGCATCCGCCTTACATTTTTCGACGTCCTCCCCCATAATAGGGTCGAATCATACAGAAAGAGATGGACGCCTATGAAACACCTGATCGCAGTATTGCTCAGCACTTTGCTGCTGTTTTCCATGCCCGCCTGCGTGGAGAATGCCCACGCCGCCGATGACGCCGCCTCCCCAGGGACAGATCCAGTCGTTTCCCACCAGGAGTCTCCGGCAGTAGAGGGCACGGACACCGGCCAGCCAGAAGAAGCGGATCCTCCCGCCTCTCCAGAACATACCGTCCCGGAGGCACCGGAAGTCCTCATCCCGGAGGAGTCCTCCACAGCGCGGGTAATTGACCCGGAAAAGCCCATGGTCGCCCTGACCTTTGACGACGGTCCCCACCCCACCAACACAGACGCGCTCCTGGATATTTTGGAAGCGAATGGCGCAACAGCCACTTTCTTCCAGGTGGGGCAGAACCTATGGAAAGATCCGGATGCTGTCCGCCGCGCGGAAGAGATGGGCTGTGAGATCGGCACTCATTCCTATCGCCACGCCGATCTGAGCAAGCTCAGCGCCGAGGCGATCGCCGCAGACCTGAAAAAGGCCGATGATGCCTTCATCGAAGTGCTGGGCCACGCCCCCACTTTGCTGCGCCCTCCCTATGGTGCCATGAACAGTGCCGTCAAAACCACTACCGGCCGCAGTATCATCACCTGGTCCATCGACACGGAGGATTGGCTCTCCCGAAACGCGCAGAAAGTCATCGCCTCAGTCCAGGGGGCCGGAGATCTGGACGGCCAAGTCATCCTGATGCATGATGTCCACGCCACTACCATTGAGGCGGCAGAAACGCTGATCCCATGGCTCATCGAGCAGGGCTACCAGTTAGTTACTGTGACGGAACTCATTACCCTCCACTACGGGGATCAGATCCTGCCCAACGGTCTCTATGGCTACAGCTATTTTACTTTTGGAAAGCCGGTCATCCTGCCAGAGGGGCAGACGCCGCCGGCAAAACAGACTCCCTCCGACCAGCCTCCCGCACAGGTCCCGGCCGTTGCACCGGCTGTGGATCCCGCGCCCGCCCAGATCCCCGGCAGCGAAGCGGAGTCCGGCACCTTAACAGACAGCGGTACCGCTCCGCTGCCTTTGGAAGGATTGGATTGTCCATGACCCTTACTGTCACACCCCAGCAGGCCGGGCGCACAATCCGCTCCCTGCTCCGCTATGAACTGGGGATGTCCACTGCGCTGCTCAACCACCTCAAGCGGCGGGAGGACGGCATCCTGCTCAACGGTTCCCCCGCATTTACCAGCGCTGTTCTGGCAGCCGGAGACCGCTTGACAGTCGATCTGCGGGATGACCTGCCGGAGGCCCCCATCCCTCCCATCCCCATGGATCTGGATATCCACTATGAGGACGAATTTCTGCTGGTGATCAACAAGAGTGCGCCCCTGGCGGTCCACGCCTCTTCTTTTTCCCCGGAGGAGCCCACACTGGCCAACGGGCTGGCCCATTATCTGGGACCGGATCTGGTGTTTCATCCGGTCAACCGGCTGGATCGCGGCACCACAGGCCTCATGGTGGTAGCCAAGAATCGCTTTGCGCACAATGCCCTGCGCCGTATTCTCCATACCGGCGACTTTTCCCGGGAGTACCGGGGGATCTGTGTGGGCGCACCCTCTCCGGCAGCAGGGGTCATTAACCTTCCCATCGGCCGGGCGGAGGGTTCGGCAATCCAGCGGTGTATCCGTGCCGATGGTGCCCCTGCTGTAACCGTTTATGAAACGATGGAGACCGTCGGCGGGCTGACGCTGCTGCGTCTGCTGCCCAAAACAGGCCGTACCCATCAGCTGCGCCTCCATATGGCCGCGATCGGCTGTCCGCTGGCCGGCGACTGGCTCTATGGCACGGAGGACCATAGTCTCATTTCCCGTCCCGCCCTCCATGCCTGGGGGCTGACCTTCCGCCACCCGGTGACAGGGAGACAGCTGTCGTTTCAGGCGGCACTGCCGGCAGATCTGGCGCGTCTGCTGCAGAAAGAATAGTCACGTCCAGGGCTCCGCGCCGGCGCGGGGTCCTGGACAGATTGGTTTTTGGCGCTCCAAAGACCGCTTCCACACCGCGGCCTTCCCGCAGGAATTTTACTTGACATTTCCTACTCCGGGGACTATACTGAATACGATGTGTTCTAAATGTACGAATTGATCGCTGCAAGGCTGTAAATCAATTTCCCATTTCGATTTACATGCCCGCAGCTTTTTTGTTGCAGAGGAATACGCCATTTTTAATTTTTCAAGGAGGCACTACACCATGCAAGGCACTGTCAAGTGGTTCAACAACGACAAGGGCTACGGCTTCATCTCCAACGACGACGGAAGCGGCGACGTGTTCGTTCACTTTTCCGCCATCCAGACCACGGGCTTCCGCACACTGAGCGAGGGCCAGAAGGTCACCTATGAGGTGGAGCCGGACGAGCGCAACGGCAAGCTCCGGGCTGCCAATGTCTGCCCTGTGGAGTAATCTCGCCACGCCGCGCCCCCGTCTACAGGACGGGGGCGTCTTTGTCTTCCAGGAGGATTTCTTCGTGATTGTGATCCAATGTGTAGACAACCGCAATGGGACGCTGTTCCATGGTCGTCGTCAGAGCCGAGACCGTCTCCTCCGCCTCCACATCCTGGCGGCGCTGGCAGGGCGCAAGCTGTGGATGAACAGTTATTCCTTCCGGCAGTTCCAACAGGACCTTCCGCCGGGGCAGGCGGTATGTGTGGATGAAGATTTTCTGGCCAAAGCCGGCTGGGGCGAGGTCTGTTTTGTAGAGGGGCTGCCTCTCACCCCATGGCTGAACCGGATCGAGCAGCTGATCCTCTACCGCTGGAACCGGGATTACCCAGCGGACACCGTTCTGGACCTCCGGCTGGACGCGATCTCCTGGGTCCTGAAATGCAGGGAGGAGTTCCCCGGTTCCTCTCACCCCGTTATCACCAAGGAGGTCTATCTGCATGAAACTTTGTAAAAAAATCCTGCTGCCTGTTTTTCTTGTGTGCTGTATCCTTCTCTCCGGCTGCCCGGACGGCAATCAACCCTCCGCCGCCACGCTGGAGGAGATCCCCGCTTATTCCGGAAGCCCCTATGTGATTCTCGCGGACAACGAACCCGATTTCTCACCGGAAGATATGGTCACCGACTCCTTCGAATCCTACAGTCCCCTGGATCTGCTGGGGCGGTGTGGTGTCGCTGTTGCAAACATCGGCGTGGATCTGATGCCCGTCGAAGACCGGGAGAGCATCAGCGATGTGACTCCCTCCGGCTGGGTCAACCGGGAGTACGACGGGCAGTACCTCTACAACCGATGCCATCTGATCGGCTTCCAGCTCACGGGAGAAAATGCCAACGAGGAAAATCTGATCACAGGTACCCGGTACATGAATGTAGAGGGGATGCTCCCCTTCGAAAATCTTGTGGCCGATTACGTCCAGGAGACGGAGAACCATGTTCTTTATCGGGTAACTCCCATTTTCGAAGGCAGCGAACTGGTGGCCCGAGGCGTTCAGATGGAGGCGCTCTCTGTTGAGGATGGCGGAGAGGGCGTGTGCTTTAACGTGTATGTGTACAATGTCCAGCCCGGAATCACCATCGACTACGCTACCGGTGAAAGCTGGGAGGAGGAACAGCCTCCGGCATCGGGCGACTCCGCTGACGATCCAGGCACCTCTTCCGAACCGGACGGGAATACCACTTATATCCTCAACACCAACTCCCACAAGTTCCACAATACCGACTGTCCAGGGGCGGCCAACATGAGTGAGAAGAACAAGGAGACCTATACCGGCAGCCGTCAGGATCTCATTGACCAGGGGTACACCCCCTGCGGCCAGTGCAACCCCTGACCCTCTTTTGCGCAAAAATCTATGGGGCAGGCAGTTCTCTCCCTTTTGACAAACGGGTGCCGGTCAAAGCGCAGCTTTGACCGGCACCCGTCTTTTTCCCTCCGCTCTTTTACAGAAACTCCTTATTCTGTCTCTTCCACCGGGCGGAATTGCACCTCATCCATGGACACCTGTCCGAAGAAGCTGCTGGGTTCCCCATCCACTAACAATTGGATCTCATCCACAGTGCCCCAACTATAGATCGTCTTTGCAATGGACAGAAGAATCTGCTCCTGCGCCTCCGTCTCCTCCGGCAGCAGCTCCAGTGCACTGGACGGTAAGCTGAGGATACAGACACCTTCCTCTACCCGTACACTGTTGATTTGGAAGCCGTCCGGAATGATGGCGTGGAGTTCTCGCTCTTGCGGACCCTCCAGCAGCGCCCTCATCGTACTCTCCGCCAGGGTCTCCCCCTCGTATACCTCCAGCGTCCGCTGCTCGGCAGTCAACTGCCCGTCCTCATCGGCAAAATACAGACTGACGCTCACCGTCTCGATCACATCATCCATGGTGCTCAGCAGCACATCCTGCTCCATAAGCACCTGGCTGGTTCGGTAGGGCAGTTCCTGCCCGCCGGCGGTAATGGTCACCGAAGAGAGTTCCTCCAGCTGCGTCAGGGACAGCGTGATGCAGTAGTCGGCCAGACTCAGCTGAATGCCTGTGAGGCTCCCATAGCGGCGACTCAAGTCCACATAAGCCCGGTGTCCCTGAATCACAACGCTCCGCAGCTCAATTTCCTCCCAAACTCCTCCGGTATCCAGGACCGCCTCTACGATTGCCTGTGCCCTCTCCTCCAGGGGAGCGTCCTCCGCCACGGGCAGCGCTGTGAGCACGGCAGTAATGGCATCCGCCCCAGCGGCACTCTGGGGATTAGCCAGCTGATAGATTTGATAGCCCGTCTCTTTCTCCGGCTGGGCCGCGACGCAGCCAGCCGCACCGAGGACCAGCAGTGCCGCCAGCAGCAGTCCCATCCATTTCCTCATGGCTGCTCCTCCTCCGCCCTGGGCATTTCAATGGTGAAGACGGTGCCGCCTCCCACCCGGTGGTCGGCCTGAATCCTGCCGCCCCGGCGGCGGACCGTATCCCGGACAATGGAGAGCCCCAGCCCCGTCCCGCCGGCAGCCCGGGAGCGGGCCTTGTCCACCCGATAAAACCGCTCGAATACGTGATCCAGATCCTCGTCCGGGATGCCGATTCCGTTGTCCTCCACGGTGATATAGGCGGACGTATCATCCGCTGAGAGCAGCACCCGCACAAAGCCGCCGTCAGTGTTGTACTTGATGGCGTTTTCCACCAGATTGTAGATCACCTGATGGATCTCGCCCTTGGTAGCCCGAACCCAGCAGGGCTGCTCAACGCTCAGCTCCAGGGCAATGTGCTTATCGTCAGCCAGCAGACGCAGGGAACGGCACACCGCCTGCACCACCGGCCACACCTCCACCGGCACCGCTTCCTCCACCACTCCGCTGTCCAGGCGGGTCAGGCGCAGCAGGTCCTCGGTAATATTCGTCAGGCGCTCAGCTTCCTGGCCAATGTCCCTGACAAATTCCCGAACCATATCCGCGTCCATGTGCTCGGCCTGGAGGATGGAATCCGAGAGCAAGCGTATGGTGGACAGCGGGGTCTTGAGTTCATGGGAAGCATCGGAGACAAAACGGCGCCGGGCCTCCTCCGTCACCTGAAGACGGCCGGTGAGGTCGTTGAACTCGTCGGCAATCTGGGCAATCTCGTCATGTCCGCCCACAGCAGCTCGATAGTTGTAGGCCCCCTCCCGTACACCCCGGATCGCTGTCAGCAATTCCTCAATCCGGGCGGTCAACAATTTGCTGAGCAGAATCGACAGCGTCAGCACCGCCGCACCGATCCCCGCAGAAATGCTTAACAGGTTCATCTGCATGTTCTGCAGCAGCTCCGCCTGCTCCACATCATACTCATAGACAAACACTGCGCCGATAATCTCATTCCGATAGACCACCGGCACCGCCGCACGGGAGCGAAACGCCCCCTCGCGGTAGGAAGCATAGGCCGCGTCGTTTCCCTCCAACGCCTGGACCAGCTCGGTATAGAAGGCGTAATACCCCGTGGCGTTGCCTACTTCGCGGGTATCATACAGGATCTTTCCGGAAGCATCGGTGATGATAGCACGGGACACAGCGCCAAACTCCCCCACCGAGAGCGCCTGGGTCACATTCTCCTCTGTCAGGGTGTCCAGCCCTGCCAAGGCCGCAGCCATGGTGTCGGCGCTGCCCAGAAGAGCGCTGCTTTTGGTGGAAAAAATCATGTCCCGCGCCCGAATCAGCGGATAGGTATTCAGCAGGATCAGCACGCCCAGAATCACCAGGATGTAACTGACGCCTATTTTCAGCTGCAGGCTCATCTTACCCCTTAAAATAGTAGCCCACTCCCCATTTGGTCATAATATAGGCCGGCTCGGCCGGGTTATCCTCCAGTTTCTCCCGCAGCCGCCGGATATGGACATCCACTGTCCGGTAATCTCCGGCATAGGAGTAACCCCACACCACGTTCATCAGATTTTCCCGGCTGTAAACCCGCCGGGGATTCTTCATCAGCAGTTCAATCAGATCGTACTCCTTGGCTGTCAGCTCTACCGGCTCCCCATGGCGCAGCGCGATCCGCTGGTCCGTATCCAGCGTCAGGCTGCCGATGGTGATGGTGCTGTCCTGCCGGGCTTGTCCGCCGCCAGCGCGGCGCAGCATGGCCCGGATGCGCGCTTTTAGTTCCAGGATGTTGAATGGCTTTGTAATGTAGTCGTCTGCTCCGCACTCGAATCCGATAATTTTGTCGGCGTCCTCGCTGCGGGCAGTGAGCATAATAATGGGCACATTGGAAAATTCCCGGATCTTCATGCAGCACTCCAGCCCGTCGATCTCCGGCATCATGAGATCCAGGATGATGAGGTCATAGTTGTTATTCCGTGCCAGGTCCAGGGCGGTCTTGCCGTCAAAAGCAGTTTCCACCTGGTAGCCCTCGTTTTCCAGATTGAACTTAATCCCCTTGACCAGGAGCTGCTCGTCATCCACTACCAATATTTTCATTCCGCTGTATCCTCCAAAACAATTTGATCCCGCAGACCGTCCAGCACCGCCTCACCAATCCCCTTGACCTCCAGCAGATCTTCCGGCGCAGCAAAGGGTCCGTGTGCTTCACGATAGGCGATAATCCTCTCCGCCAACGCCGGACCGATCCCCGGAAGAACATCCAACTCCTCCGCCGTGGCGGTGTTGATGTTCACCGGCAGTGCAGATTCCGGCACAACGGTCTCTTGCGCCGCTCTCTCCTGGGTGCGGAGCGTGTAGCTCCCCGCATTTCCTGGCGCGTCTGTCTGCTGGATCCAGGAAACCATCATTGCCAGAAACAGTCCCGTCAACACCAGAAGGCCCCATTCTGTTTTCGTCAAAAAACGACCGATTTTCACAGTTATAGTTGAACTCCCGATAAATTTTTGCTATACTGAACGGTAGACACGCTGTTTCATGTCTGATCCTGTGATCAGCTTTATTGTTATAGTATACCATACATATACGGAGCATGCCATGAAAAATCGCCGTTTTCTTTCCTTTTTTTTCGTTCTTCTCATTCTGCTCACCTCCGTTTTGTCTCCGGCAGCTATCGCCGCAGATGCAGACACGGAGGAGCCCGAGCCGATTCCTGATATCGAGATTGATGCCAAAGCAGCCCTGCTGATCGACCCCACTACCGACGAGATCCTATACGAGCTGAACATCCATGAGCAGCTCTATCCCGCCAGCCTTACCAAGGTAATGACTGCCCTGCTGACGCTGGAAGCCATTGAGGCCGGACAGCTCGCCATGGATCAGGTGCTGACCGCCTCCGCCTCCGCTGTGGATCTTCCTTACGACGCCAGCACCGCCGGCATGCTGGAGGGGGAGCAGATGACAGTGGAACAGTTGCTTTACTGCATTCTGGTGGTCTCTGCCGCCGACGCATGCAATGTCCTGGCCGAGGCTGTATCCGGCTCCATCGACGCCTTTGTGGAGCGTATGAATCAGCGAGCGGAGGAACTGGGCTGCGCGGATACCCACTTTGCCAACCCACACGGCTACCATGACGACCAGCACTACAGCACCGCCTGGGATCTGTATCTCATCACCCGGGCTGCCAGGGAATTTGAAAGCTTCAATACCATTGTGGCCACCGGGCGCTTCGAAGTACCGGCTACCAACCTCAGCGACCGCCGGATCTATTATACCACCAACTATCTGCTTAACGGCTACCGGAATGCCGACTATGTCTACAGCGCCGCCAACGGCATCAAAACCGGGAACACCTCTAATGCCGGTTACTGTCTCATCGCCAGTGCGGCGAAAAACGGGCGCAGCCTCCTCAGTGTTGTACTGGGAGCAGAGCGGATTGAGCTCGAGGATGGCAGTTATCGGGTCATGAGCTTCTATGAGACGATCCGGCTCTTCAACTGGGGCTTTGACAACTTCACCCGGCGTACCATTCTGGAGACTGCGGAACCGGTGGCGGAACTGGAGGTTGCCCTTTCCAGCGTGGATCACATCACATTGCAGCCCGCCTATGATGTGGAGCGACTGCTGCCCAATAACCTGACGGCTGAGGATCTGCAGCGCTCCACCACATTCCCCTCCCGGGTGGTAGATGCACCCATCACGGAAGGAGATGTGCTGGGCGAGATCACCCTCTCCTATGGAGATACCGTATATGCTACCGTCCCCCTGCTGGCCTCTAACAATGTAGAAGCCTCCCGGCTGTTGGTATTCCGGCGCAACGCCCTGGACTTCCTCTCGCGGAAAAGCGTTCGTATCGTCGCGGTGGTCCTTGTGATCATTGTGGTGCTGGCGGTGCTCTGGCTGCGCTCCCCCATGCGCCGCAACCGCCGCTACGGAAAAGTTACCCATGGCGGTGCAAACCGCCGCTACCGCGGACGCAGGCATTGACAGGAAAAAACTTCCCCCACATTTAAGATGTGGGGGAAGTTTTTTGGCGCAATGCGCTTACTCTTTCAGCTGCTCGATTGCCTCCAGCTGCTGCTCAACATCGAACCGCGGGACACTTTGCGTCTCATGGAACTCCACGAACTTCAGTGCATACAGATCCCCCATTACATAGCGGTCCTTGTTCGGCTGATAAAGAATGATGTAGTCATTTCCCACCGTGAATAAAATACCGGGGACAGAGACGGTACTCTGTGTTCCCACCTGGAAAATTGCAACCACATAGTACCCCAGATTCCGTGACAGCAGGCTTCGCAGGGAGCCCTGGTATGCTTCTGCATTGCTCATGGGGTTCTGCATCGCTTCCTGCCCCAGCGGGTTCCGCATATCCAGTGTCCCCCCCATCCGGGGCGTGCTGTTGAGACTATCGCCGCGGATCTCCTGGTAGGTAACATGGTTTGGATTGGTTTCAGCTGGTATATTGGTCACTGTAACGTGCCGACTGGGGACGTCCGGGTACCGGATTTCCCGACTCCAGTCAGGAATTGTTGTCCCCTGATTCATCGGATTGCTATTGTTTTGTGCCATAGGATCGAACACGCTCCTTCTCAAGTCTGATAGTAGGCGTCTGTCGGGTTATAGAAGCAGTGATCTCCGATCCGGGTCTGGAGATAGCCGACGCCGCTGGGAAAATTCGGGCGGCAGTGTGTGCTGAACGGGTTGTAAAACCAGAGAGACTGGGCCACATCCGGCACACGGCCGCCGTTCATGGCCCAGTCGGCGATCTGGTAATGGATCTCCTCCGGGCGCATGTTGTATATGTTCTGCGGGTTGTAGGCCCCGTTTTCTGTCTCGCTGGCGCAGACAAATTGCCCCGGTTGAAAAATAATATTGCGGATGCTTCCCTGCCCGATCCGGGCATACTCCCCGCCGGCGGCATTGACCCGGTTCATGACCACACTGGCTACCGCCGCCATGCCGACGTTGCCCTCGCCGCCCGCCTCGCATTGGATGAGCCTTGCCAAAAGCTCTCGGTCTGAATAGGCCATAGGTACTTCACACTCCTGCTCGCTTTAGTCTATGCCGACATCCGTATGCTGGTGCAGGGGATTTCCTCTGGACTTTTATAGCGGGGTGTGATATGATGTTATGCTGAAAAATAAGATGCAGCAAAGGAGGGTCGATGATGACCTATACGTATACACCCAAGGGCGTCTGCTCCCGGAAGATGAAAGTGGACGTGGAGGACGGCATTATCCGCTCCGTGGAGATTCTGGGGGGGTGCAGCGGCAACCTTCAGGGGATTTCCCGTCTCATCCAGGGCATGCCCGTGGAGGAGGCCATCCAGAAAATGGAGGGCGTGAAGTGCGGCTACAAGGAGACGTCCTGCCCGGATCAGCTGTCCATTGCACTCAAAGAGGCTATGAAGAAGCAGTCCTGATCCCAAGCGGGTCCCGCCTGCATTAAACATTAAGGAGAAGACCGCCGGGATTCCGGCGGTCTTCTCCTCTGCTCTGATCAGAAGAAGCAGGTCTTGCACAAGCGGCAAGACCTGCTTCTCTTTTTAGCTGTTGATCTAGTCTCTGCCTGTCTCAGATCTCATCCGGTTCGGCAGAAGCATCGGAAATCTTCTCCTCTGCTTCCTCCTGCACCAGAGCCCCAAGCACCTCTTCCTGGACGGGCTCTGCGCTTTCCGCATCGGGAACGACCTTCTCAGCCAGCTCCCGGTAGGCGTCCAAGCCGGCACCGGCAGGAATCAGCTTACCGATGATCACGTTTTCCTTCAAACCGTGGAGATGATCCACCTTACCCTGAATGGCCGCCTCGGTAAGAACCTTGGTGGTCTCCTGGAAAGAGGCCGCCGACAAGAAGGAATCCGTGGCAAGAGATGCCTTGGTGATACCCATAAGCAGCTGCGTAGCCTCCGCCTCCCGCAGAGGCTCACCGTTCTCCTGGCGCTCACCAGCCGCATTGCGCCGGCGAATCTCCTCGTTGGCCTCATAGAGCTTTAGAACATCCACCATGGCGCCGCTGAGCAGATCGGTATCGCCGGCATCCTCCACCCGGGCCTTGCGCATCATCTGGCGGACAATGACCTCGATATGCTTATCGTTGATGTCCACGCCCTGCTGACGGTACACGCGCAGGACCTCCTGAATGAGATAGTTGTGTACCGCGCTGGCGCCGCGGATGCGCAGCACATCGTGGGGATTCAGGGCACCTTCCTGGAGTTGGGTACCCTTTTCAATGATATCGCCATCCTGGACCCGCAGGCCAGTGTGGGGCACGGAGTAGGTCCGCGTATCGCCGTCGTCAGCGGTGATGACGATATTCAGGAGGCTGCC
This sequence comes from uncultured Oscillospiraceae bacterium, assembly GCA_944386995.1. Lineage (GTDB taxonomy): Bacteria > Bacillota > Clostridia > Oscillospirales > Oscillospiraceae > CAJFPI01. The sequence continues at coordinate 21,455 of CALXDF010000182.1, forward strand.
CTTAACAGCCTCTTCAAAACGGACTTTGCCGCCGATCTCACTGAGGGTCGCCATCTTCTTGGGCTTGCGGGCCTCAAACAGCTCCTCAACACGGGGAAGACCTTGTGTGATGTCCCCGCCGGCCACGCCGCCGGTGTGGAACGTACGCATGGTCAGCTGAGTACCAGGCTCACCGATAGACTGGGCTGCAATGATCCCGACTGCCTCGCCGGGCCCCACCCGGTTGCCGGAAGCCAGGTTCTTTCCGTAACACTTGGCACACACGCCGCTCTTGGCCCGGCAAGTCAGCACCGTGCGGATCTCCACCCGGTGGATGCCGCGCTCCTCCAGCAGTCTGGCGTCATTCTCGTCCATCATCTTGTCGCTGGAGACCAGCACCTCACCAGTGGCCGGGTCGCAGATGTCGTGGACTGGATAGCGGCCCTGAATCCGATCGGAGAACTTCTCGATCACCTGCCCGTTCTCGCTGATCTCCTCCACCCAGATGCCGGTATCCACACCGCAGTCATCCTCCCGGATAATCACATCCTGACACACATCCACCATGCGGCGGGTCAGATAACCGGAGTCTGCAGTACGAAGTGCCGTATCTGCCAGACCCTTTCGGGCGCCTCGGCTGGAGACAAAGTACTCCAGCACACTCAGGCCTTCACGGAAGTTGGACTTGATGGGGATCTCAATGGTGCGGCCGGCAGTGTTGGCCATCAGGCCGCGCATGCCCGCCAGCTGGCGGATCTGCTTCATCGAACCACGCGCGCCGGAATCAGCCATCATATAGATAGGATTGAATCTATCAAGGTTGTCTTGCAGGGCCTTGGTCACGTCGTCGGTGGTTTTCTCCCACTCTTTGACCACCGCGCGGTAGCGCTCATCCTCGGTGATGAAGCCCATATTGTAGTTATCCTCGATCTCCACTACCCGCTGCTCTGTATCATGAATCAGCTCATACTTCTTGGCGGGGACAGACATATCGGAAATGGAAATGGTAATGGCGCCCCGGGTGGAATACTTATAGCCGGTAGCCTTGATATTGTCCAGCACCTCGCTGGCCACGGTGAATCCGTGCTTGCGGATAGTGCGGTCCACGATCTGACCCAGCTCTTTTTTGCCGCAGATGAAGCTGATCTCGTAGTCGCAGATCTTCTCCGGGTCTGTGCGGTCGGTAAAGCCCAGATCCTGAGGCACATTGCGGTTGAAGATAATCCGCCCCACTGTGGCGTCCACCAGCTTGGTATAGGTCTGGCCGTTGAGCTCCGCGCTGCGGCGGACCTTGATCGGGGAGTGGATGCCGATAATGTGGTCATCATAGGCCAGCATCACCTCGTCCTCGTCCCGGTACACCCGCAGGTGCACCTTGGCCTTCTCCTCCTCGCTGAGATTCTCGTAGCTCTGGTGGCACAGCTCCTTGGGGATATTCTCATCCCAGGTGCCGTCTTCGGTGTCCATCTGGGACATGCCGCTCTCAAAGCGCTCCATGGTCAGGTAGTAGGAGCCCAGCACCATATCCTGAGAGGGCACGGTAACGGGGCCGCCGTCCTGGGGCCGCAGGAGGTTATTAGCGGAGAGCATCAGAATCCGCGCCTCGGCCTGGGCCTCGGCAGACAGGGGGACATGGACAGCCATCTGGTCACCGTCGAAGTCGGCGTTAAAGGCGGTACAGGTCAGGGGGTGGAGCTTGATGGCCCGGCCCTCCACCAGCACCGGCTCAAAGGCCTGGATGCCCAGACGGTGCAGGGTAGGCGCACGGTTGAGCATGACGGGGTGATCCTTGATCACCACATCCAGGGCATCCCACACGGCGGCCTCCCCCTTGTCCACCATTTTCTTGGCAGACTTGATGTTCTTGGCGCTGTCGTCCTCCACCAGTTTCTTCATGATGAAGGGGCGGAACAGCTCCAGAGCCATCTCCTTGGGCAGGCCGCACTGGTAGATCTTCAGCTCAGGGCCTACCACGATAACGCTGCGGCCGGAGTAGTCCACGCGCTTGCCCAGCAGGTTCTGGCGGAACCGGCCCTGCTTGCCCTTGAGCATGTCGGAGAGGGACTTGAGGGCCCGGTTGTTGGCGCCGGTGACAGCCCGGCCGCGGCGGCCGTTGTCAATCAGGGCGTCCACCGCCTCCTGCAGCATCCGCTTCTCGTTGCGGACAATGATGTCAGGGGCATTGAGCTGGATCAAACGCTTCAAGCGGTTGTTGCGGTTGATGACCCGGCGGTACAGGTCGTTGAGGTCGCTGGTGGCGAAACGGCCGCCGTCCAGCTGAACCATGGGCCGGATCTCCGGGGGGATCACCGGCAGCACGTCAATGATCATCCACTCGGGCTTGTTGCCGGAGATGCGGAAAGCGTCCACCACCTCCAGGCGCTTGACGATGCGGGCTTTCTTCTGGCCGCTGGCGCCCTTGAGTTCGGCGTGGAGCTGGGTGGAGAGGCTCTCCAGATCGATCTGCTGCAGAAGCTTCTTCACCGCCTCGGCGCCCATGCCGGCATCAAAGTCATCCTCGTACTTCTCCCGCATATCCCGATACTCTTTTTCCGAGAGGATCTGATTGCGCATCAGCGGGGTCTCGCCGGGATCGGTAACAATATAGTTGGCAAAGTAGAGCACCTTCTCCAGAATCCGCGGGCTGATATCCAGCAGCAGCCCCATCCGCGAGGGAATCCCCTTAAAATACCAGATGTGAGAAACCGGGGTGGCCAGCTCAATGTGGCCCATGCGCTCGCGGCGCACCTTGGAGCGGGTAACTTCCACGCCGCAGCGGTCACAGATCTTTCCCTTATAGCGGATCTTCTTGTACTTTCCGCAGTGGCACTCCCAGTCCTTGGTAGGCCCAAAAATGCGCTCGCAAAACAGGCCGTCCCGCTCGGGCTTGAGGGTGCGGTAGTTGATGGTCTCCGGCTTCTTGACCTCGCCATAGGACCACTCCCGGATCATTTCAGGAGAAGCGATCCCGATTTTGATAGCGTCAAAAGTTGCGTAACTCATAGTTTTCTGCTTCTCCTCCCATTAAAATTCATCATCGCCGGCGTCGTCCATGCCGTCGTCCAGATCCTCGTCACCGGCAAAATCGTCGTCGCTGTCCTCAGCAGAGAAGACATCCTCGCCGGTCTCGGCATCCTTGATCCCGTATCCGGAGCGTTCAAAATCCGCGTCCTCGGACAGATTGCTGTACATCTCCCGCTCCCGGTCGGCATCCATGCGGGAGAGGTTAAATGTGGTCATGGCATCATCGTCGTCATCCTTGAGTTCAATGACATTGCCATCCTTATCCAGCACCTGGATGTCCAGACACAGAGCCTGGAGTTCCTTGACCAGCACCTTGAAGGATTCCGGCACGCCGGGGGTGGGCACATTGTGCCCCTTGACAATGGCCTCGTAGGTCTTGACACGGCCGGTGACATCGTCAGACTTGACGGTGAGGATCTCCTGGAGGGTGTAGGACGCGCCGTAAGCCTCCAGAGCCCAAACTTCCATCTCGCCGAAACGCTGGCCACCAAACTGTGCCTTGCCGCCCAGGGGCTGCTGGGTCACCAGAGAGTAGGGGCCGGTGGAGCGAGCGTGGATCTTGTCGTCCACCAGGTGGTGGAGCTTGAGGAAGTACACATAGCCTACAGTGACCTTGTTGTCAAACCGCTCGCCGGTACGCCCGTCGTAGAGCCAACTCTTGCCCTCTGGATCCAGGCCCGCCAGCTGCAGGGCCTCCTCGATATCCTTTTCATTGGCACCGTCGAAAATGGGGGTGGCCACCTTCCAGCCAAGGTGCTTGGCAGCGTAGCCCAGGTGGACCTCCAGCACCTGGCCGATGTTCATACGGCTGGGCACGCCCAGGGGGTTCAAAACGATGTCCAGCGGGGTGCCGTCAGGCAGGAACGGCATATCCTCCTGAGGCAGGATCCGGGAGACAACGCCCTTGTTGCCGTGGCGGCCGGCCATCTTATCGCCCACGCTGATTTTGCGCTTCTGGGCGATATAGACCCGGACCACCTGGTTGACGCCGGGGCCCAGCTCATCCCCGGCCTCACGGGTAAATACCTTGGCATCCACGATGATGCCGCTCTCGCCGTGGGGCACCTTCAGCGAGGTGTCCCGGACCTCCCGGGCCTTCTCACCGAAAATGGCTCGGAGCAACCGCTCCTCGGCGGTGAGATCCGTCTCGCCCTTGGGCGTAACCTTGCCAACCAGGATATCGCCGGCACGGACCTCGGCACCGATCCGGATAATGCCCCGTTCGTCCAGATCCTTCAAGGCATCCTCGCCTACGTTGGGGATATCACGGGTAATCTCCTCGGGTCCCAGCTTCGTATCCCGCGCGTCGATCTCGTACTCTTCAATATGAATGGAGGTATACACGTCCTCCCGGACCATACGCTCGTTCAGGAGCACGGCGTCCTCGTAGTTATAGCCTTCCCAGGTCATAAATCCTACCAGAATGTTCCGGCCCAGGGCGATCTCACCCTGATCGGTGGCCGGTCCATCAGCCAGGACCGTGGGATCCTCTACCTCGCCGTCCTCTCCAATGCGCTTGCCGTGGACCCGCTCACCCACGGATACGATGGGCCGCTGGTTGATACAGGTGCCGTGGTTGGAGCGGAGGAACTTGGTCAGCTTGTAGTCCTTGGTCTCGCCGCTGTCGTACTGAACCGTGATATGCCGGGCATCCACATAGGTAACAGTACCCTCTCCCTCTGCCAGGACGGCGATCTCGGAGTCGATGCAGATCTTGTGCTCCATTCCGGTACCGATGATGGGTGCCTCCGGCCGCAGCAGGGGCACCGCCTGGCGCTGCATGTTGGCGCCCATCAGGGCGCGGTTGGCGTCGTCGTTGGGGAGGAAGGGAATCATTGCAGTGGCGATGGATACCATCATCCGGGGCGAGATATCCACATAGTCCACCTTGCTGCGCTCCACCTCAATAATCTCATCCCGATGACGGCAGGTGATACGCTCGTTCAGGAGGCACCCGTTTTCGTCCACCGGCTCGGCAGCCTGGGCCACAATGTACTGGTCCTCCACGTCGGCGGTCATATAGGTAACCTCATCGCTGATCTTGCCGGTCTCGTGGTCCACAGCCCGGTATGGCGCCTCGATGAAGCCATACTCGTTGATCCGGGCATAGGTGGCAAGATAGGAAATCAGACCGATGTTGGGTCCTTCAGGGGTTTCAATGGGGCACATACGGCCGTAATGGCTGTAGTGGACGTCTCGCACATCCATGTTGGCCCGCTCGCGGGAGAGGCCGCCGGGGCCCAGGGCGGAAAGGCGGCGCTTATGGGTCAGCTCTGCCAGGGGGTTGGTCTGGTCCATGAACTGACTGAGCGGGCTGGAGCCGAAGAACTCCTTAATGGCGGCAGTCACCGGGCGGATATTAATCAGGCTCTGGGGAGTGACAATGTCCAGATCCTGGATGGTCATGCGCTCCCGGATCACCCGCTCCATACGACTAAAGCCGATGCGGAACTGGTTTTGCAGCAGTTCACCCACGCTGCGCAGGCGCCGGTTACCCAGGTGGTCAATATCGTCCTTGGTGGCCAGATTCCTGGCCAGGGCGTTCATGTAGTTGATAGAAGCGAAAATATCATCAATGATGATATGCTTGGGGATCAACTGATCCTTGTGGAGGCGGATCTGTTCCTTCAGCTCCTCCCCCTCATACTGGTTCAGCAGATCCTGCAGTACGCTCAGGCGGACCCGCTCCTTGATGCCGCACTCGGCCAGGGGGTCGAAGTCCACATACCGGGACATGTCGCACATGTTGTTGGAGAACACCTTCACACTGGTGCCGTCCACATCGATGTTGACCATGCCCACGCCGATGGCATCCAGTTCCCGGGCCTCATCCCGGGTCAGGACATGACCCGCCTCATAGAGCAGCTCGCCGGTGACCGGATGGGCCACCGCGTCCACAAGCGCATGGCCGGCGCAGCGGGTCCACAGCACCAGCTTCTTGTTGAACTTATAGCGGCCGACCGTACTCAGATCATAGCGCCGGGGATCAAAGAACAGATTATCCAGCAGGGTCTGGGCGCTGTCCACCGTGGGGGGCTCGCCGGGGCGCAGGCGCCGGTAAATCTCCAGCAGAGCCTCCTCATAAGTCTTGCAGGTATCCTTCTCCATGGTGGCGACAATCCGTGGATCATCCCCGAAACGCTCTAAAATCTCCGCGTCGGTCTTGAGACCCAGGGCGCGGATCAGGCAGGTGATGGGGAGCTTGCGGTTTTTGTCGATGCGAACCCAGAAGATCTCGCTGGTATCCGTCTCATACTCCAGCCAGGCGCCCCGGCCGGGGATCACCGTGCTGGTCAGGAGAGGCAGGTCCGTCTTGGGATCAATCTCCTTGCCATAGTAGATTCCGGGAGAGCGGACGATCTGGCTGACCACCACGCGCTCAGCGCCGTTGACGATAAAGGTGCCCGCGTCGGTCATCAGGGGGAAATCTCCCATGAAGATCTCCTGCTCCTTGATCTCCTCGGTCTCCTTGTTGCGCAGGCGCACGCTGACCTTCAGCGGGGCGGCGTAGTTCACGTCCCGCGCCTTGCACTCCTCCACATCATACTTGGGGGGCTCATCCATCTTGTAATCAATGAAGCTCAGCTCCAGGATGCCGGCGTTATCCGTAATGCAGCCCACATCCGCGAACACTTCCCGCAGCCCGGTATCCAGGAACCACTTGTACGAACTCTTCTGAATGGCCAGGAGATTGGGCATCTCCATGACTTCCTCATAGCGGGCGAAGTTCTTACGCACAGTCTTGCCGTATTTCTTGTCCTTTGCGTTCAAAACCCTCATCTGCCTTTCCTTCAAGATTCCCGCCGTTCCGCTCCTGCCACACGGCGGAACGGCCGGCCCATTGGTTTCCATAAGTTTTCGACTTTCTCCACCATGTTTTCCACAGTTTTTCACCGAAAACGGCTGAAAACACAGGCCCTCCCACGTTTTGAAACGCCCGGCCGGGTTGTTATATTTCAAAACTTTGCCCTTGCGTTTCCTTGGAGATTGTGCTACCATTGCGATAGTAGGTGGGGAAGGCAATTCACCTGCCATCAAACATAAGTGCCTTATGATACCATGTTTTCTCCTGTTTGTCAATAGTATTTTTATGTCCAGCAGGGTTGCCGGACATTTTTTATTGCATTTCGCTGCCAAGGCAAAAGAGATGGGCGCCGGGAATCCCGGTGCCCACCTCTTTTGCCGATTCCGCAGACCGCCGGAGACGGATATTTCCCCCTTCTCCTGCAAATGCTACCGTCGCAGTTCCTCACGCGCCCGCCCCTGCCCGCTTTGCCCGGCGCTGAAGCCGGATCCGGTCAGAGATCATGGCAATGAACTCCGAGTTAGTGGGTTTGCCCTTGGAATTGGAAACCGTATAGCCAAAAAACTTCTGCAGCGTCTCCAGGTCTCCCCGGTCCCATGCCACCTCGATGGCATGACGGATGGCACGCTCCACCCGGGAAGGCGTGGTAGAGAAGCGCTTGGCAACCTCCGGATACAGAACTTTGGTAACGGAATTGATCACATCCATATCCTCCACAGCGATCATAATCGCCTCGCGGACATACTGGTAGCCTTTAATATGCGCCGGGACGCCTACTTCGTGGATAATGGATGTGACCAGAGTTTCAAGTCCCGGCGCGTGTAGTTCCGGCTCCGCATTGGTCAGGATGCTGCGCATCCGTTCGAAAAGAGACTGCTCGTCACAAGGCTTGGAGTAAAAGAATGCCACGCCCATCTGTCCGGCATCGGCCAACAGCTGTGGGCTTGCAAACGCAGAGATCATAATGGTATGGGGCCGTTCCTCGCCCATTTCCCGCAGACTGGCCATCACGCCCAGCCCATCCAGATTCGGCAGCACGTACTCCAGCAACAGAAAGTCCGGTTTCGTCTCTTTCACAACGCGGACCGCCTCCAACCCGTCGCCAGCTAACCCCACCACATGAAATTCTCCTGTTTTTTCTAGTGCCTCGGCCAACATGCCGCGGTACTCTTCACTTGCATCGGCAATCACAACAGCTATTTTGTTCTCCATGTCTCCCTCGATCCTTTTACTTCATTTCTGCCCCGGCCTCCCAATTCCGCCCCCTTCCGGCGCAATCGGAAAGTTTCTCAGGACCTTGGCAATAAATTAGCATAATCGGACAGGATTTTCAAGTCGAATTTGGGAAGTTTTCGCTAAAAATATCCCGATATTTTCGACGCATTTCAAGTTTTCTTTGAATTTTGTCGATATTTGTCGAATTTTGTCGCAGGACCGGCGGCTCATGCCGGACGCAGCTCGGACGCGGCGTACGCCTGTTCCAGCATATGCGTCACAAAAATGCCGTAGCCCCTGGCAGGGTCGTCCACCATCACGTGGGTCACCGCCCCGACCAGTTTCCCGTTCTGGAGGATCGGACTGCCGCTCATTCCCTGGACAATCCCGCCGGTCTCCTCCAGCAGCCGCGGATCGGTCACCTCCACAATCAAATTTTGAGTATCCGCGGTTCTGCTGCGGATCTGTGTGATCTCAACGGTAAACTCCTCCACCGCATCCCCGCGAATATTAGAGAGGATCGTAGCCGGACCGGTTTCCACCTCCTCCGGCTGAGCCACCAGCACTGCCGGACGCTCCGTGATGGCGCAGGGGGACATGGTACCGAACACTCCGCATTCCGTGTTGGCATACAACTCCCCCCGGTCTTCGGACAGATTGAAACTGCCCTTCAGCTCTCCTGGCTCGCCGGAAGTCCCCCGCTTCACCGCTTTCACCGTGGCATCCATGATGGCCCCCGCCTCCAGCGGCATCAGCAGAGCGGTGTCCACATCGTTGATGCCGTGGCCCAGGGTTCCGAACACATTGCTGGCTGGATCATAGAAGGTCATCGTCCCGATCCCGGCCAGGCTGTCCCGAATCCAGGCGCCCAGCCGCCAGACTCCGCTTTCATCCTGGATACACCCAGCCTCCAGCTCCATCAGCTTGCTCCCGCGCTTGATTTGGAGCATCACCGGCCTGCCCGCTTCCTCCTGGACCAAGGACTGGAAATGCTCTGTGCTCCGGATCTCTGTACCGCCGGCCTGAAGGATCAGGTCTCCCACTTTCAGCCCGCAGTCTTTTGCCGGCGCCGCCTGGCCGTCCGCCGTTTCCAGCTCGGCGAGTCCTACCACCAGAACGCCGTCAGAAAAGAGTTTGATTCCCACCGCATGGCCCACAGGGATCAATGTCTCAGGCAGTCCTGCGGCCGTCTGGACCGCTTCACTGGCGCTGGCGTCAGCACTTCCGAAAACCGTCAGCGACAAAAGCAAGGCCAGTGCCGTCCGGCGCCATGTTCCAAATTTTGCTTGTTTCATCCATTTGATCACCTCTTTTCCACCATCTTGCCGCAGCGTGCCCCACGGCTTTTTTACTGTCCCCAGCAGCGCGAAAAAAAAAGCAGCCGGAGCACTTCTAAAATGAGGATGCTCTGACATGGCCGCCGCTTCCAAATCTGAAATTTCCGGTGCCGGCACACCGCAGATGGGAAACTTTTTCCACTTTTTCGCATCTATTCCCTCATTTCTTCCGGGTCTATTGCCATACGTCTTCCGCTATATATTTTGCTGTTTTGCACAATTTTTTCTTGTTCTGCCCGTTGCATCTTTTGCAAATTTGTGCTATATTACTACTAATCACATGTGAAACGGAGGGGCTCATATGGAAAAACGGATCATCACCATCGGCCGCGAGTGCGGCAGCGGCGGACACACCATTGGAAAGCTGGTGGCAGAGCGGCTGGGGATCGCCTTTTACGACAAGGAGATCGTGGAGATGGTAGCTGCCAAGACCAAACTGGCACCGGAGTTCATTGCCGCCCATGGGGAGTATTTCCAGAGCGGCTCCCTGGGCCACATCATCGGCTATGGCGGGCGCTTTGCCGGGGCCTCTCTGCGCAGCCAGAGCAGTCTCCAGGATCAAATGTTCATTGTGCAGTCGGATTTGATCCATGAGATTGCCGAGAAAGAGCCCTGCGTCATTGTGGGGCGCTGCGCCGACTACATCCTCCAGGAGCGGAGGGACAAGCTGGACGTATTTATCCACTCTGCCATGCCCTTCAAAATCGAGCGCTCCGTGCGGGAACATGGCCTGGACCCTGAGAAGGCCGAGTCAATCCTGAAAAAGCGGGACCGCGCCCGCAGGCATCACTATAATTTTTATACCCACAGCGACTGGGGGCGTGCAGAGCACTACAGCATCACCCTGGACAGCGGCCTGCTCGGCGTTCCCAAGTGCGTGGAACTGATCTGCTGTGCCGCACAGTAGCGTCTCTTTTGAAAACGCCGGGCCGGCGGCTGCCGGTCCGGCGTTTCTGTTTGCATTGATTCTCCCGGCGTTCTGTGATACACTGTGAAAAACGCCTGCATCATCAAGGAGGATGTGACTATGAGTTACGCCGACCAGGTCTTTATCTCGGTCTGCCGGGACATTCTGGACAACGGCTTTCGAGACAACGCCCTGGCTGTCCGCCCCCACTGGGAGGACGGCACACCTGCCCACACGATTAAGAAATTCGGTGTCGTGAACCGGTATGACCTGCAAAAAGAATTCCCCATCATGACCCTGCGCCGGACGTATTTCAAGTCCTGCGTGGATGAACTGCTGTGGATCTGGCAAAAGAAATCCAATGACATCCACGAACTCCACAGCCATGTGTGGGATGCCTGGGCCGATGAAAAGGGCACCATCGGCAAAGCCTACGGCTACCAATTGGGTGTTAAGCACCAATACAGCGACGGCTGGTACGATCAGGTAGATCGGGTGCTGAAAGATCTAAAAGAAAATCCAGCCAGCCGCCGGATGCTCACCAACCTCTTCAACCACCACGACTTAAGCGAGATGGGCCTGTACCCCTGCGCCTACTCCATGACCTTCAACGTCACCGGGAATACTCTCAACGCCATTCTCAACCAGCGCAGCCAGGACATGCTCACCGCCAGCAACTGGAACGTGTGCCAGTACGCCGTCCTGGTCCACATGATGGCCCAGGTCAGCGGCCTTGTGGCCGGAGAGTTGGTCCACGTCATTGCCGACTGCCATATTTACGACCGGCACATTCCGATTGTGGAGGCCCTGATCCAGCGCCAGCCCCGACCGGCGCCGAAACTCTGGATTGACCCGTCAGTAAAAAACTTTTACGATTTCACTGTGGACAGCTTCCGGCTGGAAGGATACGACCCCTGGCCTTTTGACGAGAAGATCGAGGTGGCCATATGAACGCCATTGCCGCTGTCAGCCTGGACTGGGGGATCGGCAAGGGCAGCGATCTGCTCTTCCACATCAGGGAGGACATGCAGCGATTCCGCTCCCTCACCAGCGGCGGCTGTGTCATCATGGGGCGGAAGACCCTGGACTCCATGCCCGGGGGAAAGCCCCTTCCCAATCGGAGGAATATTGTCATCACCCGCAGCCCCGACTTTTCCCGGGAGGGTGTGGAGGTAGCCCACTCCCTCCAGGATGCCCTGGACCTTGCAGCCGGCGATGACCCGGACAAGGTTTGGGTCATCGGCGGCGGAGAGATCTACGCCGCCATGCTTCCCTACTGCCGGCTGTGCTACCTGACCAGGGTATACGCTCGCCCGGAGTGTGATGTGTTCTTTCCCAATCTGGACACCAAAGCAGTCTGGCAGATCCTCCGCTCCGGCCCCATCGTCAGCGACGGCGCCCTGGACTACCAGTTCATCGAGTATATCAATCGGGATCTTCCGTAAAAACGAAACAGGTCGCCGCACCTTGTTGGTGCGGCGGCCTGTTTTTTTTGCAATCCGCTGATTTGGAAATCAGAAGCGCTGGATATAGGCGTCCCGCTCAGGGCCTACAGAGACATACTGGATGGGACAGCCGATCTCTCGCTCAATGTACTCCACATAGTCCCGGGCAGCCTGCGGCAGATCATCCCACTTGCACACACCGGAGATGTCGCACTTCCAGCCGGGCATGGTCGTCATAACAGGTTTGGCATCCGGAAGCACCGCCGGGAAGGGGAAGTAGTCGATTTGCTCCCCGTTGAGTGTATAGTGGGCACAGATGGGGATCTCATCCATATAGCTGAGCACGTCAATCTTGGTCAGGGCGATAGCCGTAGCTCCCTGGCACTGGACTCCATAACGGGTAGCCACGATATCAATGGGGCCTACCCGACGGGGGCGTCCGGTCTTGGCGCCGTACTCGCCGCCGGCCTCCCGGAGCTTCTCCGCCTCCTCGCCGAACCACTCACAGGTAAAGGGGCCCTCCCCTACGCAGGAGGAGTAGGCCTTCACCACGCCCACCACGTTGTCCAGCTTGGCGCTGGGGAGGCCGGAGCCCACCGGTGCGTAGGCGGCGATGGCGTTGGAGGAGGTGGTGTAGGGATAGATGCCGTAATCCAGATCCCGCAGGGAACCCAGCTGCGCCTCGAAGAGGACGCTCTTCCCTTCGTCCTGCGCCTGACGCAGGAATGCGCCGGTGTCACAGATGAAGGGCTTGATCTTCTCGCCGTAGTCCGCCACCCAGGCCCGCAGATCCTCCATGGTGTAAGGCTTGGCGCCGTAGACCCGCTCCAGGATCAGGTTCTTCCACTCCAGGATCCCCTCCAGATGCTCCCAGAGCTTGTCCGGGTAGAGCAGTTCTCCAGCCATAACCGTCTTCTTCTGGTACTTGTCGGAGTAGAAAGGAGCGATCCCCTGCTTGGTGGAACCGTACTTCTTGTCGGCAAGGCGGGCTTCCTCCAGGCCGTCCAAATCCCGGTGCCAGGGCAGCAGCAGAGAAGCCCGGTCGCTGATCTTCAGATTCTCCGGCGTGATTGCCACACCCTTGCTTGTCACATCCTGCATCTCTGTCCACAGGCTCTCGCAGTCGAGGGCCACGCCGTTGCCCAGGATATTCACTACGCCCTTGCGGAAGATCCCCGAAGGCAGCAGGTGCAGCGCAAACTTTCCCTGCTCATTGACCACAGTATGACCGGCATTGCCGCCGCCCTGATAGCGCACCACCACGTCGTACTGGCTGGTGAGCAGGTCCACCATGCGGCCCTTGCCCTCGTCGCCCCAGTTGATGCCTACGATGGCTGTTAACATGATTGTTCCTCCAATTTTATCTGAAATATGAATATCGTTGTTCGGATTTACACATTAATGGACACTTCCGCCCCAAGCAGGTCCTTATACTCCTCCAGCACCGGGCGGACGCACTTCTTCAAAAAGTCCTCTGTCTGCTCCTTGGCACAGCCGGTGAATTTGTGGACATCCAGCAGGCTCTCCAGCTCCTCCCTGCTCATTGGGAAGCGGTCGTCGGCGGCGATGCGGTCCAGAAGGTCGTTGCTGCCGCCCTCCAGTTTCATCTGTTTGGCCACGGCCACCGAGTGCTGGCGGATCGCCTCGTGGAGCTCCTGGCGGTCGCCGCCCCGCTCCACGCAGTCCATCATAATGTTCTCCGTGGCCATAAACGGCAGTTCCTCGTTCAGGTGTCGCTCCATAACCTTGGGATAGGGGGTCCCGCCGGTAACAATATTTGTGTAGAGCTGCAGAATGGCGTCCACCGCCAAAAACGCCTCTGGGATGGAGATCCGGCGGTTGGCGCTGTCGTCCAGCGTCCGCTCAAACCACTGGGTCGCCGCAGTGATGGAAGGATTGAGCAGGTCGCACATGACATACCGGCTCAGAGAAGCGATCCGCTCAGAGCGCATGGGGTTGCGCTTATAAGCCATGGCACTGGAGCCGATCTGGCCGGATTCAAAGGGCTCGTCAAACTCCTTCAGGTGGCTGAGAAGCCGGATATCGTTGGAAAATTTGGCCGCGCTCTGGGCGATCCCGCTGAGAACCGCGAGAACCTGGAAGTCCACCTTCCGGCTGTAAGTCTGCCCGGTTACCGGATAGGCCGCGGAAAACCCCATTTTCTCCGTTACCCGCTGATCCAGTTCACGCACTTTCTCCACATCTCCATGGAAGAGCTCCAGGAAGCTGGCTCCGGTGCCCGTGGTCCCCTTGCAGCCCCGAAGCTTCAGGTGGTCCAGTTCGAAGTTCAGCCGCTCCAGATCCATCAAAAGATCGTGAGCCCACAGCGTGGCCCGCTTCCCAACGGTGGTGGGCTGGGCCGCCTGGAAATGAGTGAATGCCAGCGTGGGCTGATCCTTCCACTGTTCCATAAACTCCGCAAGGGCATCCAGAGTATTCACCAACAGGCGGCGGACCTGCCACAGGCCCTCCCGCATCTGGATGATATCCGTGTTGTCCCCCACAAAGCAGGAGGTAGCACCCAGATGAATAATGGGCTTTGCGTCCGGGCAGCAAGCGCCGAAGGTGTGAACATGGGCCATTACATCGTGGCGGACCCGCTTCTCCTCCGCCGCAGCCATGTCGTAGTCAATGTCATCAATATGGGCGCGCATCTGCCGGATCTGGGCATCGGTAATGGGGAGGCCCAGTTCCTGCTCACTCTCGGCCAGGGCGACCCACAGCTTCCGCCAGGTAGAAAACTTGAAATCATCGGAAAAGATGTGCTGCATAGTACGGCTGGCGTACCGGCTGCACAGGGGATTGCGGTAACTCTCGTGCATATTGTTCGCGCCCTTTCTCTCTAATCTCCATTTCTCCACGCATAAGAGAACAGGATAATTGTATCACGGCTGCTCCGTCCTTTCAATGGTCAGATTTCTTAAGTAATCCGCCAAAAAATACGCAGAGCATTCCACTTTTTACAACTTTTTTTGCCAATGCCTTTTTTTGTTAAATCTGCATTTACTTTTCCCCTGATCTGTGATAAAGTTAATACAATATCATCATTTTCAGGAGGATCGCACGCATGCGCATGCGCAAAAAAAAGAATCTGATCCCCCGTATGGAGCGCTGTGCCGCCGTCCACGTGCAGGACGGCTTTTTGCTGCGCGGGAACTGGCGCAGTCTGCTGCCTGGCGCCCGGGAACTGCGGGTGGAACTGGGCTGCGGCAAAGGTCGGTTCACGGTGGAAACCGCCGCGGCGGAACCGGATATCCTGTTTATCGCCATCGAGCGGGTTGCCGACGCCCTGGTGGTGGCAATGGAACGAGCCATGGCCGCCGGGCTCAGGAATGTGTTTTTTGTAGTGGGGGATGCCGCCGCCCTTCCCAATTACTTTGCGGAAGACGAGGTGGACCGGATCTATATCAACTTCTGCGATCCCTGGCCCCCCAAGCGGCAGGCCAAGCGCCGCCTGACCCACCGCAACTTTCTCCTGCTGTATCGCAAGGTGTTGAAAATGGGCGGCGAGATTCATTTCAAAACCGACAACGCTCCCCTGTTCTCATTTTCTTTGGAGGAGTTTCCTCAGGCCGGCTATGCCCTCAGCGCTGTCACGGACCATCTCCACAGTCAGGGCCCATGCGGCGTTATGACCGACTATGAGGCCAAGTTTTACGCCGATGGAATCCCCATCCACCGCTGTGTAGGCACCAAGGTCCCCTGGAATCCGCCGGCAGACGAGCAGTCTCTTCCCGGTTCCCCTGAGCCAGTTTCTCAACCCTCTGAAGGGAAAAAGGGCGCCCAAGCATAAGCTTGGGCGCCCTATATTATACTGCCTGCATGGCTATTTCGGCTCTGCCGTGCGAGACTGTCTGTCCTCCCAACAGCGGAAAGCGCCGGCCTCACTTGTTTGTGCCGACAGGATGCCGGTCCAACAACCCGCCTTTCGGCATCCAATGGCCGAACTTATAGTACAGCAGAAAGGCTACGCTGGAAATCCCCCAGGTCAGAGGATAGCAGAAGGCGATGACGCCATTGGACGCATGCGCAAATCCATACAGCCACAGATAGAGCACCCGTACCACGCAGGTGGTGCACAGGGTGATAATTGCCGGCTTCAGCGCGTTGCCCACACCGCGCATGGAGGCAGAAAACACCTCGGTGCAGGAAAAGAGCACATAGAACGCGCAGGTCATCACAGTGACCTCCATCCCCACCTGGAGCACCGCCGGGTCGTCGTTGAACAGGCGGATCAGCGGATAGCGCAGCGAACAGGTCAGCACAGAAAAAATTGCCGAAACGATAAGATGCATTACCAGTCCCGCCCGGATGGTGCCCTTCACCCGGTCCATCTTACGCGCGCCATAGTTCTGACCGACAAAGGTCATAATCGCAATGCCGATGGCATTGCTGATGGGCCAGTAGATATCGTCAATCTTCCGGTAAGCGGTCCATCCGGCCATCGCATCGGTGCCCAGGCTGTTGATGGCAGACTGCACCAGCATGTTGGCGATATTATACATGGAGGATTGGATTCCTGCGGGAATGCCGATCTGGATCATCCGGTAGAGAATCAGCCGGTTAAACCGCTCTCCGCGAAGTTTCGGCCGCAGATTCTCGGGCAGGCGGCCCAATACCAGAAGCACCATCACCGCGCACATCACCTGGGACAAGGCAGTAGCCGCCGCTGCGCCCACTACGCCCCAATGGAAGACCATGACAAACAGCATGTCAAGTCCCACATTGGCCACAATGCAAACACCCAGGAACATCAGCGGCTTTTTTGCATCCCCCATGGCTCGGAGGATCCCGCTGCCCATGTTATAGAGCATGGTTGGAATCATGCCGAGAAAATAGACCTGAAGGTAATCAGCAGAGCTTTCAATGGTGTCCGGGGTGGTATGGAGCAGCACCAGCAGCGGCCGGGCGCTCACCACGCCCAACACCATCAGCACAGCGCCGCACACCACTGCCAGCACCATCGAGCAATAGATCCCCTCACGGACCCGGCGCTCCCGGCCGGCGCCATAGGCCTGGGAGATCACCACCGATGCCCCGGAGGCCAGCGCCACGAAGAAATTCACCAGCAGCGTGATGATACTGGTGGACGACCCGCCTACCGCCGCCAAGGCCTCCTTACCCAGCGCCTGGCCCACGATAATGGCGTCTGCGGCGTTATAAAGCTGCTGGAGAAGGGTGCCCAGCATAATGGGAATAAAAAACAGCAGCATTTCCTTCCAGATGACGCCCTCTGTAATACGGTCCTTTGTCAGCGTATGTTTATCCATGCATTCTCCCCCAAAATCCATGTGGCATGTAAGCAGTTGCCAATTTGTTATACGCCTTTTGCTGGTGGAATGCAAGGGCTTTTTTTCGTTTTTTTATTGTATTTTGCGTCTTTTTACGGAAATCGCCGTTTTGTCCATCTGCCCTCCTGTTTTTCCCTTCATCCCTTGTCGGTTTTGCTCCCCGCGCGGTCACGCCTCCATTGAATTTTTCCCGAGGATCTGGTATACTGGAGCAAATCCATTAAGGAGGAGAATCGGATGGCAAAAATCTTTGAAATATACGGCAGCGATGCCCACGCAATGACCATGTCCCTGATGGAGGCCGCCCATGTGGCGGACCTGATCCCCAAGGGCGGCAGCGTGGCGCTGAAACCCAATCTGGTGGTGGCCGGCCGGCCGGAGGAGGGGGGGACCACCCACGCCGGTGTGCTCTCCGGGTGTATGGAATACCTGCAAAATCACGGTTTTACCAACATCAGCGTCATTGAGGGCTCCTGGGTGGGGGATGATACCGGCCGGGCTTTCCGGGTAGCCGGATATGACAAGGTCTGCAAGAAATACGGCGTCCCCTACTACGACCTCAAGCGGGACAAGACCCGCACCGTTAAGACCGCCATGCGTCCCATGGAGATCTGCTGCCGGGCTCTGGACACAGACTTTCTCATCAATCTTCCGGTGCTGAAGGGGCATTGTCAGACCGTCATGACCTGTGCGCTGAAAAACTGCAAGGGCTGCCTGCCGGACAAGGAGAAGCGCCGCTTCCACTCCGAAGGGCTTCAGAAGCCCATTGCCGCCTTGGGCGCCTATCTCAAGCCCCAGCTCACCATTGTGGACAGTATCTGCGGGGATTTGAACTTTGAGGAGGGCGGCACCCCCATTTACACCAACCGGATGTATCTGGGCACCGACCCGGTGCAGATCGACGCTTACGGCTGCATGCTCATGGGACTCAATCTCAGTCAGGTCCCCTATATCAAAATGGCTGAGCAGTTCGGCGGCGGCAGTACCGCCGTCAGCGAGGCGGACATTGTAAAGCTCAACGAACCGGAGGCCAGCGCCTCCTATCCCGCCCCTTCCGGAACCGTAGCCAGTCTCACGAAAAACGTCCGCCAGGACTCCGCCTGCAGCGCCTGCTACGCCAGCTTGGTCCGGGCTCTGTACAACGCCAAGCGCTCCGGTGTCCGGGTGACTGCGCCCATCTATATCGGTCAGGCTTTCCAGGGGCAGAGCCTGGACGGCATCGGCATCGGCCGCTGCTGCTCCGGGGCCTCCTGCCCGGTGAAAGGCTGCCCACCCACGGCTGAAGCGATTCTGGCTGTGCTGAAAGGGCAGGAGTGAGGAATCCCCTGTGGCAAAGAAACTGACCGGTTATGTACTGGCCGTCCTGCTGATTCTGGGACTTACTGCCTGCGGCAGCGGCCGCGAGGAGGATTCCTTTACCGTGCGGGTGGTCTGCGAGAGCTCGGGTATCTACCAGATCTTCTATTCCTGTTATCTGGGCGATGATACAGCCGGCATGGGCGGCATGGCGGATCTGGCAGGCGGCGAGATTACCGAGGATACCGACCTGACCCTCACCTTCCCGGCCTCCTATTTTGATGAGGGGACGGATCTCTCCCAGTTTGCGATGGATTTCTCCCCCTACGGAGAGGGCGACACCAGTGAGATCGCCACTACGGAAAAGGTCTCCATTCCCGCAGTGTACGGGGAGACATATACCGTCGTGTTCACCGGAGACAGACTCTCCGGTTTCCAGGCGGCCCTGCAGCCTTAAGCGCGCCTCTCCCGCCGCGTGTTGCTGAAAAAACCAGGCCCCGGCCTTAAGGCCGGGGCCTGGTTTTTTCTCCCGATTTTACCAACGTTTCCATGCGATGTTCATATCCACGTTCCCATCAATCCCAGGAACGGAACCGCTGCTGGTATACTGCCAGATATCATAGTGGTAATACATCGTGGGGTACATGGAATCCGATGCCGGATACTGGGCAAACCAAAAGTCATAGTCTGTCAGCTGGCTGAGATCATATTTCAAGTAACCCACCGCCAGGTTAAAATACACCATGGGGATGTACCCCTCCTCCGCCACCCGCTCACAGAAGGCGATGGCGCAGTCGGTAAGAGTCTGGTTGTCGATATCATTGGTCCGGGCGTTGCTGGAGCCGATGGTTTCCCAGTCGAATACCACCGGATAAGTGATGTCGTAGTCCTCCAAAGCGTCCAGCACGAACTCCGCCTCGTCCACCGCCTCCTGCGGCGTGATAGCCTGGGAGAAGAAGTAGACCCCAACATCCAGTCCCGCGTCCAGGGCTCCCTCAATATTCTGGTAGAACTTGCTGTCCATATTCAGCGTTCCCTCGGTGTAGCCCCGGAAGCCCACCCGGATAAACACAAACTCCACCCCCGAGCGCTTCACCTGCCGCCAGTCGATATCCCCCTGGTAACTGGACACATCAATGCCAATGGATGTCTCAACATCCGGATCATCATAGTACATGATGCTGCCGTCCAAATAGAACAGATCCCTGTCATAGGTACATACCGGAACATCCTCCAAAATGGGGACCTTGTGATCCCGGTAGGGAATGTAGCCGAGCTCTTCCGGGGTCTGTTCCTCATCGGGTTCGTCAGCCGGCACTTCCGGCTCCTCCGGCTCATCGCCGGGATCCTCAATTTCCGTTTCCTCCGGCACATACTGGTAGATCCGCCAGACAATGGCGCAGATCTCCGAACGGGAGATGCTCTCATCCGGCAGATACACCAGCTGATCCAGCACATAGGTGCCCATCACGACTCCCACCTCATAGAGGGCGGCGGCGTAGGGGCTGTCGGTATCCAGGAACGGGGACTCCCCTTCCCGCAGCGTGAGGCCAAGCGCCTGCGCAGAAAGTTTGGCAACCAGTCCGCGGGTAATCGGCTCATCCAGATCCGGCACGTCGGCAGCGTCCAAATAGCCCTTGTTCAGTGCCAGTTCATAGTAGCCGTTGGCCCAGTGCTCCTTGGTTACATCCTCTACAGTCTGTTCCTCCTCGCCGACAGCCAGCAGAATAATCTTCAATGCCTCGCCGGCAGTAATGGTGCTCTGGGGCATGAAAGTCCCGTCACCGTAGCCATTGATCATGCCGGCCCGAGTCAGATTCTTTACATAGTCGTAGAACCAGTCGCTTTCCCGCACGTCCACAAAGGGGTTATCCCATGGCGTGGCATCCAGTCCCAGATCCGCCACCGCCGTACGCCCCCACCGGGCATAAACCGTGATATTCCCCGTGGCGATATCGTCGGCGGTAAACTGGACGCCGCTGCTGCGGTACCACCCCTGGAAATACTCCCCAGGGCAGGTGGCGGCGGGCAGCGTCTCATAGGACTGGTTAATGCGATAAAATACTGTGCTGTGGTCGATCTCTCCGTCACCGGCATCAAAGTGGACGTAGACATATTCCTCGTCAGCTGTGTTTTCATACTCTCCATAGAGGAACAGGTATGCCTCCTGAAGCCGCCGCCGGGCCAGCCCGTTTACCGGCTCGTCCCCCACATGGCACCAGGTGCCGATGGCATTGACCACCTCCTCCTCGCTGTAGTTCTCAATGCCGTCCATGAGATACTGGCACAGGCGGTAGGTGGGGTTGATCCAGGTTGTGCCCAGGTTGTATGTCAGGCTCATCAGCGCGTCAAACTGGTACTGCTCCAGGTCGATCTGGTACTGGGCCAGGAACACGTTCACCCGCTCCTCCTGCTCGGCCAGATGCGCCACCATCAGTTCCTCCGCCTCCGCCTGGGAGATGCCGCGGGGGTACTCGTCCCGCTCGCACTGGGTCCCGTAGCCGATGTACCACCTGCCGCCGTCCTCATAGGCGTACTCCTCAAATCCCTCAAACGCCTGGATGAAGGCCAGGCCCTCCGGGCTGGTGGACATGGTATCCGCAGCGAGGGCTTCCGCCGGCAGCAGGGCCAGCAGCAGGGCGGTGATCAGCAGGGAAGCAGACAGTCTTTTCATGGTCGGTACATCACTTTCTACAAGATTTCATGTATGCAGACGGCCCGGGCCGGGAAAAAGTTCCCTCCGTTTTGCCGGTTTCGACACGATTCGGCTACCAGTATAGCATAAGAGAGCGGTTTTGCAAAGAGTTGTTATGTAAATTTAAGCGTTTTGTAAAATAATCCCGTCCGGTGGGGCAGGAGCGTCCCATTTTCCCTTCTCTCTTTACGGGTGGGGCGGGATGTGCTATACTGTCTGGGAATCGGAAATCTTGTCAGAAAAGGAGCAGCCTATGAACATCGCACTGTCCTACGCCATGCCCGGCGAGATCGAGAGCATCCTGCCCCGGGGGGCGGCGCCCCTGGAGACCGTGGCCGGCGTCCCCTTCTATTCCATCGACGAGAAGATCATCGCCTGCTGCGGCGGCGTCGGGAAGGTCAACGCCGCCATGGCCACCCAACTGTGCATCGACCGGTACCATCCGGACCTGATCCTCAACGCCGGGGTGGCCGGCAGTTTCCAGGACCTGCCCATCGGCACCATCGTCCTGGCCGATTCCCTCCTCCAGCACGATGTGGACACCTCCCCCATTGGCGACCCGGTTGGTTTTGTGTCCACAGTGAACCTTTTGGAATTCCCGGTGGAGCGTTTCCCTTTGGCCCGGAAACTGCTGGAACAGCTGGGCGTGCCCTTTGTCACAGGCAAGGTTGCCTCCGGCGACGCCTTCATGGTGAAGGGCGCCCGGGCGGACTGGGTGGCTGAGACCTTCTCCCCCACCCTCTGTGAGATGGAGGGCTGCGCCGTGGCCCAGGTGTGCCTGCGAAACGGCGTGGACTTCCTGGCCCTCAAGTCGGTGTCCGACCGGCTGTGCATGGAGAACAGCCCCGGGGAGTACTTCAACTTCGCCCAGGCCATGGAACAGCTTAACGCGGTTGTCCTGCCCCTGGCCCGGGCTCTGCGGGACGCGGATCGCTGATACATTAAAATATAAAATCTTGGAGGATTGACACCATGGAACGCATTGCAAGTTTTCAGGTAGACCACACCAAGCTCCTGCCCGGCATATACCTCTCCCGGCGGGACGGGGACATCACCACCTTTGACCTGCGCTTTAAAAAGCCCAACACCGGGGACCTGCTCTCCAACGCCGAGATGCACTCGGTGGAGCACGTGATGGCCACCCTGCTGCGCAATGCCCCCCAGAAGGATGCGGTGATCTACTTCGGCCCCATGGGCTGCCAGACCGGGTTCTACTTCCTGTTTGACAGCCGCCGCCTCACCGACGCCCAGGCCATCCAGCTGCTCAAGGACACCTTTGCCGCCGGGGCGGACTTCTCCGGCCCCATGCCCGGCAAGAGCGAGGTGGAGTGCGGGAACTACATCAACCTGGAGGTCTCCCTGGCCAACGCCCAGTGCGCCTTCTACCGGGATGTGATCCGGGACTGGACCGAGGCGGATCTCAGCTACGAGAAGTAAAAGAACAAAATTTTCAACAAATACGGACACCCCGCGCAACCGGCGCGGGGTGTTTTGTCTCTTTAGAAGTGAAGGGCCCCTTCCCGGAGGTGAGGAATTTTTGACAAGCGACACCCTGATAAACCTGTTGGAACAGCGCGCCGGACAGGCGCTGGGCGAACTGGACGCCGCCTACGGCGTCTACTGCCGCTCCATCGCCCGCAACATCCTGAAAAATGAGGAGGATGCCGAGGAGTGCGTCAGCGACGCCTACCTCGCCGTTTGGAACGCCATCCCCCCGGCCCGGCCAGAGCACTTCAAGGCGTGGCTGGGGACCATTGTCCGCAACGGCGCCCTGCGCCGGAAGCGGCAGAACAGCGCTGTGGATACCCTGCGGGAGGAGCTGTCGGAGGCCCTGCCGGACCGGCAGACGGTGGTGGGACAGTGCGAGGCCAAGGCCCTGGGGGAGGCCATCTCCGCCTTTCTCCGCTCCCAGCAGCCGGACGTCCGCACCGCCTTCCTCCGCCGCTACTGGTACGCCGACAGCGTGGAGGCGGTGGCTCTGCGGCTGGGCTGGAGCGTCAGCAAGACCAAGAGCGCCCTGTTCCGGGCACGGAAGAAACTGAAGGACCATCTCATAAAGGAGGAATTGTGGCATGAATAGAGAAACCATGTGGGAGGCCATGGAGCATCTGGCTCCGGACCTCATCGAGGCGGCGGACCAGCCCGCTGTGACAAAACACAGGAGGCTGCGGGGCAAAACCCTGCTCATCGCGGCGGCGGCCTGTCTAGTGCTGGCGGTGGGGGTTGTGGCGGCGGACGCCCTGTTCGGATTCCACTTCCTGGCCGACGACCTGGCATATAGCGGAGGACATGAGTACAGCTTTGAAGCAGACCTCACCAGGTTTCCTGTTGAGCAATTCAGTGAAGAAGTGCAAAATATAATGGAAGCCCCCGATCCCGTCCAGGACAGATTTGTCTTTGATACATGGGATGAAGTCTTAAATTTTATCGGTGGGGATATCCCCCTAGCCCCTGAGAGCAATGCCCTGGCGGACGCTACGAATACTGGCTTTCACGTTTCTGTTTCTAAAGATGCTACCACCAACATTTCCACTATGTATACTCTGGATGGACATGACATCATTTTCAACGCCCACATCGGCGGAGAAGAATTGGACTCTTTCCGCGTCGGAAGCGTTTTCCCGGACGAGAACTTATCCACCCAGCGGATCGAGACAACTACCGGCAGCGGCGCTGGGGCCCTGATCCACCTTACTACCGGTGGAGATTCCAACGGGCACTGCACATCTTCTTTTCTCAGAGAAGGCATTTTTTATGGTTTCTTCATCACAGATGCCTCTGACACGGCGCTGATGGAGGAGATCCTGGCCTCCTTCTGAGGCTCTGCAATCGGCTTGCGTTCCTATACCGGCAGCAGACGGCGGCCCGAAAGGGCCGCCGTCTGCTGCCTTGGCGTTTTCCACAAGGGGCTGTTCCGAAATTTGTTTGATAATTTTAACAAAACCAGTTTGACAATTACGCAGGATTTATAGTACAATTTTACAAAAGGTGGAGGGAAGAAGGTGGGTCCGGTGCAGCTCTCAGCCGTGCAGCGAGGTGGCGCCGTTGTGCGCCGATTCATCTAACGACTGATCATCAGCCGCATCCGCGGCAGGAGGAGAAACGGTATGAAACGTCTGTTGACCAGCATCCTTGTACTTGTTATGCTTGTAACTACCGCTGTGGCCGCCCCGGCCAGCGAGGACGCCCAGTGGCGTTCCGACGAGTCCCCCGCTCAGGGACACTATGTGCAGGGCCTTTCTCAGAAGAAGATCGACGCGCTGACCGAGACCACTATCATCAAGGACAGCAAATCGCCTACCGGCTATTATGTTACCTTCCGCTACTATGCCCCTGATGCCACCCGGGTCCGCATCCGCGGCGAGTGGTCCTTTGCCACGGACCGGGGGAGTTTCTATCCGATGAGCGACAATATCATGCCTGAGGACTATGAGGACGGCATGTTCCCCCTCCAGGTGGATCAGAACGACTGGCCCGCCTTTGATATGGAGCTGAATGAAGAGACCGGCGTCTGGTTCTATACCATTGCCCTGCCCAGCGGCACCTGGAGCTACCGGTTCATCGTGGGCGGTGTGGAGGGCGCCGCGCTGACGGACTATACCGATGCCTTTGTAGAGACCGATCCCAACAACCGCCCCCTGGAGAAGGAGCTGGGCGAGCAGAACAACAGCCAGGTCCGCGTGCCCTTTGACAAGCGGAAACAGTCCAAGGACCTGTCGATCCAGCTGCCCCGGACCGACAAGAAGGTGGGCGAGATCCACTACCACACCTATGAGGCGGTGGGGTATGAGGGGACCCTGAACGACACCCCCGCTATTGCCGTCTATACCCCCTATGGCTACAATGCAAACCGCAAAGAGCCCTATAAGGTTCTCTATCTCAGCCACGGCGCCGGCGTGGAGTCGGAAATGTCCTGGTGGAACAAGGGGTCCGTTGGCAACATGATGGACAACCTGATCGCTGATTACGATGTGGAGCCCTTTGTCCTGGTCCTCATCAATAACTACGCGGTGGACTTCGATGTAGAGAACCTGACCAATAACATCGTGCCCCTGGTGGAGGCCAATTACAATGTGCGCACGGACCGCATGGGCAAGGCTGTAGCCGGACTCTCTGCCGGCGGCCGGTTCACCCAGGGACAGATGCTCTCCCATCCCGACCAGTTCGGATACTACGGGCTGTTCAGCGGCGGTTTCTTCGATGACGCCTCCATGGAGGGCGTGACCTTTGACGCGGAGGCCCTGAAGGACGCCCATATCTACCTGGCCGCCGGTTCCAAGGAGTTCGGCCTGCTGGCCATCCAGCGCACCTCCGAGGTGCTGAATGCCTCCGGCGTCTCCGGCTACCACAGCTATGTAGTCACCGGCGGTCACGATTGGAACGTCTGGCGGCAGATCTATGTGGACTACGTGCTCAACGAGCTTTTCAAGTAACCGCACCCACTTCCTTCCTCAATCGCCCCGCCTTCCGGGCGGGGGAAGCGGCGGCTAAGGAGCCGCCGCTTCCCCTGTCCGGCGATCCTATGACACCCCGCCGCTCCGGCGGCAGAATGGAGGAATAAGTATGAACCACGAACAGCAGGCAGTTCAGTATTTCCTGGACGGCTACAACTGCGCCCAGGCAGTTTTCCTGGCGTTTGCACCGGATCTCGGTATGGAGCGGGCAGCCGCGGCCCGTCTCTCCTCCTCCTTTGGCGGCGGTATGGGCCGCCTGCGGGAGGTCTGCGGCGCGGTCAGCGGCATGCTGATGGCTGCCGGTGCCCTCTATGGCTACGACACTCCGGGGGATGACGTCCAAAAGGCGGCGCACTATGCCCTGGTCCAAGCCTTGGCCGGGCAGTTCCGGGAGGCCCACAGCACGCTCCTCTGCCGGGAGCTGCTGAACCGCCCGGGACCGGAGTCCCCAACACCGGAGGCACGCACGCCCGATTACTATGCAAGCCGTCCCTGTGCCCGGTTCGTGGGCACGGCTGCCCGGATCTTGGAGGAATATATGGCCAAACACCCGCCGAAGGAGCGGTAACAGAGCGCTCAACGATCCATCGGGTGACAAATGCGCCCCGTTCTGGTACACTGTCCCCATCCAAATCTACCGGGAGGAATCGCCATGGACCCAAAGAAAACCGGGGGTTTTATCTGCATGCTGCGCAAGCAGCTGGGGATGACCCAGGCGGAACTGGCTGCGCGCATCGGCGTCACGGATAAGGCCGTCAGCCGCTGGGAGCGGGGCAAGGGGTTTCCGGATCTTACGCTGCTGATCCCGCTGGCGGAGGCCCTTGGCACTTCAGTGACAGAGCTTTTGGCCGGCGAGGCGATGAGCGTGGAGGCGCGGGCGGAGCGCGGCGACAGCGCCGCTCTGGAGGCGCTGCGCTACGCCCGGAGCATGGGACGAAGGACTGCCGCAGTGCTTCTGGCGGTAGCGGGCTGCTTTCTGCTGATCTCGCCCCTGTTTGTCGCCGGACGCACCTGGGGGCTGCGCCTGGCGGGAGCCGGGCTGCTTGTGCTGGCCCTGGCAGTCCGCTATGTCCAACTCCCCCGCCTGCCGCGTTTCCATCCGGGCCGTCTCCTCTCACCCGGCGCTGCCCGGGCGGGGACGGTGTTCTGCGTGCTGGCGGCCCTTGGACTGGAACTGACCCCCTATGGGGCGGTGCTGAACTTCGGCCGCCTGGCGGCGGACGGCACCATCGGCACCTTCCGGGAGACCTACTCCTATTTCAGTCTCATGCCCTTCGGCTACGCCAACTTCTTTCCCCTGCTGACCGGGGTGCTGACGGTTGTGCTGCTTCTGCTGTCCCTCTGGCAGCTCCTCCGTCCCAGCATCCGGCGGGGCAATACCCTGTTCATCCTGGAGATCCTGGCCGCGGCGATGTCCGTCATGTCCTGGGTTGTATTCGGTGCAGACTACATCTCCGGCGTGGGCATCGGCATCACAGTCTGCCTGGTCCTGGCGGCCGTATGTTTGTCCCTGGCCAATCGCGAAAATCAAGCGCAAAAAAATCAGCGAAAAAAGGTTGACTTTCCGGAAAACACCTGATATACTTGATAAGCCGCTTTGAATGGGTTGAAGTGCGTCCAAATGCGCCACCTACGACAGCGAGCCCGTAATGAAGGAGTTGAAACAAATGCAAGCGATCATTGTGACCGGCGGCAAGCAGTACAAGGTCAGCGAGGGCGACACCCTGTTCATCGAGAAACTGCCCGTAGAGGCCGGCGAGAAGGTGGTCTTTGATACCGTCCTGGCGATCCTGGACGGGGATAACGCCACTTTCGGCACCCCCAGCGTCTCCGGCGCCAGCGTGGAGGCCAACACCGTGAAGAACGGCAAGGGCAAGAAAATCCGCATCTTCAAGTACAATCCCAAGAAGGGCTACCGCAAGCGTCAGGGCCATCGTCAGCCCTACACCAAGGTGGAGATCACCAAGATCAACGCCTGAGATGACCACCATTACGTTCCACACGGAGGGCAGCCGCATCACCGGCTTTGAAGCCAGGGGGCACAGCGGCTATGCCCCGGCGGGCGAAGACATTGTCTGCGCCGCCGTCACCAGCGCGGTGCGCCTGGTGGAGTGTACGGTCAACGACGTGATGGGGCTCCGGGCTGCGGTGAAGGTTCATGAAGCAGCCGCCGCCATCTCCCTCCGGCTGCCCGGCGGGCTGTCCGCCGCCGCCGAGGATACCTGCCAGTCCCTGCTGACAGGGCTGATGGTCTACCTCACGGAGCTCCACGACGAGTATCCCGACCACATCGAAGTTTTGGAGGCGTGAGCGCCTCTGCGATTCTAAGAAAGGATGGTACACGAACATGATCCGTATTGGTCTGCAGTTCTTCGCCCACAAGAAGGGCGTTGGTTCCACCAAGAACGGCCGTGACAGCGAGTCCAAGCGCCTGGGTCCCAAGCGCGCCGACGGGCAGCACGTTCTGGCCGGCAATATCCTGGTCCGTCAGCGCGGCACCCACATCCACC
>CALXDF010000183.1 GCA_944386995.1 uncultured Oscillospiraceae bacterium
CGATTGAGATGGAGGCATACAGCATCAACGGCAATAACTATGTCAAGCTGCGGGACATCGGCCGGATGGTGGGATTCAACGTCTATTGGGACAACGGCGTCCAAATCGATACCAGTTCTCCCTATACCGGCACCGCGCCTTCAGCTGTATCCATCGGGAGCTACAAGGGGACGGTGCTCGATGTTGGAGAGCGAAGCGCCCTCATCATCCCCGGTGGCGGGACAGATTATATCGTAACCTCCGGCAATCCGGACGTTCTTGCGGTCGAGCAGGTCTCCGGGTACTGGGTTATCGAGGGCGTTTCCCCTGGTACCTCGCAGGTGCAGTTCACTGCGCCCGACGGCCAGCAGGGGGACCTTGCCATCACGGTCACCAAGGACGGCACCCTGACCAACTCGGCCTCCGCTGATCTGAACGAGAATCTGGAACTCCGCCAGGACATCCTCGTCCTTGTCAACCAAGTCCGTCAGGAGCATGGCCTGTCCGCAGTTCCGGCTGACCAGTCGCTGATGGACGCGGCGCAGGATTACGCCACCCGCCGGAACACCTGGCATGACAGCCAGGAGGAGTGTGAGCTGGCCCTCGCCCATGGCTATCCCTATGGGTTTAACTGCAACCTCACAGTATTTACCGGCGCCTCCGCAGAGGGGGCTGCCAAGACCGCGGTGGAAAACTGGGTCAATTCCCCCGGGCATCTGCGGACTATGCTGGACTCCAAGGCGGACGGCCTGGGGGTTGGTGTGGTGCGGCACGAGGGTGTGACCTACTGTTATCTGTTTGTTGGTATGTCAAGCACAATCAACCCATACGCATAATGCCTTATATGAGGAAAGCCTTTCAGCAACAGCTGAAAGGCTTTTTTCTTGAAAAATTTAAGTGAAAAGGAGTACTTCTGCATGGCAAAATTGAAACAACGCCCGGCTATGTCCAAGCGCCTCACTGCCATTCTCCTGGTGCTGGTGTGTATGCTCGGACTCCTGCCCAGCACCGCCCTTGCGGCCGGTCCTGATACCATTGTCATGGAGGACTGCACCCACAACGGCGTCTACTACGAGTCCGCGGCGCTCGACACCTGTTGGTTACACCAAATGACCTTTGATTACCATGGCGATTCCATTATGGGATTCTGTCGGGATCACGGCATGGGCATGGGGTGGAGCTTGGAAGGGCACGAGTGGAGCAATCCACAGCCGATCACCGACCCCACCGTCAAGACCATGATGGCCTACTTCTACGCCCACTCACGTGGGATTTTTACGGATCAGGCCAAGGCTCTCGGCGTTGATGAAGTTTGGAGTTCCGACTATATCTGGACCATGAACGCCTGGGTGCAGGCGGTCATTTGGCGATACAAGCAAGGCACTCTGAATGACCCCGCAGCCACTTGCGCGGAAGAGCTGATGTACGTCTACAACAACCTGGAGCATACCAACTATTCCAGCATTGATGATGTTGTGGACGGGACGACCCTCCGTGACCGCGCCCAGTATATTCTGGACCTGGGCGCCCAGGGCGTTTGGGGCGACTGCGACGTCTATGAGTACGACTACGCCGGTCCCGGCACCGCCCAGCACCCCTCCTATGATGTCCAGGGCATCGTCATTGGGGATCTGACCGTCACCCGGGAGCGGTATGAGTTCACTATTAAAAAGGTGGATTCCACCAACCCTAATTTGACACTCCCCGGCGCCCGGTTCCTGGTGCAGAACGCCAATGGAAGTTTCGAGCAGGAGGTTGTCACTGGGAGCGACGGGACCGTAACGCTCACCAATTTGGAGGCCTCGACCTACTCTGTGACGGAACTGGATCCCCCGGAGGGGTACCAAATCGACAACGCCGGCCCTCAGTATGTGGTCCTTCCCGACGCCAACGGGACAACCGTCACCGTGACCTTTACCGACACGCCGGTCATCACCAGCGAGGGCTCCATCCGCAAAGTCGATGCGGACGACCCCACCAAGGGCCTGGCCGGCGCGGTTATTAAGATTGAGGGTGTGGACAACGAGTTCACAGGCACCTATATCACCGGCGAAGGGGGCTACCTGGAGGACGTCCCCTGGGATGCCATGCCCATCGGATCGTTCGTTGCGACGGAGCTCACTCCGCCGAATGGCTACACCACCAGCAGTGATCCAGACAAGGTCCGTCAGGAGTTCTACTGGGATGGCAAGCATGATGTTGATCTGATTTTTGAAAACGACGCCAAGGTCAAAGTTCAGCTGATCAAGCTGGATGACTCGGAAAATCCCATTGAGGGTGCCGTGTTCAATGTGGTCAAAGACGGCCAAGTGATTGCCACGGAGGCCACTGACGCGGACGGCAGCATCATTGTACCCAATGTCACCGAGGGGATGTACGCCTTTTTCGAGGTATCTGTCCCGGCCCCTTATGCCAAACTGCAGCAGCCGGTCATCGCCCATGTGGATCAAGCCACTGTGGATGGCGGCGGCACCGTCACCGTTACGGCGGTGGATCAGATGCTTCCGACCCTTACCATTCTGAAACGGGATGGCCAGACAAAGGAAGTGGTTCCCGGCGCGGTGTTCGAGATCAAGGGTATCCACCACGGCTACCACATGGACGTGACCACCGGGCAGGATGGCACCGCGACCCTAACCGGACTCCCTGTTGACAGCTATGAGGTGACGGAGATCTCTGTTCCGGACCCCTATGTGGTGGCAGCGGAGCCCACCCAGACCATCTGGCTGGGGCCCGGCGATGACCAGCAGCTGATTTTTGACAATTACAAGCAGCCCCAACTCACCATCGCCAAGGTGGACGCCGCAGACTCCACCACCCCCATTCCCGGTACCGTATTCCGAATCGAGGGGATCGACAGCGATTATCAGCATGATGTGACCACCGGCCAGGACGGCACTGTTACCCTGCGGGTTCAGCCGGGCACCTACAAAATCACGGAGCTGTCCGTCCCGGCCCCCTACTACCTCCCCGATAAGGACGCCGACCGGGTGCAGACCATCACGCTCAATGCCGGCGATGAAAAAGAGGTGACGTTCAAGGATCACAAGGCTCCTGAACTCACCATTTATAAGGTGGACAGCATCGCGGGCGCTCCTGTGGAGGGGGCGCGTTTTCATGTGACTTACACTTCCAACGGCGAGGCCGCCGATGCGCCGGATTCCTATGATTTTGGCGAGTTCGTCACCGACGCCAATGGCGAGATCAAGCTCCATGAGCAAGGCCAGCGGCTGTATCCCGGCGAGTTTACCATCGAGGAAGTTGAGCCTGCCCCTGGGTTCCAGATGAAGGAGCCCACCCGCCAGACAGTCATTCTCCACGGCGGCGAGAGCAAAACGGTGCGTTTTGAGAACACGCCGCTCAACGCAATTATTGTCGAGAAGTATGATTCCGTTACCGGTGAAGCCTTGGCTGGGGCCACGTTCCAGCTACGTTACCTGGGTGGCACCTCAGGTACCGGCGGTACTGTGATTGGTCAGAAAGTCACCGGGAAAAATGGAACCGCCATTTGGACCGGTTTGGAGCCGGGCACCTATATTTTGGAAGAGGTGGATCCGGCGGATGGGTACAGCATCATCCAGTCCTCTGAGACAGTCTACCTGGCCGACAGCGGGGAGCAGTCCGTTGTGACCGTCCGGTTCGAGAATATGCCGGACGGCATCCTGCTGATCCGCAAGGTCTGCGCCACCAACCCCAGCGTGACGCTCCCCAACGCGGAGTTCAAGGTCACCTATGCGGACGGCACCCTCATTGGGGACTCCAACGGCATTTTCAGAACCGATGAAAACGGTGAGATCCGGATCGAGGGCCTGTCCCCCGGCAAGAGTGTCATCGTCACGGAGGTCTCCGCCCCTCCGGGCTATATCATCGACACGCAGAGTCAAACTATCCAGATTAAGGAAGGCCGTACCGTGAGCCTGACCTTTAAGAACCAGCCCAAGGGCGAACTGATCATCCAGAAACGGGACAGCTCCACAAAGCAGCCCCTCCCCGGCGCGGAGTTCAGAGTCACGACCGCCGCCGGCTGTGAGGTGGGCCTGGACGGAGTGATCGGTGATTCCACCCTCACCCAGAACGGTATTTTCACGACCGACAGCAATGGAGAAATCCGCATCACCAACCTGGCCCCGGGAGCATACGTCATTTCTGAGATCCGCAGTCCGTCCGGCTATGTGATGGATGCTCCCTCCACCAACGTGGTCATTGGAGAGGGCGGCGATACCCAGACGGTGGTTATCACCAATTCCAAGGCCGGATCCCTGGTCATCGACAAGCGGGATTCCCTGACAGGGGAGCCGCTGGAGGGGGTAACGTTCAAGATCACTACCTCCACCGGCGAGTATGTGCCGGACGAAAACGGCTACATCTCCAGCAACGGCATTTACAAGACAGACAAGGACGGCAAAATCCAGATCGACGGCGTGGTGGGCACCCTGGTGGTAACGGAGGTGGAGACCATCCCCGGCTACACCATTGACCCGGCCCATCAGACCCAAACTGTGGTGGTAAATCCAAACGACACGCAAACTTTGTATTTTACCAATACCCCCTCGACGACCCTTGTCATCGAGAAATACATCGAGGGCACCACTACGCCTCTGGAGGGTGTGACCTTCTTGGTGACGGATTCCAGCGGTGCGGTAGTCGGCCCCTCCAACGGCGAGTATATCACCGATGAGGCGGGCCGCATCGTGATTGACGGTTTGGAGCCTGGCACCACCATCACCGCCCGGGAGATCAAGACGGTGGAGGGGTATGTCCTGGACGGCGCCCCCAAGAGCATCGAGATCAAGGCCGGCGAGGTACAGACCTTGCGCTTCTATAACCAGGCCAAGGGCACCCTCGTCATCCGGAAACTGGATTCCGTCACGAAGGAGCCGCTTTCTGGGGTTGAGTTCGAGCTGACCTACGCCGACGGCGGCTATGTGGATGCGGATAACGGCCACCTGTCCAGCAAGGGCCTCTATACCACGGATGCCAACGGTGAGATCCGCATCAGCGGGGTAACCGGCACCATCGTGGTCAAGGAGACCAAGACCATTGAGGGATACACCATCGACGAAGCTACCCGGATCCAGACCGTTGAGGTCAATCCCGAGGATACACAGACTTTGACCTTCTACAATGACCCCATCGGCGGGGTGGAGATCGTCAAGGTCAACGCGGATGATACCAAAGAGCGCATCCCCGATACCACCTTCGAGATCCGAAAGATCGACGACGAGCTGATCGACACCATCACCACGGATAAAAATGGCCGTGCATTCCTGGCCCTCGAGGACGGCGCCTATTATGCCGTGGAGATTGAGGCTGCGGAAGGCTTCCAGCTGGATGGCACACCCCATTATTTTGAGGTGGAGGACGGCAAGACCACCGTGCTCCGGGTGGAGAACAAGGCCTTCAGCGGCATCATCATCCACAAAATCGACAGCGTCACCGGCGAGGGCATTTACGATGTAAAGTTCCTCCTGTATGACGCCGACAAAAACCCCATCGGGGAGTACACCACCGACCAGAACGGCTACATCTATATTGATGAGGCGCTGGCCGAGGGCAAGGGCCGTTTCTACATCCGGGAGCTGGAGGCCGCCGAGGGCTATGAGCTGGACGAAGAATATAAGACCGTCTATGTGAAGCCCGGCCACACCATTGAGATTGAGTGGGAAAATACCCCCATCACCGGCCAGATCCAGATTTATAAATACGCCGAGGAGTACAACCCGGTGACCGGCACCCCCGCCGGAACCCCGCTGGAGGGCGCCGTCTTTGAGATCGTTCAGGAGCGCAGCGGCAAGGTTGTGGACTATATTACCACCGACGCCCGGGGTGTCGCCGCATCCCGCCCGCTCCCCCTGGGACGGTACAAAATCCAGGAGGTGACCGCCCCGGCCTACTGGCAGGTGGACCCGACGGTTCATGATATCACATTGGAATATGCGGGTCAAATCATCAAGCTATCCGCTTACGACAAGCCCTCCAACCTGGGCGTGACCATCACCAAGCGGGGCAACGCCGAGCTGCTGGCCGGCCAGACCATGCGGTATGACATCACGGTCGCCAACACCAGCAATGTGGATCTGGAGAACTTCTTCTGGCATGACCGCATCCCCACGGACGTGGCCCGGGCTACCGTCCTGACCACCGGCACCTACAGTGCCCGCCTGAACTACCGGATCTTGTATAAGACCAACTACACGGCGGACTACCAGGTGCTGGCGTCCAATTTGCTGACCAGCAACAACTACTCCTTCAGCCTCAATGCCATCCCCATGCAGGCGGGCGAGGTCGTGACCGATGTGTATTTCGATTTTGGCAAAGTGCCGGTCGGGTTCCAGAGTGTGAGCGGGCCGACCCTGAGCGTCGTCGTCAGCGGTAACACCGTCAACGGCTACCAGCTGGTCAACCGGGCCGATGCCGGCGGTCAGTATCAGGGCACCTGGCAGACCGCCCAGGCCAGCTGGGTGACCATCATCCGCAAGTACACCACCACACCGACACTGCCGAAGACAGGTTATTAAGCGGCAGTATGTCAATCAGATTGTAATTTCCACGCTGTTCTTCTAAAAGGGCAACTGCCCGCTCCAGGCATAGCTTCTGGGGCGGGTGGTTGCCCACTGATCTCATAGCTGCTCGATCAAATCTATGTCGATCTGATTGTCTTTCGGCTGGAATGTCCGCATCCACTCATTCTCCAGAATCGTATTCGGTGCTTCCTGGGGTAAGTCTTCCAGCATCTCAGTTGCGGAAACAACATATTCCGCAAAAACTGTTTGCCAGTATGGATCTTTCTCACCGCAGATGTTTCGCAGATACGCATCATCCCTTTGTGGGCTGCGCTCTCCGCCCCACCAAACAAAATAGGTTCCAGCCGGATAGCTTTGAACAGTCTTCCACTTCGGAGGCAGGCTCAGTGAGACGCCCCTCTTCAGTCGTGCCACCTCATAGACGTCCAAACCTACATACTCCAATCCCAGCTCTGAGGAGTCAGCCGCCGCACGGTTGAGCACGTTACATAGTTTGATCATGTCAGATTTCGTGGCGCAAAATAAAAGGCTCTCCTGGTGCCCCATTTCAAATGCCCCCTTCTCTATTCATTTATAAAGCTCATTCTATATCAGCTAAATCGAAGAAGTCAATATGATTATATTGATATTCCGATAGCGGGAAAGAACTGTGTTTCACGCCAAATCTTTGGAGTGATATCCGTGAAGTACCACTTGATAGCGCAGGCATTCGGCCGACACACTCCAGTCGTTCACAAAACAGTGAGGTGGTATGCCAATGAAAAACGAAAAAAGCGGTCTGGACGAAGCAGTTTCCGTATCATCTAATGCTGCACATGTGATCAGCGGGATGGTCAAGACCGGAAAAGCTGTGTCTGGGGCGGCGAAGGGCGCCGCTGTCGGCGGCCCCTATGGCGCAGTAGCCGGGGCGGTCTGGGGGGCCAGGAAACACATCGGAACAATTGCCATTGTGGTCATCGTGATCCTGCTGCTGCCGGTGCTGTTCATCCTCATGCTCCCCTCCATTATTTTCGGCAGCCTGTTCGGCGGCTCCGCGGATCCGAATACCGAGCCCATTATGAACAACAATGCTGCCATCATTGAAAATACCAACGAGATCGCCTTTGCCATCAATCAGATTCTTGGAGAGGGCATTGATGATGTGGAACAGCGGATTGCGGACGACTTTTCCCAGACCGGCGGTGACAACTATGAGATCGTCAATCCCTATGCCGACGATTTGGTGAGCAATACCAACGCTTTTATCGGCCAATACTGTGCCGCCAAGGGCGAGGACTGGGAGAACATCTCCCTGGCTGACCTGGAACAGACCCTGCGTGCAGAGGTGGGCGACCTCTACACCTTCTCCCGCACCAGCGAAACCCGGACGATCCCGGATGATCCGGAGACCGAGGCGGATGAAAGCGGGACGGAGATCTGGTACATCTATACCATCGTCTACCAGGGCGAGGCCCACTTTGCCGATGAGATCTTCCATCTCACGGATGAACAGAAGGAGCTGGCCGAGGACTATGCCCAAAACCTCAGCCTGTTCCTCGGGGACGGGATGTTCCAGTCCGCCTCCGGAACCGTGATCCCCTCCCTGGGCAGCGTCCGTTTTACAGACGGTGCGGTGGAGGTGGTCTACTTCAATCAATACGATGAACGGTATGCCAACGAGCCCTATGGCACCGACAACATCGGCGGTTATGGCTGTGGGCCCACCTCCATGTCCATTGTGGTGTCATCCCTGACCGGCGACATCGTTGACCCCATTGAGATGGCTGAATGGTCCTATAAAAACGGATACTGGTGCAGCAAAAGCGGTTCCTACCATGCGCTGATCCCCGCCGCCGCCAAGGCATGGGGCCTTCCAGTGGAAGGATGCACGGCGTCAGAGCCCCAGAGGATCGTGGACGCGCTCGGCGAGGGCAAGCTGGTGGTGGCGCTCATGACCAAGGGGCATTTCACCAGTTCCGGCCACTTCATCGTCCTGCGGGGCGTGGAGAATGAGCAGATCCTGGTGGCTGACCCCGCAAGCACCTCCCGCAGCCAGAAGGCGTGGGACCTGTCCATTATTTTGAATGAGGCCAGCAAGAATGCGGCGGCCGGCGGCCCCTTCTGGATCATTGGGTAAAACGAAGGCAGGTGCGAAACGAATGGGGATCGCACCTGCCTGTTTTTAATCTGAGGAAAGGATATGGTCTTCCTGGATCAGCAGGATGTCCGACCGTCCCTGAGCCTGCTCCATCATGCGCTGAGTAAAGCCGCTTTTGGAGAACAGCCCATAGATGACCTGGTAGGACGGAAAGGCGGCCTGCAGCTCCGCTGATTGTTTTACCTTCTCCTCCAGCGCGTAGTAGACCGGAGCATCCACCGGCTTGCTGTGGTATTTGCACTCGCCCGCAAAGAGACGCTTCCGCTGGTGGTCTACCGCCATCACGTCGATTTGGGTGTCACTGTTCACATCGTTCAGCCAGTAGGAACCGATCCGGGAAGGGGTAAAGTCCAGTTCTCCAGCGCGGCAGAGCGAGGCGAAAATATCCTTGCACACATCCTCATAGGCAAAGGCCACGAATTTCTGTACGAAATCCTTTTCTAGTTCATCCAAAACGATCTGCTGGTTATCCAGTTCCAGTTCCCCTTTGTAGGGGTAGACATATCGGAACCAGAACCGCACAAAATTATCAGCGATGAAATAGAGGCCCTTTCTGGACTTCTCCGGATTTTTTTCTGTGATGGGCGTGTCCTTCACCAAAAAGCCCAGCTCGATCAGGGTGGAGAGATAGGGCGTCAGAGCGGAAGACTCCAGGCCCAGCGCGCCGGCCAGCCTGCCCAGCTTATGGTTCCCATCCGCAATCACACGGATGATGGAGAAGTAGTTGGTCGCGGACTGCACTTCGTCCTTCAGCAAAAAGTTTGGCTCCTCATAGAGAAAGCCGTTTTTGGAGAGAATCACATGCCGGATCTGTGTCAGAAGATCCCCATCAGGTGGGAAAAACTCCAGGTACTTCGGCACCCCACCGGTAACCGCGTACTGCGCCACCGCCCGCTCGAAGGGCTGCGGCTGGGCGGCGTGGATATCTGTGAAGGTGAGGGCCGACAGGCGAATCTGCGCGGTGCGCCGGCCATAGAGCGGACTATCATAGGACAGGGCGTGCTTTCGCATCATCCCGATCAACGAGCCGCAGAGGATCAGCATCACATTGCTGTCCTTCAGAAATTCGTCCCACGCATTCTGCAGAATCGAGGGGAAGGCCGGATTGGTCTTGACCAAGTAGGGAAATTCGTCCAGGACCAACACTTTCTTTTCCTCCGGCCGGTACCGGGTGACCTCCTGAAACAAATCCAGCCAGTCAGAAAAGGCCACCCGGTTGAGGGTGGGATTACCCGTGGCGCGGGAGATCACGCCGGCCAGCCGTTTCATGCTTTGAGACTCCACTTCCTCTGTGGCGAGGAAATAGATGGCGGTCTTGCCCTTGATAAACTCCTTAATCAGCGTCGTCTTGCCCACTCGTCGGCGGCCATACAGCACGACAAAGCCGCCGGGGCGCTGGTATTCCTGTTCCAGTACCTCCAGCTCCTTGCGGCGTCCGATAAATTCCATGAGAAAGCCCACCTCCATTTATGATAATCTGTATTATGATAATCCAATTTATATTATATTCGGTGGGCGTACAAAGTCAAGTTCCATAGCGGCGGTTTCCTCTGTTTTTCATATGACCAATTTGGGGCCGGTAGACTACCACCTTAGCCCGGCGGCCCCGTCACCAGACCTCAGCAGCCCGTCATTTTCCGCCGTCTTTTCGGCATCACCTCGTGGTATTCTTAACGACATATTGACGACCTGCTTTGGCGACAGGCCTATTTACCTTCACACCAAAATAGCAGAACAGCGCCGTCCCGGCTCTACCAGGGCGGCGCTGCTGTTATATTGCAAAAGATTTAGTCCTCGACTTCTACATGGAGCTGGCCGGCGATTTCTTCCACCGACATCCCGTTTTTCATTGCCAGGTTGACGATTTGCTGGATCTTCTGCTTTTTCGTCTTGCGAGGCGGCTTTGGGGCCAGGATCTCCGCTTTCTTTTCCTCCAGAGACTTGATGCGGTCCTGTGTTGCAGTGATCTTCGCATCATATTCTGCCACAACAGACGCCTTCTTCGACTCCAGCTCTTTGATGGCCTGATTTAGCTTTGCGATTCTTTCGTCCACCCCAGCCGCTCTCTCTTGTGGGGTACGGCGCGCGCGCTTATTCTCAGACTCTGCCATGTTATGATCACCTGTCCTTTGTGTATAAGGTAAATTGAACTACGTGGAAATGGTAACACATAGGATATCAAAAATCAAGAGTACAATTCCACGCAGCTGTATCAGACTTCTTCATTTTTCATGTATACCGATCCGCATAGCAGATTGAAATTAACGTCTACACACTGAACAAAA
>CALXDF010000184.1 GCA_944386995.1 uncultured Oscillospiraceae bacterium
CCTCCGTATAGAGGGACAGTTGCACCGTCCCCTGGGCCTCCACCAGCCCGGCACCCCGCAGGCCGATGCTGCGGACGGGCCGGTCCCATCGGTAATTGCGCCGGAAGATGTCCAACCCGGTCTCCGCAAGCTCCTGGCTGGAGCAGGACGGCGCCTGGAGCTTTCGCTGACGGACGATAGAGTTGAGCTGCGTGTCCCGCACATAGATCTCCACTACCGTACACCGGGAAACCAGCTCCCGCATCCGGGCGCAGACGCTCTCCGCCAGGAGATAGAGCATCAGTTTCACGTCTGCCTCCGTCTCCAGATCCCGGGGCGTGGTCGCACTGTTGCCGACACTCTTAATGTTCGGGATATGGTCGCTCCTTTGGACCGGCGAAACGTCCCGCCCGTTGGCAAAGGTATGCAGCACCGCCCCCATCTTCCCGAGCCGGCGAACCAGGACGTCTACCGGGCACTCTGCCAGGCGGCCGATGGTTCGGATCCCGATGGCCCGGAGTTTCCGGGAGGTAGCCGGCCCCACATACAGCAGATCCTCCACCGGCAGCGGGTAAGCGATTTCCTTGTAATTATCCGCCTCGATCCTGGTGATGGCGTCCGGCTTTTTGTAGTCGCTCCCCAGTTTGGCGGTGATCTTGTTGTCCGATACCCCGATGCTGGCCGTGATGCCCAGCTCGAATTTGATGCGACCGCTGATCTCCCTGGCGATAGACATAGGGTCTCCAAAAAGGCCCACGCTCCCCGTCACGTCGAGCCAGCTTTCGTCCAGGCCAAACGGCTCGATCTGGTCGGTGTAGTCCTCATAGATATCCCTTGCCATGCGGCTGAAGCGGATATATTCATCCATGTCCGGGGGCAGGATGACCAGATTGGGGCACCTCTGCCGCGCCTGCCAAATGGCCATCCCAGTCTTGACGCCATAGGGCTTGGCCAGGTAGTTGGCCGTCAGGACGATCCCATGGCGCTCTTCCTGGCTCCCACATACCGCCAGGGGCTTGTCCCGCAGTTCCGGGTGCCTCTGCATTTCCACCGAGGCATAAAAGCAGTTTTGATCCACATGCAAAATATGCCTCGCCATGCCCTGCACCTCCCGAATCGTTCTTTAATTTCAGTTTAGAACATTTGTTCGATTTGTCAAGTGGAAATTTTCTCCACACCGAGATGAAGGTAGCAGTCCTGTGCAAAACCGTGATATACTATATTTTGTACCGCAGCGTACAACTTGTTGCATGGGAGGCTCTATGTCATGTGCGGACGCTATCAGTTTACCGCAGAGCAGTGCGCGGAAATTCGTCAAATTGTAGATGCGATCCAGAGGAAATACGGAGCGGGGCAGTGGATGCCGGGTGAGATTTGTCCCACGGCCAAGGCGCCGGTCCTGGTGCGGGAGGGATCTGGTGACGCGCCTGCTCTGATGAAATGGGGGTATCAGTTACCTGGCACGCTGGTGATTAACGCAAGAGCGGAGACGGTCCAGGAAAAGCCCCTGTTCCGGCGGAGTCTGGCTGCCCGGCGGTGCCTGATCCCTGCAACAGCCTTCTATGAATGGGACGCCGACAAGCGGAAATATCAGTTCACTCTCCCGGAGGAACCCGTTTTCTATATGGCAGGCTTCTTCGACCGACGCGACGGCGAGGATTGCTACTGCGTTCTCACAACCGCAGCCAACGATTCCATGAAGCCAGTGCATGACCGGATGCCCCTGATCCTGCCCCACAGTCAAGCCGAGCAATGGCTTTCCGACGGCTCCAATGCCGAGGTACTCCTGGCCGTGACCCCGCCGGCCTTGGCGGTTCGGTCTGAAGAGCAGCAGTTGAGCCTGTGGTGATGTTTGCGCTGGTTAATCAGTTTTGCCGATATAAAGGACATACAATTATGATGTAATAACGCAAAAACGGGGACCACAGGCGCATACCTGTGGTCCCCAAAACCATTGTGAATTACTTCCAATCTACTCCAGGATCTGTCTGATTCTCTTCTGAACAATACCGCTTAATGCGTCCAGCCGTACCTGCTCCGCCTGGATCTTTGGGTGTTGCTGGAAGGTAAAGTCCCGAAGCCTCTCCAGGTCTGCCCGGATCTCTTCTGTCAGCAGTCCCCGTGCGGTCAGGATAAAGTCCCTGCCAATTCGCGGGCGGCACCGGGCGATATACCATTCGGGCGTTACCAACTGGTCATTGTCCAACTCAGGCAGCAGGCTCTTGTTATTGTCAAATGCCGGTGCCATCCCGAGGATTTCCATGGTGGCGGTGTCGAACAGAACGCCAAAATTCCCATAGTGCCGGTCCGGATTCAGGATGATAGCGTCTAATACACACATCCGCCGGAAGGCGTCCTCGCTCCCAATCCCCCGAAAATAGCTGAGAAGATCGGGGATGGTATGCTCAGCTCCGTGGAACACCGCGCTTGCCTTAGCCAAACCCACCTCTTCATTGGTGAACAGTGAGCATTTAGAAATCAGTTTTCCGTGATAGTAGTCCAGGTCATACTGAACCGCCTGCCAGCAGATAACTTCCGCCAGCTGCGACGCCAGGAACTCGGAAAGCGGTTCAATCTCCAGGAAAGCGCTGCCGCTCTTATAAAGTTTGATCCCGCTCTCCTCCCGAACCCAGCACTTTGCGTAGTATCCGTCCGTCCCAAACTCCGGAGAAGTGGACGAAAAATCCGTCTCGCTGATGGTCCCGTCAAAGGCGGCCTCGCTGATTACTTCGTTAAAGGGATTGGTGTAGAGGGAGACATCCGGCCAGTCCAGCGCGTCCCCCTGCCGTTTCACCCAGAAGGTGTCGTTCAGGGATAAGGCATGGGTAACTTGAAGAAACC
Organism: uncultured Oscillospiraceae bacterium; assembly: GCA_944386995.1. GTDB lineage: Bacteria > Bacillota > Clostridia > Oscillospirales > Oscillospiraceae > CAJFPI01. The sequence continues at coordinate 2,821 of CALXDF010000184.1, forward strand.
CCTCCAAGTCATCACAGCCATACTGCGCCAGGAGCTGCTGGATATGTTCACGATGTTTGGGGGCCTTCCGATGTTCCAGGAACGCGGCAAGGCCGCGATAACCGATGGGGCGATAGTCTACAAGCCAGGCGCCTTCAAAGAACTCCGGCTCGTCAAATTCATTCCTCCGGCAGGTGAACTCCAACACCGGGGTATCCTGATTCATCAAGATGTATTCTGTCACTGCCATGCCTGCTGCCCCCTTTCCAAAGAGTAATGCTATTATACACAGCTTTAGAACAATCCGCAACATCGCCGACATGGTATCGAGGCCACTTGGCTATTCTCCTCTTCAAATGACTACAATATAGAATCCCATCACTCTTTCCATTCGGAAGCCGTTGTAATGGCCGGACGTTTGGAATGCATTGTTTCCCTGTAATCAGCCGAAAAAGGCTCATACCATGGAGTCTCTCCGCAGCCATATCGGCCGTGCTGAACTCCCCTGAACATCGGGATACTATTTTCGCTCAGCGTCCGCAGCACCTCTTATATTTCTTTCCACTCCCACAGGGGCAGGGATCATTCCGCCCAATCTTCACCGCCTTGCTCGGCAGCCTTCTGAGGTGCTGGCGCTCGTACCGCTCAAACAATTCATTCGGCGTAAAGCCGTTGTTGGACCAGAGCCGCGTGCTGTTGGCCATCCCGGAGAGAATGTCGAGCACGATCTGCATATGGTCGCCGAGTAGGGGCACCTCATAATCCCGCAGGATATCTAGCAGCTGTACCGGCTTTGCCTCTAAAACAATGGCGAAGTGTAGCTCAGACAGCACCCCTTCAGCTAAATCAGGCTCCAGGTCCGCGTCTTGCAGGAGGTAGTGCCGCATGAGAGACGCCTCCGGCGTCCGTTCATAGTAGTCAGGATCGGCATACTTGAGGAGCTCCTGCTTTGGAGGGATGTACCGCGGCTTGCCCCCGACTCTCTTCAGCAGATCCGGGACATCTCGATAATCATTTGCCTCGAAGGCATCGTTGACCAAATACTTGTCCCACAGCGCATAGCCGCACTTCAGCGAAATATGCCGGAGCAGGACGGAGAAGAGTTCTTCTTCCGTTATCTTTTTTCCATTCTGCGTGTTGAAGATCCGAATCAAATCCCCCTGCGGGATCACACCGTAGAGGTTGGACGCCGCCATGGCGTAGGCGTGGATCAGATCCGCCCGCTCTTTCCGGGTGCAGAAGCCTTCAGCCGCAAGTTCCCGATAGACCGCGCGCACTTCCTCCGGAACAGTATATGACTCTTTACCACCATCC
>CALXDF010000185.1 GCA_944386995.1 uncultured Oscillospiraceae bacterium
CTGGCGCAGTATGCCCTGACGCCGTCCTATCCGGCGGACTTTGCCGCCCGGGTGTTCAAGATCGCCCGGGACGGCAGTGAGCGGCTGACCTATCTGAAGGTCACCGGCGGCAGTCTCAAGGTGCGGACCCTGCTCTCCGGCGGCGAAGGGGAGGCAGGCTGGCAGGAGAAGGTCAACCAAATCCGTATCTACTCCGGGGAGAAGTACCAGACCATCGAAGAGGCGGAGGCGGGCGCCGTCTGCGCTGTCACGGGCTTGACCCACACCCGGCCCGGCGACGCCCTGGGGGCGGAGCGGCCGGGAGAGGAGCCGGTACTGGAGCCGGTGCTCACCTACCGGGTGGAGCTGCCCGAGGGGTGCGACGCCCACACCATGCTGCAAAACCTCCGAATTTTGGAGGAGGAGGACCCCCAGCTGCGGGTGGTCTGGAACGAGGCCCACGGGGAGATCCAGGTACAGCTCATGGGCGAGGTACAGCTGGAGGTGCTCCGCCGCCTGATCGCCGAGCGGTTCGGCGTGGAGGTCACCTTCGGCACTGGCAGCATCGTCTACAAGGAGACCATCGCCGCCCCGGTGCTGGGGGTGGGGCACTTTGAGCCCCTGCGCCACTATGCGGAGGTGCACCTGCTCCTGGAGCCCGGGGAGCGGGGCAGCGGGCTGCAGTTTGCCTCCCTCTGCGGGGCAGATGACCTGGATTTGAACTGGCAGCGGCTGATCCTCACCCATCTGATGGAGAAGCGCCACGTGGGGGTGCTCACCGGCTCGGCCATCACGGATATGAAGATCAGCCTCCTGGCGGGGCGGGCCCACGTGAAGCACACCGAGGGCGGCGATTTCCGACAGGCCACCTACCGGGCGGTGCGCCAGGGCCTCATGGGGGCGGAGAGCGTGCTGCTGGAGCCCTGGTACAGCTTCCGGCTGGAGGTGCCCCAGGAGAACCTGGGGCGGGCCATGAGCGACGTACAGACCATGGGCGGGGAATGTGAGAGCCCGGAGCTGCTGGAGGACATGGCCGTCCTCACCGGCGCGGCCCCGGTCAGCGAGATGGGCGGCTACTGGACCCAGGTGGCGGCCTACAGCAAGGGCCACGGCCACCTGTTCTGCACCGTGGAGGGCTACCGCCCCTGCCACAACGCCTCGGAGGTCATCGCCGCCATCGGATACGATGCGGAGCGGGATCTGGAAAACCCCGCCGACTCGGTCTTCTGCTCCCATGGGGCCGGGACGGTGGTGAAATGGAGTGAAGTGCCCGCCCACGCCCACGTGATGCCTCCTATCCGCCTGCGGCGGGACGGGGCGGAGGAGGAAGCCACCGCCTATACCGGCCGGGGCATCGCCGGGGACAAGGAACTGGAGGCCATCTTTGTCCGCACCTACGGCCCCATCCGGAACCGGGGCATGGAGGCCCTGGGCCAGAGCCGGAACCGCCGCGTGTTCCCAGTGGACGGCCAGGCCCACCTGACCTACGTCCAGAAGGACGACTGCCTGGTGGTGGACGGGTATAACATTATCTTCGCCTGGGACGAGCTGAAAAAGCTGGCCCAGGTGAGCCTGGACGACGCCCGGCAGGCCCTGATCCACCTGCTGAGCAACTACCGGGGCATTAAGGGCTGCAGACTCATTTTGGTGTTCGATGCCTACCGGGTGAAGGGGGGCGGCGGGACGAGCCAGAAGATCAATGGGATTGACGTGGTGTTCACCAAGGAGGGGGAGACGGCGGACTCCTACATTGAAAAGCTCTCCTACGACCTGGGCCGCAACCACCGGATGAAGGTAGCCACCTCCGATAACCTGGAGCGGGTGCTGGTTCTGGGCCACGGGGCCCAGCGGCTCTCCGCCGTGGAGCTGAAGTGGGAGGTGGAGCAGGTCCACCTGCAGATCCGGGAATTTCTGAAGCAGCAGGATTCTTGATAAAGCGCCGCTTGGAATGGCTAAGCCGTCCTGCGCCGCAGAAGGGAGAGGCCCTGCGCTCCTCCCTTTTTATGACAGAATAAACAAGAAATATTGACAAGCATCTGGAATCTTTTTATAATCATGACAAACAAAGGAGAGAACTGCGCGCTTTGCGCTGTGAGGCGGGGCGCTTGCCGGTAAGGAGGAATCACGATGCGAAGTGATATCAGCCGGGGACTTCGGTACTATTGTCAGGGTTCCATTATCGCCATAGCAGCTCTGCTCGCCATGGTAATCCCAATCATTCTCCTGCTCCGACTTGCCGGTGACTACAGTTTTTATCGCCGTGTAAACAGCGAATTTCTGCCGTTGCTGCTGGTAATGATGGCGCTGGCCCTGCTGATGCTGGCCGGGGGCATCCTCTCCCTGGTGGGCCTCATTACGCTGCGCAGCGGCCACCCGGCCTACCTCCGGGCCCTGATCGCGGTGGCAGCGGGGTATGTCTGCAACCTGCTGGGCATGTTCCTGCCGGGCTGGCTGGGCCGAATCGGCCAGGCGGCGGGCCTGGCGGCCTCGGTGGTCAATTCCTATTATCTGGTCCAGGCCACCGCCGCGCTGCTGGCGGCTCAGCGGGACGCCATGGATCTTCCGGACGATGCGGCAGCGTTTTTTGACCGCCTGATCCGCCGGGGATGGCTGGGTTGGAAAATATACCTGGCAGTGGGGGTGGCCCAGAGTGTCAATACGCTGATGCCGGTCAGCGGCAGCCTCCTGATGCTTGGATTTTTGGTGGTGCTGCTGATTGCGGATCTGGTGGCGTGGGGGTTGAGCCTGTCCTTTTTCCTGCGCTCCAGCCGCTTGCTGTAAAGGGCGGAGCGGAAGGAAACAGTTCCAAATTTTGCGGAGAAGGACGGATAATCCGTAAAAAGAGAGGGATCATCGAATGAGGCGGAGCAGAATATCCCGCGGCTTACAGCTGATGTATTGGAATATCATCATCAGCATTTTGATCGAGGGGCCGCTGGTCATGGTGAGCGCCACGCTCTGGAGGACGGAACGGGAGGCGGCGCACATTGCCATGCTGCTGTCTGTGGCCCTCCCGCTGCTGGTGACGCTGGTGCTGCCGCTGATGGGACTGCTCCTGCTGTGGCGGGAACACCGGAACTACCGCCTGGTGCTGCTCCTGACGGCTCTGGCATGGGCGGTGAACCGCCTTGACCTTGGGAAGTGGAGCCGCTGGTCATGGCTGCTCCCAGCGCTCAGCGTGGCGGTTCTGCTGCTGTGGACAGGGCGGGATGCCCTGTTTCTCAGCACCACCAACCAGTTCCTGCGCCGGGCGGGAGCGGATAGAGCAGCAGCCCTGGGCCGGTGGGCCCTGATGGTCGCCATTGTCCACCGGCTGTGCTCGGCGGCGCTGACAATAGTGGAGCCGGCGCGGTGGATGTGGTCTGCGGACGAACTGAGACAAATGGTCCCGCCGGTGATTTTCCTGTTAGGAATGGCCGCCGGGATACTCCAACTGGTTTATCTGGTGTGGGCCAGCCGGTCCCTGCGCTTCCGGCGCGGGGAGCAGCCGGCGGCAGAAGTAGAGGGGGAGGATGCTTGAGATGCGGCAAAGTGAATTATATCGGGGGCTGCGGCTGCAGTACTATGGGGTGCTGGCGGCGCTGGTATTGGTGATGGTGCTTCCCATCATGACAGAAGCGGTCCTGGATGGCCGCCCGGAGGCCGCCCCGGTGCTGGAATACCTGGGGGCGGGGCTTCCGCTGCTGGCGGGCGGAGCGCTGGGGGCGCGGGGGATGGCCCTCCTGTGCCGGGAGGACCGGGACTACCGCTTGGCCCTGGCGGCTCTGGCGGCGGCTGTGGTGCTGGGACTGCTGGCATTGGCGCCCCTGCCGGCGCCCCTGCCCGTGATCCTGACGGCGGCCCTGGTGGCAGCTGCCATCGGATATATCGGCCAGCTGGTCCGGGTGACCAACCGTTTTCTGCGCCGGAGCGGACAGGAGAAGCTGGTCAAAAAAAGCCGCTGGGCCGTCCTGATCCCGGCAGTGGGGTTCACGTGCCTGGCCGTTCTGCGCTGGATGCCGGAGCAGATGCTGGCCGCCTGGTGGGGCGGCGGGGATGACTGGATCGCCCAGTGGGAGCGGGACAATTTTGTGAATGGCGCTACATGGATTTTGATCATCGCCTGCCTGGTAGCATATCTCAACTATGTGACCCAGGCCGGCCAGGCGCTGCAATATGAGGAAATCGAGGAGGCAGGGAAAAGGGGGGAGGCGGAGCAATGAAGCGAAGCAGACTATCCCGGGGGCTGCAGATGCAATATTTGGATTTGGTGGTACAGCTTGTGCTGGCAGTTCCTGTTTCTGTGGTCAGCGCAATCGTCATTGTGGCTGTACCGGAAGCGGCCACAACGGTGGAGACTTTGGCGGAGAGCATGACCGCCCTTGTGGGAGCGGCAATCAGTCTGTTTGGCCTGGTGATGCTCTGGCGGTTCCACCGGAACTACCGCTTGGCGCTGATCCTGCAGGTGGTCGGATGGCTGGTGAGCATGGTGGAGCTGGCCGCGCTGCCGCTGCCAATTTTGATTGTGCTGGGAATAGTCAGTTCCATTGCCAGCATTTTGTACTATGTCTGGCTTATCAGCGCAACCAATTTCTTTCTGCGTCAGGCGGGAAACGAGAAGATTGCCAAGCGTGGGAAATGGGTCCTGATCACCATGGCGCTATCTCTGCTGTGGGCCGCGGCGCTGCCGCTGCTGCCCGTCGAGGCTATGGATGGCTGGTGGGAGGCAGGCGGGTACATTGCCTCTTGGCAGACCCAGAATTTCATTGCCGGCGTGACGGTTGTCCTGTTCATCGTGCCGACGACTATGTTTCTCTGCTATGTGATCCCCGCCAGCGGTGCGCTGAAATACTGGCCGCCGGAGACGGAGAACCTGCCGCCGGAAGCGGCGGCCCAGAAGGCCCCATAAGAAAAGCCGGGCCCGGCAGAGAATTCCTCTGTCGGACCCGAGTGACGTATGGGGGTTATTTCCCAAAGCCTTCGATGATCTCCACGATCTCCGCACCGATGCGCTTCTGGGCCTCCTTGGTGGAGGCACCGATATGGGGGGTGCAGGAGACGGCGGGATGGCTGTAGAGCGCCTTGTTCTTGGGAGGCTCCTGGGCATAGACATCCAGACCGACAGCACGGATCTTCCCGCTCTCCAGCCCCGCCAGCAGGGCGTCCTCGTCCACGTTGTCCCCCCGACTGGTGTTGATGAACACCACGCCGTCCTTCATTTTGGCGATGGTCTCAGCACAGATCAGCTTCTGCCCGTTAAGGGAGGGGGTGTGGAGGGAGATCACATCAGACTTTTCCAGCAGCTCGTCCAGCTCCACATAACGGATGCCGGTCTCCGCCTCTATGCCGGGAATGTGGTAGATATCCTCGGCAATGACCTCCATGCCGATTCCCCGGGCCATGCGGCCCAGGGCCTGGCCAGTGCGGCCAAAGCCGATGATCCCCAGCGTTTTGCCCCCCAGTTCCATTCCCTTGCCATATGCCTTCTTCTCCCACTTGTCCTCCCGCATGGTGTGGCCGGCGATGGAGATGTACCGGGCACAGGAGAACATGTGTCCCAGGGCCAGTTCCGCCACGGACTGGGAGGACGCCTTGGGGGTGTTCTTCACAGTGATGCCGTTTTCCTGAGCATACTGCACGTCAATGTTGTCTACCCCCACGCCGCCGCGGATAATCAGCTTCAACCGCCCGTCCCGGGCCGCATCGATATGCTGGGCACGGACTTTGGTGGCGCTGCGGACAACCACTGCGTCATACTCCCGCAGAGCGCTTCCCAACTCCTCCGGCGGAAAAAACTGCTCCACCACTTCGTGGCCCCGCTCGCGCAGCTGCGCCAGAGCGCCGGCATCCATTCCATCTGTTACTAAAATACGCATGGGATCATGCTCCTTCTCATTATGATATCATGGTTTGGTGCCGCCGCATCCTGCAGCGGCCGATTGGGTGGGACATGGAACGCTTCAGCCAGAATTAAGGATTCGGGGCAGGTTCGGCGGGCGCCTCGTCCACCAGGGAGCGCATATAGGCATCCATGGCATCTGCCACAAGTTTGGAGTGGGCGACTGCCTCCACTACGGTGCGGGAGCCGTTGACCACGTCGCCGGAGGCGAAGATGCCAGGCCGGGTGGTGTGGCCGTGATCATCGGCGGAGATGAGGCCCCGGTCGTTGGTGGCGATCCCTTTGGTAGTGCTGACGATACGGTTGCGGGGGCCCTGACTGATAGAAATAATGACACTGTCAGCGGGGTAGAGCTGCTCGGAACCCTCCACCAGATGGCGCTCGCCCGCCTCGTCGGTCACCACATCTGCGAAAATCACCCCTTCGTCTACGATCTCCACCGGAGCCTTGCTGTAGATAAATTCTACACCCTCCAGCACCGCGTATTGGAATTCGTGCTGGGAGGCGGCTACCCCGTCGTCCCGGGAGAAGCATTGGAGGTGGCGCACCCCCTTGCGCAGCGCAGTGCGTGCCACATCCATGGCCGCGTTGCCTGCACCGATGACAATCACATTCTCTCCCAGACGGTAGCTGTCGGGGTTGTTGAGATAGTTGATGCCGAAGTGGACGTTGCCCAGGGCCTCCCCCTTGATATGGAGAGCCTTGGGCTGCCATACACCGGTGCCGATGAAGATGGATTTGTAGCCGTCACGGAAGAGGTCATCAATGGTGATGGCCGTACCAATGGTGGTGTTTGGGCGAAACTTGATCCCGTTGAGAATCAGGTGCCGGTACTCGAACTCATCCAGCACACTTTTGGGCAGGCGGAACTCCGGAATGCCATACCGCAATACGCCGCCGATTTTGTCCTTACCCTCGAAGATGGTTACCTGATAGCCCCGGCTGGCCAGAATCACCGCGATCGTAAGCCCGGCCGGGCCGGCACCGATAATGGCGACGCGCATCCCGTTGGAGGGGATTTTTTCCGGAGCGGTTCTGCTGGAGTATGTACTGGAGATGTACTGCTCAATGGTGGAAAAGTGAACCGGAGCGCCCTTTTTGCCCAAGATGCAGTGCCCCTCACACTGGTTTTCATGGTTACACACCAGACTGCACACTGTGGTCAGCGGGTTGTTGGCATAAAGGATCCGGCCCGCCTCGTCCAACTGGCCGTGCAGCAGCAGCTGGATCACCTGGGGAATCGGGGTATGAATGGGGCAGCCATTCTGACACTGGGGAACCTTACAGTTGAGGCACCGCCTTGCCTCATCCAAAACATGTTGCGCCATAGAGATCTTTCCTTTCTGTGCCTGATGTGTTCAGTGTATCAGATACAAACATAATAACACAATGCTCACCACGGCACAAGAAAATTCCAGGCGGCGGAACAGTGTCAGCTGTTCTCTGCCTCAAATTTTCTGAGACAGTCCACCAGTGCCTCCACGCCCTCCTTGGGCATGGCGTTATAGATGCTGGCGCGCAGACCGCCCACACTGCGGTGCCCCTTCAGATTTTCAAATCCGGCGGCCTGTGTATAGGCCACAGCTTTGGCGTCTAGCTCCGCGTTGCCGGTGACAAAGGGCACGTTCATCAGGGAACGGAACTCCTTCTCCACGCTGCCATGGAAAAGCTTGGAGCTGTCCAGGAAGTCGTAGAGGATTTTTGCCTTCTCCAGATTGCGCCGGTGCATCTCATCCAGACCGCCGATCCGCTTGAGATATTGGAATACTTTGCCACAGCAGTAGATGGCCCAGCAGTTGGGGGTGTTGTACATGGAGTCGTTGTCCGCCTGGGTCTTATAGGACATGTAGATGGGGACATGGGGATCCAGATCCTCCCGGATCAGGTCTTCCCGAATGATGGCGACGACCATGCCTGCCGGTCCCACATTTTTCTGGACGCCGGCATAGATCAGCCCGTAGTCCGAAACATTGCAGGGCTGGGAAAGGAACATGCTGCTCTGATCGCTGACAAGAGGATGCCCCTTGGTGTTGGGCAGGGCCTGCCAGGTGGTGCCGTGGATAGTCTCATTTTCGCAGATGTAGAAATAGTCGGTATCCTCCGGGATTGGCAGGTCGCTGCAATCCGGAATGTAACTGTAGTTCTTATCTTTGCTGCTGGCAACCACATGGACAGTGCCGTACTTCTTGGCCTCGGCAATGGCCTTTTTGCTCCAGGAGCCGGTCTCCGCGTAGCAGGCCACGCCGTTTTTCATCAGGTTCATGGGAACCATGGCGAATTGGAGCGTACCGCCCCCCTGGATGAACAGGACCTTATAATTACTGGGAATGCCCATCAGGTCCCGCAGGTCCTGTTCGGCACTCTCGGCAATCTGCTGGAATACCTTGGATCGGTGGCTCATCTCCATGACGCACATCCCGGAGCCGTTGTAGTTCATCATCTCGTCCCGGATCTCTTCCAGGACGCTCTCGGGCATCATGGCCGGACCGGCCGAAAAATTATAGACGCGACCGTATTTCATGGGGTACCCTCCTTATAGTATATAATGATGGGGGGAGGAGCAAATGGATATAACCTCTCTTTTTATCAGTATAGCATATTTCACCAAATAATCAACAGGAGAAACCGCCTGTCAACCGGTGAGGCGAATTTTGCACAGAGAGGTTTCAGGCGGTGCGCGCCGGGGCGGAATCTTGGCTGCAGGCGGCACAAGGCGGATTTTGCTGTGGCTTTTGAGGGAAGATTTCATTGGATTTGCATTTTTCGAAAAGATGCGGTATACTGGAGTACAGCAAAGAGAAAGGAAAGAGAAAATGAGAGCAGACGGCAAACGGACAAAAGGGCTCAGCGCCATTGAGCGGGCGACGCCTTATATCATGGCAAAGCGCGTGGATGCACAGAATTATGTCACCGAGTATGTGGATGAGGAGATCATCAAGGACTACATCCGGTCCGTGCGCCGGGAGCGGGGGGTCCGCATGACCCGCATGGCGGTGGTCATCGCGGCCTACTATCTGGCGGCGCTGCAGCACCCCTATATCAACCGCTTTGTAATGAATGGGCACATCTATGACCGCAACCATTTCTGTGTCAGCTTTGTGATGCTCAAAAGCGATCCCGATGGCCGGGGGATTCAGACTACGGTGAAGGTTTATTTTGACCCATCGGACAATATCTTCACCATCAACCAGAAGATCAACGATGTGATCGCGGAGAACAGCAAACCGGCTACCAAGAATAATACAGACAAATTTGCGGCGTTCATGTTCTCCCTGCCGATCCTGCCCAAATTAGTGGTGGGGTTTGCGAAGATCTTGGACCGGTATGGGCTGCTGCCCAGATTTATCATCAACCTGAGTCCTTTCCACACCAGCATGTTTATCACCAATCTGGCCTCCATCAATACCACCCATATTTATCACCATGTCTATGAATTTGGAACAACCAGCGTGTTCCTCAGCGTGGGCAAATCCATCCCCAACTATTTTACCGGGGAATTGGACAAACGGGTAATGCCAATCAGTGTGGTGATGGACGAGCGGATCTGCACCGGTCATGACTATGCCCTCTTTAACAAGACGCTTCAGCGCTATCTCCGGAACCCGCAGGTTATGGAGCGGCAGGAGGCTGCTGCGGAAGAAATGGGCTGAAACACGCGGTTCCGGCAGGACGACGCAATAGACGCAATAAAGGAGCGCCTCAGACTAATGGTCTGGGGCGCTCCTTTTGCGCAGAACAGATGAAATGAGGGCTGCCGGCGGCGTTCAGCCCTCGCCGCAATACAGCCGCCGGGCAATATCCTGATTGATATGCTCCTTCTCCAGCAGGGATCGGACTGCGCCCGCATCCCGCTCCCGGGCGGCAGCCTGGTCAATGGCGCTGCAGAGTTTCCCGGCGTCCAGATCCTGTAGTTCCACAAAAAGATCCTGGCCAATGTACTTGAGGAAAGCGCTGACCTTGGGGTCGTAGACGATCCCCACCAGGGGAACCCCCTGCCCGGCGGCGAAGATCAGAGCGTGGAGGCGCATGGAGACCACCAGGCGCATCCGGGCGAGCACACCGATGATGGCGGCAGGGTCCTCCGGCTTGGTGATGAGATAGTGGGGTACGGAGAGCCCCTCTGCCGCCCGCTGGATGGCAGAGGGATCCTGGAACTTCTCCACTGCCAGGAACACCGGCGTCAGCCCCAGTTGCTCATAGGCGTGCACCGCTGCGGCGCGGATGGCGGGCAGCTTTTCATCAAATCCCGGCCAGTTGCGCAGGGCGAAGCAGATATATTCCCCCTGGGGCGGCACACCGTGGGAGAGGAAGGTACTGTCAACCAGCACATCGTCGGCGGGGGAGAGGGTCAGTGCCGGGTCGGCCGACAGCCGGGTATCCGGATTTTCCACGCCCATGGAGCGCAGCTCCGCCAGAGAGTCGGGCTCCCGCAGGGTAATGGCATCCACATAGCGGTTCATGGTTTTGGCAGCCAACCTCCGGTGCTGTTGACGGATTACCGGACCGATGCCGCAGCCGTACATCATTACCTTGTTGTGGTGGCGCTTGGCTTGACGGATATTGTAAAGGTAATACCAGAGACTGCGGCGGCTGGTGACATCCTGAATCAGGCTGCCGCCGCCGCTGATATAGAGCTTGGTATGACGCATGCGCCGGTTCCATTGAAAGAAATGGAATGTATAGATGGCGTCTACCCGGTATGTGAGTTTGGTCCGCATGGGCTGGCGGGAGAGAACCGTGATCGGCATGTAGGGGTCGATCTCCCGCATCTCCCGGATGATGGCATGGAGGATGGCATCGTCTCCGGCGTTCTCGCGGCCATAGGAGCCGCAGATCAGAACCCCCTCCCGTTTCCGGTGGGTGCGGCTGTGGCGGCGAAGAATGTCTCGGTAGATGGCCAGCTGGGTTTCAACGGTTTTTTCCAGGGAATATTTTTCTGATGCCTTTTCAAGCAGTTTCTGCCCCATCCGCTTTCGCAGCGCCGGATCTTCGGCCAGCACACCCAGCCACTTGCCCAGAGCCGCCCAGTCTCCGGCGGGGAAGAGGTAGCCGTTCACCGCGTGGTCAATAAGGTATGGGACACCGCCAACCCGGCTGCTCACCGTGGGCAGGGCATATCTGGCCCCCTCTGTGAGAGCGTAGGGGAAGGTCTCACTGAGGGAAGTGAGGGTGTTGATATCCAATGCCTGATAAAAGTCGTCCATTTCCTCGATCCACCCGGCAAAACAGATCTTCTCTGCCACGCCCAGTTCCTTTGCCAGCGCCTCCAGGGCCTGCCGCTCCGGGCCGTCACCTGCGACGACAAGGCGCAGCTGCGGATGGTCTTTCGCAGCGGCGGCAAAGCCGCGAACCAGAGTGGAGATATCTTTGACGGGATTCAGGCGGGCGGCAATGCCCACCACAACGCTGTCCGCCTCCACATGGGCGCCCAGCCCACGGAGATAGGCCAGACGGTCGGGAAGGGTGCGCTTGGCATCAAACACCAGACCATTATAAATTGTATAGAGGTTCTGGGGATTGAAGCCTCGGGAGATCAGCAGATCCACCATGGCATCGCTGACGCCGATGCGATAGTCAAACAGGCGCAGAGCAATGGTGTTCACTGTGCCGTAAGTCAGGCGGCCCAGGGGCCTGCCCATGTAGTCCAGGCGGTAATCGCTGTGAACGGTCGTCACAACAGGCAGTCCTGTAGCGCGCAGGAGAGAGCCCATCAGGTTGGCCCGGGCACCGTGACAGTGGATCACGTCATAGCCGCCCGCCTGGATAAATTTGCGCAGTGCGCGGTAGGTCCGCAGCAGGTTGTTGCCGCCGAAGATTTCTGTCGGGATGCCCAGATCCCGGGCCTCCTGGGCAAAGTCGCCCTCCCGGAAGCAGACCAGCTGGGCGGTAATCTGTTCGTTAAGCTTTTGGAGCAGGGAGAGAACATGCGTTTTGGCGCCGCCCGTGTCGCCGCCGGAAATCAGATGTATTACCTTCATGGGGAATGCCTCGTTTCTGAATCATTGAAATTGCCGCGGTTGAAGCCCGTGACCGCCGGTGCAGGCTGAAAGTGCCGTGCACAAATAGGCCAAAGCTTCTCAGGAAATGCCGTTCGGCGCGCTGGGGCATGAAAAACCTCCGCGGATTCCGGTTTGTGCCTTGCAATTGGCTGGAAAGTCGTGTATAATGACACAAGTCTGCGAAAAGCCGCAGAAGTACGATTATTATAGTCCCCGGACAGCGGTCCGGTCAAGCGGAGGTTGCAAAATGTCCCAGAAAAAATGGAAATTTAATGTCATTGACGTGATTGTAGTAGTGCTGATCGTGGCGGTGGCAGTGCTGCTGGTCATGAAGTTCAGCGGCGGGGAAACCTATGAGGCCCAGTATGGCAGCATCCGGTATACGGTGGTGGCGCAGGACCAGCCGATCGAAGTGTACGAGGGTGTGGAGGAGCATGTGCCCGGCGCCCTGATGGCCTCCGGCGCCCGGTATGACGACCAGAGGATCGTGGCCGTGACGGCAAAGCCTGTGCTGGTGTACAGCAATGGGGAATGGGTGGAGGACCCCAACCACGTGGATATCTTCTTTACCGTTGAGGGGACTGTGGAGATCACCCCGGTCATGACGACCACCGTGGCTACCCAGGAGATCCGCGTTGGCCGGGAGGTTATTCTTAAGACTGAGTACCTGGAGTTCGATCCGGCGATCGTGACAGAGGTGGAGATCACCCCGCTGGACCAGGATCTGGATGCCTGAGCGCAGCAACAAAGAGAGGGGGTGCGGCCTGCGGGCCGTGCCCCCTCTCTTGCGAAAAATCCGGGATGCCCGGCATGATTATGCCCGGCTGCGCTTGAAGGTAAGATATCCCTCCAGAATCAGCGACGCAGCCACAGCGTCCACGGTTTGCTTGCGCTTTTTGGCGTTTTTTCCGGCACTGGCCAGGATGTTGTGGGCGTCGATGGTGGTGCGGCGCTCGTCCCACAGGGCCACCGGCAGGTGAAAGGCATCCTCCAGCACTTTTGCCAGGGCTTCCGCCTTCTCCGCCCGGGGTCCCAGGGTACCATCCATATTTTTGGGATAGCCCAGCACCAGCTCCTCCACGCCGTACTCCCCGATCAGCCGGCCGATCCCCTCCACAACAGTCTCCTGCTTCCGGCTGTGCAGGGTGGTGGTATAACCGGCCAGCAGTCCCGTCCGGTCAGAAATGGCGATGCCGGTGTGGGCATCGCCGTAATCGATGGCCATGATGCGCATAAAAAGCCTCCTTTGTTTCCAGTGAACCCATTATACGATAGAAGAGCCGGAAAAGACAGCTTTTTTTGAAAATTTTCGTTGACACCGAAGGGGAAGGGTGGTATAGTAATTGTTACCTGTGGAAATGGGTTTTCTTTTTGTGCGCCTTTTTCGCTTTTCGCGGCAGAAGGATCCCTTCCGGTCAGGGAGGCAATCGGTACGGGGCGCAGACTCCGTATACAACGTAAAGGAGGTGCCGTTAGATGCGCGTGAAAATCACTCTGAGATGCAATGAGTGCAAGCAGAGGAACTACAACACTGTCAAGAACAAGAAGAACGATCCGGATCGTCTGGAGATGAACAAGTACTGCCCCTTCTGCAGAAAGCATACACTCCACAGCGAGACGAAGTAAGGAGAGGGAACCATGGCTGAAGAAAAGAAAGTCAAGAAGGACCGGGGCCGCTGGTTCCGTGAGATGAAAAGCGAACTGAAAAAGGTTGTGTGGCCCTCCGGCAGCAAGGTGGCAAAGAATACTGCCACTGTGATCCTGTGCAGCCTGGTCATTGGCGCATGCATCTGGATCTTCGACGGGGTGGCGGGCCTCGCCATCAAGACCCTGCTGGGCGCCTTCGGCGGCTGAGGGGTAGGAGAAAATGGCTGAAAGTGCAAAGTGGTATGTGGCCCATACCTACTCCGGCTATGAAAACGCCGTTAAGACCACGATTGAAAAATTTGTCGCCCATCGCAACCTCCAGGATGTGATTCTGGATATCCAGATTCCCATGGAGAAAGTCACCGAGGTCTCCGACACCGGCGCGGTGAAGGAGGTCGAACGCAAGATCTTCCCCGGCTATGTCCTCATCAAGATGGTGATGAACGACGAGACGTGGCACGTGGTGCGCAACGTCCGGGGCGTAACCGGCTTTGTGGGCAGCGCCAACAAGCCCATCCCCCTCACGGATGAGGAAGTGCAGTCCCTGGGCATGGAGAAGCGGGAGATCGTGGTCAAGTACAACGTGGGCGACCATGTCCGCATTACCGACGGCTCTATGGAGTCTTTCACCGGTGTGGTGGAGGAGATCGACCCGGAGAAGAACCGCGTCACAGTGGTAGTCACCATGTTTGGCCGGGAACTGCCGGTGGAGCTGGAACTGGACCAGGTGGAAGTCCTGGAAAATTAAGCAAGGATCGCCGCAGTGCGGCATCGTGGGAGGGATGCCCCAATCCGGGCCTCCCGTCACCACCACATTTTATCAAGGAGGTGCCTTATCATGGCACAGAAAGTCGTAGGATACGTCAAGCTGCAGATTCCTGCAGGCAAAGCAACCCCCGCGCCCCCCGTTGGCCCGGCTCTGGGTCAGCACGGCGTGAACATCGCCGCTTTTACCAAGGAGTTCAACGAGCGGACCAAGAACGAGATGGGCATGATCATCCCTGTGGTCATCACTGTCTATGCGGACCGTTCCTTTACCTTCATCACCAAGACCCCGCCGGCCGCTGTCCTCATTAAGAAGGCCTGCAACATCGAGTCCGGCTCCGGTGTGCCCAACAAGACCAAGGTGGCCACCATCAGCAAGGCCGACGTGCAGAAGATCGCGGAGACCAAAATGCCCGATCTGAATGCCGCTAGCCTGGAGGCTGCCATGAGCATGATCGCCGGCACCGCCCGCAGCATGGGCGTGGTCGTGGGCGAATAAGGAGGGCTTGAGAGATGTTTAGAGGTAAGAAGTATAAAGAGAGCGCCAAGCAGATCGACCGCTCCGTTCAGTACGACAGCGCAGAGGCTATGGCCCTGATCTGCAAGACTGCCACTGCCAAGTTCGATGAGACTGTGGAGCTTCACGTCCGCCTGGGCGTTGACTCCCGCCACGCCGACCAGCAGGTCCGCGGCGCCATCGTCCTGCCCCACGGTACCGGCAAGAATGTCCGGGTTCTGGTGTTCGCTAAGGGTGACAAGGCTGAGGCTGCCAAGGAAGCCGGTGCGGACTATGTGGGCGAGATGGATATGGTGGAGAAGATCCAGAAGGAAAACTGGCTGGACTTCGACGTGGTCATCGCCAGCCCCGATATGATGGGTGTTGTGGGCCGTCTGGGTAAGATCCTGGGCCCCAAGGGCCTGATGCCCTCCCCCAAGGCCGGTACCGTCACGCCCGACGTGGCGAAGGCCGTGCAGGAGTCCAAGGCCGGTAAGATCGAGTACCGCCTGGATAAGACCAACATCATCCACTGCCCCATCGGCAAGGTGTCTTTTGGTGCTGAGAAGCTTAACGACAACTTCAACGCACTCATGGGCGCCATTATCAAGGCCAAGCCTGCTGCTGCCAAGGGCCAGTATGTCAAGAGCTGCGTGGCTGCATCCACCATGGGCCCCGGTGTGAAGGTCTCCACTGCCAAGATGGCCTGATCCCCCGAAAGAGGAGGAGCCAGTCCCTCGCTTTCTGATCCTTTTTCTAAAAAGAGAAAGGAAAAATGATTGTTCGGGGGTTGACAATTGCTCAATCTCCGAATATAATAGCTGTTGCGTTCCAAAGACAGCAGGTGGCATAAGCCGTAAGCCCTGCCGAGGATTGCCAATCATGTTTTGATTAGCACGGTCCTTGCGTCTTGGCGCAGGGACCGTTTTTCCTGTTCTTGAACGCACCGATTTCCCCGCGAATTCTAATGGAGGTGAAAACAAGAATGCCTAACGCAAAAGTTCTGAGCGAAAAGCAGGCAATCGTGGCTGCTCTGACCGACAAACTCCAGAACGCCGCTGCCGGTGTGCTGGTGGATTACAAGGGCATCACCGTTGCCGAGGACACGGCTCTGCGTGCCGAGCTGCGCAAGAACAACGTAGAGTACGCTGTCGTGAAGAACACCCTGCTGCGCTTTGCGGTGGACAATGTTGGCATGAACGAGCTGGACGGCCTGCTGAACGGCACCACTGCCCTGGCCGTTTGCCACGATGATCCTGTGGCTCCTGCCCGTGTCATCAGCGACTTCGCCAAGAAGATGCAGGACAAGTTTACCATCAAGGGCGGCTTTATGGAGGGCAAGGCTGTCTCCATGGAGACGATCCAGGCTCTGGCCGCCATCCCCGCGCTGCCTGTGCTGCAGGCCCAGGTTCTGGGTACCATGCTGGCTCCTATCACTGGGCTGGCTTTCGTGCTCAAGCAGATCGCCGAGAAGCAGGGTGCTCCCGCCGAGGAGACTGCTGCTGAGGCTCCCGCCGCCGAGTAAGACCGGCGAACACAAGATTTTTATTTCAAAAAACATCTGATTATTAGGAGGTTTACTACAATGGCTAGTGAGAAAGTTACTGCTATGATCGAGGAAATCAAGGCCCTGACTGTTCTGGAACTGAGCGAGCTGGTTCACGCTCTGGAGGAGGAGTTCGGCGTGTCCGCTGCTGCTATGGCTGCTCCTGCTGCTGGCGGCGCTGCTGCTCCCGCTGCTGAGGAGAAGACCGAGTTCGACGTGGTCCTGGCTGGCTTCGACGCCGCTGCCAAGATCAAGGTCATCAAGGTCGTCCGCGAGATCACCGGCCTGGGCCTGGGCGAGGCCAAGGCTTTCGTGGAGAGCGCTCCCAAGGCTGTCAAGGAGGGTGCTTCCAAGGACGAGGCCGAGGAGCTGAAGAAGAAGCTGGAAG
>CALXDF010000186.1 GCA_944386995.1 uncultured Oscillospiraceae bacterium
CACGGAGACGGAGACCCTCAACTCCATGGTGCCCCTGTGGCAGCGCCCCAAGAAGGACGTGACGCAGGAGGAGTACGACCGGTTCTATCAGGACAAGTTCGGCGACTTTGAGAAGCCCCTGGCCACCATCACGGTGGATGCCGAGGGGACGGTCAGCTACAAGGCCCTGCTGTTCATCCCCGGCCGCACCCCCTATGACTTCTATACCCGGGACTATGAGAAGGGCCTGCAGCTCTACTCCAGCGGCGTACTGATCATGGACAAGTGCGGTGACCTGCTGCCCGAGCATTTCCGCTTTGTGAAGGGCGTAGTGGACACCCCGGATGTATCCCTGAATATCTCCCGGGAGCTGCTGCAGCACACCCGGCAGCTGAAGGTGATCTCCACCAACCTGGAAAAGAAAATTAAGGCGGAGCTGAGCCGCCTCCAGAAGGACGACGCCGAAAAGTACGAAAAATTCTGGAACGCCTTTGGCCGCAACATAAAATATGGTGTGGTCTCCGACTACGGCGTCCACAAGGATCTGCTGCTGGACCTGCTGATGTTCCACTCCTCCCATGACGACAAGCTCACCAGCTTGGCCCAGTACAAGGAGCGGATGGCAGAGGACCAGGAGTTCATCTACTACGCCGTGGGAGAGGATACCGGGAAGCTGAGCAAGCTGCCCCAGGCGGAACGGATTTTGGACAAAGGGTATGAGATCCTCTACCTCACCGAGGATGTGGACGAGTTCTGCATGCAGACCATCGGCGAGTATGAGGGCAAAAAGCTGAAGTCCATTGATGACGAGGATGCCCTCCCCGAGAGCGAGGAGGAAAAGAAAGCCGCCGAGGAGAAGGCCGAGGAGGCCAAGGACGTGCTGTCCTTCCTGAAGGAGACTCTGGGGAACAAGATCTCCGACGCCCGGATCTCCAAGATCCTCAAGAGCCATCCGGTCTGTATGACTGCCGACGGCCCGGTGAGCCTGGAGATGGAGAAGTACTTCAAGCGCACCGGCAATGAGATGATGGCCGGCATGTCCGCCCAGCGGGTGCTGGAGCTGAATCCGGACAGCGATGCCTTTGCCGCCTTGAAACGGGCGGTGGAGAACGACAAGGAGCTGGCCAAGAAATATGCCGAGCTGCTCTACTGTCAGGCTCTGCTGATTGCGGACCTGCCCTTGGAGGATCCCTCCGCTTACACCGACCTGGTGTGCAGCCTGATGAAATAAAGCCGCTGCCGGCAAAGGGAAAATCCCTTTGCCGGCAGATTCTTTAGTAAAAAGGTCTCGATCCCCACAAAAAAATCCGAGGGTGCGTGCGCTGAACACTGGCGCACGCACCCTTTTCTGTTCTCTTTGGAGAGGGGTTCGGCTCCCCTCACCCCTTCTCTTGTTACCGGCTGATCAGCGGAAGTACTTGGCGGCACTGCGGAACAGGCCCATCTCGTAGTTGCCGGGTACGTTGCGATACAGGTCCTCCCCCACCCGCTCGCTGTGTCCCATCTTCCCCAGGACCCGGCCGTCGGGGCTGGTGATCCCCTCGATGGCCCAGAGGGAGCCGTTGGGATTGAAACTGGTGTCCATCGTCGGCGCCCCGGAGAGGTCCACGTACTGGGTAGCGATCTGCCCGTTGTCCCGCAGCTGCTCCAGCATGGCCTGGGAGGCGATGAAGCGGCCCTCGCCGTGGGAGATGGGGACGCTGTAGACCTCCCCTACGGCCGTTTCCATGAGCCAGGGAGATTGGTTGGTACACACACGGGTGCGCACGATGGAGGACTGGTGGCGGCCGATGGTGTTATAAGTCAACGTGGGACAAGTATCGTCTGTCTCCACGATCCTGCCAAAGGGCACCAGCCCCAGTTTGATCAACGCCTGGAATCCGTTGCAGATCCCCAGCATCAGGCCGTCCCGATTCTGGAGCAGGTCGTGGACCGCATCCGTGAGACGGGGGTTGCGGAAGAAGGAGGCAATGAATTTACCGGAGCCATCCGGCTCATCACCGCCGGAGAAACCGCCGGGGAGTACAATAATCTGGGCCCGCTGGATGGCGCTCTCCAGCTCCAGGGCAGACTGGAGCAGAGCCTCCCGGCTGAGATTGCGCACCACCACGACCTCCGCATCCATTCCCGCCTCCAGGCAGGCCCGGGCGGTGTCGTACTCGCAGTTGGTGCCCGGGAATACCGGGATC
The DNA here is from genome assembly GCA_944386995.1 of uncultured Oscillospiraceae bacterium. Taxonomy (GTDB): domain Bacteria; phylum Bacillota; class Clostridia; order Oscillospirales; family Oscillospiraceae; genus CAJFPI01. The sequence continues at coordinate 2,169 of CALXDF010000186.1, forward strand.
ACCACCCGTGGCCGGGAGGTCTTGTGGCCGCAGGATGCGCCGCCCCCTTTGTTCCAGGTGATGCTCTCCACCGTCTCCGCCGTGCCGGCCTTTGTCGGGTAGACCTTCTCCAGGACCCCCTCATTGAGCGAGAGCAGCTCGTCGATGGAAGCGCTGTCATAGCCCAGGTCCACTACCGGCTCCCGGGTCGTCTGCCCGATCACCTTGGCGCAGGGCCGGTCCACCGCCTCCGTGACCTCGGCCACAATGGCGCCGGGACACAGCAGATCCCATGCCACCTCTTGCTGGCCGGAGCAGAATCCCACTCTGTTTCCGAAAGACATCTTCATCACTGCCTCGGCGATGCCGTTCTCCACCGCCCAGGCCGCCTTTACCTTTCCCTGACGGTGGAGTTCCAGAAAGGTGTCCCATGCGTCCTTCTGGGCCTGGGGCGTCTCGTCTGCCGGTGCGAACAGGACCACCGGATGGCCGGTCTCCTTGAATTCGGGGGACAGCACCTCTCCGGCTTTCACCGGGGCGATGGCAAAGGAGATCAGCGTAGGCGGTACATCCAGGTCCAGGAAGGAACCGGACATGGAATCCTTGCCGCCGATGGCCGCAACGCCCAGATCCAACTGGGCATCCAGAGCCCCCAGCAGAGCGGCAAAGGGCTTGCCCCACCGCTCCGGATCGGTGCGCAGCTTTTCAAAGAACTCCTGAAGGGTCAGATAGGCCCCGCGATAATCTGCACCGGCGGCCACCAGCTTGGCCACCGAGGTCACCACGCTGCTGTAGGCCCCGGCATAGGGATCCACGGACATCTGATCCGGGTCAAAGCCCCAGGCCATGACACTGGCCTGATCGGTGTGCTGGTCCGGCTGTACCGGCAGCAGGGCCGCCATGGCCTGGGCCGGGGTGCGCTGCCGTTTCCCGCCGAAGGGCATCAGGACACTCCCCGCACCGATGGTGCCGTCGAACCGCTCGGTAAGGCCCCGGCGGCTGGCGCATTTGAGGCTCCCGGCCATCTCCCGCAGGGAGGCAAACTGTTCCTTTCCCAGGGCGGTGCGGTCCCGCCCGTCCACCCGGACCCGGGCGTGCTTCACCGCGCCGTTGGTGTTCAGGAACGCCCGGCTGAGATCCGCCACCCGCTGTCCCCGCCAGGTCATCACCATCCGCGGACTCTCGGTGACCGTGGCCACCGGATAAGCCTCCAGATTCTCCCGGCCAGCAGCGGCGATGAAGGCGTCCACATCCTCCCGGGCCACCACCACAGCCATGCGCTCCTGGCTCTCAGAGATGGCCAGTTCCGTGCCGTCCAGGCCGTCGTACTTTTTACGCACCGCATCCAGATCAATCGCCAGGCCGTCGGCCAGCTCCCCGATGGCCACGGACACGCCGCCGGCGCCGAAGTCGTTGCAGCGCTTGATCATCTTGGTCACATCGGAGCTGCGGAACAGCCGCTGGATCTTCCGCTCCTCCGGAGCGTTGCCCTTCTGCACCTCGCTGGCCATGGTGGTCAGAGACGTGAGGTTATGGCTCTTGGAGGAGCCGGTGGCTCCGCCGATGCCATCCCGGCCGGTGCGGCCCCCCAGGAGGATCACCACATCCCCCGGTGCCGGGCACTCCCGGCGGACGTTCTCCGCAGGCGCGGCCCCCACCACCGCGCCGCACTCCAGGTGCTTGGCGATGTAGCCGGGGTGATAGACCTCCGCCACATGGCCCGTGGCAAGGCCGATCTGGTTGCCGTAGGAGCTGTACCCGGCGGCAGCGGTCACCGCCAGCTTCCGCTGGGGCAGTTTCCCCTCCAGCGTCTCGGCAAAGGGCACCCGCGGGTCGCCGCAGCCGGTCAGGCGCATGGCCTGATGGACATAGGCCCGGCCGCTGAGAGGGTCCCGGATGCACCCGCCGATGCAGGTGGCCGCACCGCCGAAGGGCTCGATCTCTGTGGGATGGTTGTGGGTCTCATTTTTGAACATCAGGAGCCAGTCCTGCTCCTCCCCGTCCACCTGGGCGGGCACATGGATGGAGCAGGCGTTGATCTCCTCGCTCTCATCAAGATTGGTGAGGGCGCCCCGCTTTTTCAGAACCTTGGTGCCAAGCGTGGCAATATCCATCAGCGTCTGGGGCCGGGTGGATGCCTTTTCCTCCCCATAGACCTCCACCCGGGCGGCCAGATACCGGTCATAGGCGGCGCGCACCGCCTCGTCGCCGATATCCACAGCGTCGATATGGGTGGAGAAGGTGGTGTGGCGGCAGTGGTCGGACCAGTAGGTGTCCACAACACGCACCTCGGTGACCGTGGGATCCCGTTTCTCCTCGTCCCGGAAGTAGGCCTGGAGAAATTTCAGGTCATCCAGATCCATAGCAAGTCCCATGCTGCCCAGCAGATCCTGCAAACCGCCCTCATCCAGAGCCGTAAAGCCCTCAATCACCGCAACCGGAGGCGGTGCGCCGTGGGTGCGGACCAGGGTCTCCGGCTTCTCCGGAGAGGCCTCACGGCTCTCCACGGGGTTGATCACATAGCCGCGGATCTTGTCCAGGTCCTCTTCGCTGAGTACTCCTTCGAGAACATAGACCTTGGCATAAGCCACAAGAGGACGCTCCACGTCCGCCAGCAGCTGGATGCACTGGGCACAGGAGTCAGCCCGCTGGTCAAACTGCCCGGGCAGGGCCTCCACAGCCAGGATCCTGTGAGGTGTCTGGGGGGCCGGGAAGGTCTCGTCATACAGCACATCCACCTGGGGCTCGGAGAACACCACACCCTTGGCCCGTTCGTATACATCCTGATCAATCTGATCCACATCGTAGCGGTTCAGGATGCGGATCCCCGTCAGGTTCTCCACACCCAGGAATCCCCGCAGGTCGCCCAGGAGATTCTCCGCCTCGGGGCTGAGTCCCGGCTTTTTCTCCACATAGATACGATAGACCATCAACGGTTCCCTCCCTTTCCGGCGGCCAGCGCCCGCTGGCCGATGTCGGAGCGGCAGTAGGCATTGTCAAAATGGATGCGCCCGGCCAGATCATAGGCCCCGGCAATGGCGCTCTCCAGCGTGTCCGCCACAACAGCGGCACCCACGACACGGCCGCCATTGGTTTTCAGGACACCGTCTTCCATGGCCGCACCCGCCACGTAGATGTACTCATTCTCTTTTGTTTTAGGCAGTGTTAAGGAAAATCCCTTTTCATACTTTGTGGGGTATCCACGGGAGGCCAGCACCACGCAGCAGGCGTTTCCGTCTCTCCATTTGACTTCGCTTTCCGCCAGTTTTCCCTCCGCCGTCGCCTTCATGATGGTCAGCAGATCGCTCTCCAGCAGGGGCAGCACCACCTGGGTCTCCGGATCCCCAAAGCGGCAGTTGTACTCGATGACCTTGGGGCCGTCGGCTGTCAGCATCAGGCCGAAATACAGGCACCCCCGAAAGGGACGGCCCTCGGCCTTCATGGCCCGGATGGTGGGCAGGAAAATGGTATCCATGCAGGTCTGTGCGATCTCCGGGGTATAGTAGGGGTTGGGTGCCACAGTGCCCATGCCCCCGGTATTGAGGCCCCGGTCTCCGTCCAGAGCCCGCTTGTGATCCATAGAGGACACCATGGGTACCAGGGTCTCCCCATCGGTGAAACTGAGGACAGACACCTCCGGCCCGGTGAGGAACTCCTCGATCACCACCTGACTCCCGGCCTGTCCGAACACCTTGTCCTCCATCATGGAGCGGAGAGCGTCCCGGGCCTCCTGCCGGGTCTGGGCGATGATGACGCCCTTCCCCAGTGCCAGCCCATCGGCCTTTACCACTGTTGGGATGGGACAGGTCTCCACATACTGGAGCGCCGCCTTCAAATCGGTGAACACCTCATACCGGGCAGTTGGGATCCCATACTTCTTCATAAGCTGTTTGGCAAAAACTTTGCTGCCCTCGATCATGGCGGCCTTCTGGGTGGGGCCGAAGCAGGGGATGCCGACAGCGTTCAGGGCATCTACCGCCCCCAGCACCAGGGGATCGTCCGGGGCCACGACAGCGAAGTCCACCGGATGGGTCTTTGCAAAGTCTACGATGGAAGGAACGTCTTTGGCGGCGATATCCACACAGGTCCCCTCCCCTGCCATACCGCCGTTGCCTGGGAGGACATAAACAGTCTCCACTTCCGGATTTTCCCGGAGCTTTTGGAGGATGGCGTGTTCCCGGCCGCCGGAGCCGACGAGCAGAATGTTCATAAGCAACCTCTTTTTCTTATACAAATAAAGGGTATTGGTTCCAATGGCGGACAGAAACCCCTATCCGTCTGACAGCGCCGCAAAGCCGCCGCTATAGCATTTTTGGCAGGACGTTTGCCTGCCAAAAATGCATTGACTCGAATGCCCAGAGCGCCGCAAAGCCGCCGACTGACGCTGTTTTGAGAGAGAGGGTCCTCCCCCTCCATTGTTTAGTGGTGGAACAGGCGCATGCCGGTGAAGGCCATGACCATGTCATAGTCGTCACACTTTTCGATGACCAGGTCGTCCCGGATGGAGCCGCCGGGCTGGGCTACATACCGTACGCCGCTGCGCCGGGCCCGCTCGATACTGTCCGGGAAGGGGAAGAATGCATCGCTGCCCAGGGCCACATTGGTATTGTTGGCCACCCAGGTGCGTTTCTCAAAGTCGGACAGGGGCTGGGGACGGCTGGTGAAATACTTCTGCCAGTTGCCCTCGGCACACACATCCTCCTCATTGCCGTTGATATAGCCGTCGATGACATTGTCCCGCTCGGGGCGGCCCAGATCCGGACGGAACGGCAGGTTCAGCACCTTGCTGTGCTGGCGCAGGCGCCAGGTATCCGCCTTATTGCCCGCCAGACGGGTACAGTGGATGCGGCTCTGCTGGCCTGCGCCCACGCCGATGGCCTGGCCATCCACAGCGAAACAGACGGAGTTGGACTGGGTGTATTTCAGCGTAATGAGGGCCACAATCAGATCCCGCACAGCGCTGTCGGGCAGGTTCTTGTTGTTGGTAACAATGTTGCTCAGCAGCGCCCGGTCAATCTTAAAGTTATTGCGTCCCTGCTCAAAGGTGATACCGAAGATCTCTCGGGTCTCCTTAGGATCCGGGACATACCCCGCCTCGATCTGCACCACGTTGTAGTTGCCCTTGCGCTTGGTTTTCAGAATCTCCAGGGCCTCGTCGGTGTAGCCGGGGGCAATAACACCGTCGGACACCTCCCGCTTGATGAGGTTAGCGGTGGCAGCGTCACATACATCGCTGAGCGCCACCCAGTCGCCGAAGGAACAGAGCCGGTCGGTGCCTCTTGCACGGGCATACGCACAGGCCAGGGGGCTGTCATCCAGATCCGGCACGTCGTCCACAAAACAGGCCCTCTTCAGGTCACGGCTCAGTGGCAGGCCCACAGCAGCGCTGGTGGGGCTCACATGCTTGAAGGAGGTGGCGGCAGGCATATTCAAGGCATCCTTCAGTTCCTTCACCAACTGCCAGGAGTTGAAGGCGTCCATGAAGTTGATATAGCCGGGTTTCCCGTTCAGGACGGCCAGAGGCAGATCACCGCCGTCGCGCATAAAGATGCGGGCAGGTTTCTGGTTGGGGTTGCAGCCGTACTTCAGTTCCAGTTCATTCATGGTTTCACTTCTCCTTCCAGATCGATATTTTCGGCGCACTGCTGGTGCGGCCGGTATGCTTGTTGATAATCACCGTCTCAGGGAATCCATTGCGCAGGTCAATATACTGGACAAACAGAGACACCTTGTTCTCACTGTTGAGGCTTTCCCAGAGCTGTGTTGCCAGTTCCTCGGCGCTGTCCGCCTCAATGGACACCAGAATCGGCTCCCCGGCAAAGGAGGGCAGTGGGTTGCCATCCCCCTGATAGGTGCTGATGAAGTGGCCTGTGTCCGCACGGAAGGTGTACTCAAAGAACTGCCGGTCACAGATGCCTCCGCCGCAGCCCGCCTTCAGGATCGACAGTTTGTAGTTGCCGTTGCGCGCCAAAAGGCCGGAGATGCGGGGGGTGTAGTTGGGGGCATCCGGCTCAAACTCCCGGGTGCGCAGGGCATCGGCAAAAGTCTTGCCCTCCAGGAGGAAATCCCGGATAGTATCCGTCTGGTCGCCATTGGTCACTACAATCCGTTTCCCCACCATCCGGACAGGGTGGTAGATGATCAGGGAGGGATCCGTCATTTTGCTCTCATCAAAAGCTCGGGTGCGGATGCCGTCCTCCGTGGCCTCAAAGACCCGGTTGCGGCTGTTTTCGCTGCGGCCCATGATCCAGTAGGCGATCACTGCGGCGTTGGCGCCGGAGCGGTATCGGTTGCCGATCACGATGCCCCGGCCGGGGTAGGGATTAGCGGAGAGCAGCTGCATCAAATTCTGTCGTTCCATGTCGTTTTTCCTTTCTCCACAAGTTCCCGGGCTACCTGCTCGGCGGCGGCGGGAAGCAGTTTCCACTCGGCCTGCTCCATCACGCGGTGCTGCAAGGTCTCCGGAGTATCTCCAGGCAGGATGTCCACCGCCTTCTGGGCAATAATCTTTCCCCCGTCGGGGATAGCGTTAACAAAATGGACAGTCGCGCCTGTAACTTTCACGCCGTAGTCCAGGGCGGCCTGGTGAACCTTCAGGCCGTAGAATCCCTTTCCGCAGAAGGATGGAATCAGGGAGGGGTGGATATTGATGATCGGCTTTCCAAAGGTCTCGATGAAGTCCCCGGAGAGGATGCCCAGGAACCCCGCCAGCACCACCATGTCGATCTCATAGGCGGTCAGCGCTTTTTGCACCCGCTCCTCGAAGCCCGGTTCCCTCCGCGGGATCACAGCGCAGGCGATATCGTGGCACTGGGCCCGCTCAATGGCACCGATGCCGGCTTTGTCTGCCACCACCAGGCTCAGCACGCCGTGGGGCAGCTCCCCCCGGGCCTGACAATCAATCAGCGCCTGGAGGTTGGTACCGCCGCCGGAAACCAGGACAGCGATCCGTGCCCTCAGCATAGAACCACCCGGTCCTCTCCCTGGGCAATCTCACCCATGAGATAGGCATCCTCACCGTTCTCCCGAAGAACGGCGAGCGCCTTGTCCGCTTCCTCCTTGGGCACCACAATGCTCATCCCCACCCCCATATTGAAGGTGTTGTACATATCCCGCTCCGGGATCCCGCCAGTTTCCGCAATAAGGTCAAAGACAGGCAGCACCCGGAGGGCCTTCTTCTCGATTCTGGCGCAGAGTCCCTGTGGGATGCTGCGGGGGATATTCTCATAGAACCCGCCGCCGGTGATATGGCTGATTCCTTTGACCTGCACCCGTTCCAGCAGGGCCAGGACAGGTTTCACATAGATCTTGGTGGGGGTCAGCAGCGTCTCTCCCAGGCCTTTGCCTCCCAGGGCCTCGATAGGCGCATACAGGTTGCAGTGCTCCACATTGAACACCCGGCGCACCAGAGAAAAACCATTGGAGTGAACGCCGCTGCTGGGCAGGGCGATCACTACGTCTCCGGGAACCATGGCGGTGTTGTTGATGATCTTCTTCTTGTCCACCACGCCCACAGAGAACCCCGCCAGATCATACTCATCCAAGGGGTAAAAGCCGGGCATCTCAGCGGTTTCTCCGCCGATGAGGGCCGCCCCGGCCTGGACACACCCCTCCGCCACGCCGGACACGATGGCGGCGATCTTCTCCGGCACATTTTTCCCGCAGGCTACATAGTCCAGGAAGAAGAGGGGCTTTGCCCCGCAGCAGATGATGTCATTGACACACATGGCCACACAGTCAATGCCCACAGTGTCGTGTTTATCCAGCAAGAAAGCCAGCTTCAGTTTGGTCCCCACACCATCGGTGCCGGACACCAGCACGGGGCGCTCCATACCGGTCACGTCCAATTCAAACAAGCCGCCAAACCCGCCGATATCTCCACATACGCCCGCCGTCATGGTCCTGGCAATGTGGGCCTTCATCAGCTCCACCGCCCGGTAACCGGCAGTGATGTCCACCCCGGCGGCGGCGTAAGCTGCGGAACGGGAGTTTTCCATCATAAACCCTCCATCTCAAAGTGATCGTGCCTCGCAGCATTTTTGCGGGAGGCAAAAGATTTTAAAAAATCCGAAAGCGAATTCATAACGCCGGAGGACAGCTCACCCTTCGGTCGCCTCCCTGCAAAGGGCGGCAGCGCTGGCTTTCCCGGGAACTGTCAGCAGCCCCGGGAAAGACGGCATCCCCCGAACGGTTATTCCTTTCCTGTCCAGCAGTAGGTACAGATCTTATCCCGGTCAATGCCGATGGCCTCCAGCAATCCCTCCAAAGACTGGTAACCCAGAGAGGTAAAGCCGAACTTTTCACAGATGGTCTTGAGCATGCACTGACCGCGTTCACTGGTGCCATCCGCATATTCCTCCAGGTGCTGCTGCCCCTCGTCGCCTTCCAGCTCCTGAACGGTCCTCCTGGCCAGCAACTCCATGTCGGAGTTGCTGCGGGAGAAATTCAGATATTTGCAGCCGTACATGATCGGCGGGCAGGCCGAACGCATGTGGACTTCCTCCGCCCCGCTCTCATAGAGGAACTCCACCGTCTCCCGCAGTTGGGTGCCCCGAACGATCGAGTCATCCACAAACAGAAGCTTTTTCCCCTCGATGAGCTCGGGGACCGGGATCTGCTTCATTTTAGCCACCTGGTTGCGCACATCCTGGTTGTCCGGCATAAAGGAACGGGGCCAGGTGGGGGTATATTTGACAAAGGGACGGGCAAAGGGCTTGCCGCTGCGATTGGCATAGCCGATGGCGTGCGGAAGCCCCGAGTCCGGGACACCGGCGACATAGTCCACCTTTGGCAGCTGGCCACGGCTGATCTCATCCCGCGCCATAATTTCCCCATTGCGGTAGCGCATAACCTCCACGTTGACACCCTCATAGTTGGAATTGGGGTACCCATAATAGGTCCAGAGGAACGCACAAATCCGCATCCGCTCCCCTGCCGGGGAGAGCGTGTGCCAGCCCTCGGCATCTACTTCCACAATCTCCTGCGGGCCCAGCTCATAGGCGTCATGGTATCCCAGCTTCTGATAAGCAAAGGACTCGAAGGATACGCAGAACCCATCTGCGTTGCGGCCAATCAGCACCGGAAGCCGGCCCAGCTTGTCCCGGGCAGCAATGATGCGCTCTTCCTGCAGAATCAGGATTGTTGCCGAGCCGTCAATCACATCCTGAGCGTGGCGAATGCCCTCCACCAGGGTATCTTTCTGATTGATCAGAGCCGCCACCAGTTCCGTGGCGTTGACCCGTCCGGAACTCATGGCCATAAACTGGTGGCCGTGATCGGAGAAATACTTCTCCACCAGGCTCTCTGCATTGTTGATAATCCCCACCGTGGTGATGGCATAGAGCCCCAGATGGGAGCGCACCAGCAGAGGCTGCGGGTCAGTGTCGCTGATGCAGCCGATCCCCGCATTCCCCTGAAATTCCGCCAAGTCCCGCTCGAACTTGGTGCGGAAGGGGGTATTTTCAATGTTGTGGATCTGGCGCTGATAGCCCCTGCCGCGGTCATAAAGAATCATCCCGCCCCGGCGGGTGCCCAGATGGGAGTGGTAATCCACTCCGAAAAAGATGTCAAGAACACAGTCACGCTTAGAGATCGCGCCGAAAAAACCGCCCAATTCTGTTTCCTCCGCTTACTCGCCGAACACCCGGCGCATCATTTCTTCATAGGCCTCCTCTACATTGCCCAGATCCCGGCGGAAGCGGTCCTTATCCAATTTCTCATTGGTCTTGGCATCCCAGAAGCGGCACGTATCCGGGCTGATCTCGTCAGCCAGGACAATCTGGCCGTCGGTCGTCTTGCCGAACTCCAGCTTGAAGTCAATGAGCCGAACGCCGCACTGGGCAAAGAAATCCTTAAGAATATCGTTGATCTTCAAGGCCATGGACTTGATGGTGGCGATCTCCTCCTTGGTAGCCAACTTCAGCGCCAGAGCATGGGAGGTGTTGAGCAGAGGATCATGGAGATCATCGTTCTTATAGGAGAACTCCAGCACCGGCTCATCAAAGGCAATGCCCTCCTCCACACCATAGCGGCTGGCGAAGTGGCCGGCGGAAACATTGCGCACGATCACCTCCAGCGGGACGATCTGGACCTTCTTCACCACGGTCTCCCGGTCATTAAGCTCCTCCACAAAATGGGTAGGGATCCCAGCAGCCTCCAGCTTTCTCATCAGGAAATTAGTCATGCGGTTGTTGACAGCCCCCTTGCCCCGGATGGTTCCCTTCTTGGCGCCGTCGAACGCGGTGGCGTCGTCCTTATAGGAGACGATGACCAGGTTAGGATCGTCGGTGGCATAGACCTTCTTGGCCTTGCCCTCGTACAGCTGAACAGTCTTTTCCATGGTGATGTTCCTCCCTATATTTATATTATAAATTGTTTTTCTCAAATGCGGCGACAGCCGCTCTCCGGCTCACTGCTGGCGGAACTCCTCCGCCACAGCGGCATTGTCTGCCAGGACCTTGGCCTCATCAGCTGCGCGTTTGGACGCCAATTTCCGGGCCAGTTCCGGATCCTCCACTGCCAGGATCTGCGCAGCCAGCAGCGCAGCATTGGCCGCCCCGTCAATGGCCACCGTGGCTACAGGGATCCCAGTGGGCATCTGAACGGTGGAAAGCAGCGCGTCCAAGCCATCCAGTGTGCTGGACTTCACGGGAATCCCGATCACCGGCAGCGTGGTGTTTGCCGCAATGGCTCCCGCCAAGTGGGCAGCCTTCCCCGCAGCGGCGATAATTGCGCCAAAGTTCTCCTCCCGGGCATTCTGTGCGAATGCCTTGGCCTCCTCCGGGGTGCGGTGGGCGGAGTATACATGGACCTCAAACGGTACAGCAAGCTCCCGCAGGACATCCGCCGCCTTGCGCACCACGCCCAAATCGCTGCTGCTGCCCATAATAATTGCAACTTTTTTCATGCACTCTCTCCTTTCCTGAAAGCGGCCGGTTTCGGCGCTCCCAAGGCACAATAAATAAGGGCAGTCCCGTCCTCTTGAAGAACAGGGCTGCCCAGACGGTCGACAATTACACGCGCCCTCCTGCTCCCCTGTGGTGACCCCACTGACCCGTCAGTTGCAGGTGGCGTATTCAGTTGGGAAAATACATTATTAAACTACCATTCAGTTGTGGAAAAGGCAATACACAAACTATATGAATTGCCCCGCGCTTCCGCCCTTTTTCTCTGGCAAGAATCCATAAACTTGCAAAATTTTCGTTTCCCGCCTTGACTTCCCCTCAGATTTATGAGATATTTTTTCAAACCAGTTTTTCATTTTGTGCGCAGATCTCTCCAATTTCCCCTAAAAAAAGTTTTGATTCCCTGGAAATTATTTTGTTCTCTGTGTACATTGCGAAAGGAGGCGGAGGAACTTGGTTTACGGTCTCTGCACGACATCCGGAACCCCCCTCTCTCCGCTTTTTTCAGTTGGCAGCAGTGCCTTTGTTGGCACATCCGATGGAACCATCTCCCGGCTATGGCGGCGGCATCCCCGTCCCGTGGCCGGGTTTTCTTTTTGGAAAGGAGCGCTCTATGAGAACCTATAATTGTAAGATTGTTCTGGAGGACGGCAGTGAGTACCCGGGCTACCGGTTCGGTTCGGAGGAGGACCGGGTATGTGAGATTGTCTTCAACACCTCCATGGTCGGCTATCAGGAGATCGTATCAGACCCCTCCTACACCGACCAGATGGTGGTGATGACCTATCCGCTGATTGGTAACTACGGTACAGCGGATGAAGATTTCGAAACCAAAACGCCTACGATCGGAGGGCTCATCGTTCGGGAATACAACGACTCCCCCAGCAATTTCCGCTATACCAAGACCCTGGCGGAAATTCTGGAGGAAAACCACATTCCAGGCATTGAGGGCGTCGATACCCGAAAGCTTACCCGCAGCATCCGGGATCTGGGCAGCCGCAAAGTACTGATCTGCGGCGTTGACACCTGCCGCGAAGATGCCATGCAAATTCTGGAACGCACACAGCTCCGCCACGATCAGGTCTCCCGGGTCAGCTGCCCCAAGCGCTGGTACGCCCGTACCAGCAACCATCAATTCAACGTGGTAGCCGTAGACTGCGGCATCAAGCTGAACATTGTCCGCAGCCTCAATGCCCGGCGCTGCAATGTAACAGTGGTTCCTTGGAATACTCCGGCGGAGGAGATCATCGCCATGAACCCAGACGGGGTATTTCTCTCCAATGGCCCTGGTGATCCCGAGGATGTAACGCCGGTAATCTCTCTGGTAAAAGCTCTGCGGGGGAAATTTCCCATGTTTGGCATCTGCCTGGGGCATCAGATGATTGCCCTCGCCTACGGTGCTAAAACCTACAAGCTGAAATTCGGCCATCGCGGCGGAAACCACCCGGTGAAGAATCTCCAGACCGGAAAAATCGAGATCACCAGTCAAAACCACAGCTTCGCCGTAAACAGGGATTCTCTCCGGGGCACCGGACTGGAGGTAACCCACATCAACCTGCTGGATGACACGGTGGAGGGCATGGCCTGTCCTGGCGACCACGTTTTCAGCGTTCAGTATCATCCGGAGAGCGCCCCGGGTCCTCAGGACAGCGGCTATCTCTTCGACCAGTTCATCGACCTGATGCGGGAGGTGCAGCACAATGCCTAAGCGGACAGATCTTCATAAGATTTTGGTTATCGGCTCCGGCCCCATTGTTATCGGGCAGGCCGCCGAGTTTGACTACGCCGGCACCCAGGCCTGCCTTGCTTTAAAAGAAGAAGGCTATGAGGTCCTGCTGGCGAATTCCAATCCGGCTACCATCATGACGGACACCTCCATTGCTGACAAGGTTTACATGGAACCGCTGACGGTGGAGTATCTGGCAAAGATCTGCCGTTTTGAACGGCCCGACGCCATTGTGCCCGGTATTGGCGGGCAGACCGGTTTGAACTTGGCCATGGAGCTCTACAGCCAGGGGATTTTGGAGGAGTGCGGCGTTGAACTGCTGGGCACCCGCTATGAGAGTATCCGCCGGGCCGAGGACCGCGAACTCTTCAAAGAACTCTGTCTTTCCCTGGGGGAGCCGGTGGTTCCCTCTGCCATCACCCACAGTGCGGAGGAAGCGCTCGCCGCAGCATCGGAAATTGGCTATCCGGTGATCCTGCGTCCGGCGTTCACGCTGGGCGGTACCGGCGGCGGCTTTGCCAGCAACGCTGAAGAGCTGCGGTTGATGATGAAGCACGCCCTGGATCTATCCCCCGTCCACCAGGTTCTGCTGGAGAAAAGCATCAAGGGCTACAAGGAAATTGAGTATGAGGTGATCCGGGATGCCAATGACACCGCAATCACCATCTGCAACATGGAGAATATCGATCCGGTCGGAATCCACACCGGAGATTCTATTGTGGTAGCCCCCAGCCAAACCCTTACCAACAAGGAGTACCATCTCCTGCGGGACAGCGCCCTGCGCCTGATTCGGTCTTTAGAGATCGAGGGCGGCTGCAACGTTCAATTCGCCTTAGATCCCCAGAGTTTCCAATACTATGTCATCGAGGTCAATCCCCGTGTATCCCGTTCCTCCGCTCTTGCCAGCAAGGCCAGCGGCTACCCCATTGCCCGGGTATCCGCCAAGATTGCCGTCGGCATGCGCTTGGACGAGATCCCAATCGCCAACACCCCCGCCAGCTTTGAGCCTACACTGGACTATGTGGTTACCAAAATGCCCCGCTTCCCTTTCGACAAATTTGCCGATGCCAGCAACGCCCTGTCCACCCAGATGAAGGCTACCGGCGAGGTGATGGCTGTGGGCCGCACACTGGAGGAGAGCCTGCTCAAAGCTGTCCGCTCTCTGGAGACCGGTGCCGGACATATCTACATGAGCAAGTTCGATGACTATACCGACAAGGCCCTGTTGGAGTATGTAAAAATTGGTACGGATGACCGAATCTTTGCTATTGCGGAACTCATGAGCCGGGGGATTGACCTGGGTGTGCTCTGCAATGCCACTCAGATCGACATGCTTTTTCTGGACAAGATTCACAATATCGTGAAGTTTGAATATGAGATCAAGGCAAGTCCCGGGGACCGCGACCTGCTGCGGGAGGCCAAGCGCCGCGGCTTTTCCGATAAAGCGGTTGCCTGGCTTTGGAAGTGGACAGAGCGTCAGGTCTACGATCTCCGGTGCGAGATGAATCTCTTCCCGGTCTACAAGATGATCGATACCTGTGCCAGCGAGTTTGAAAGCTACATTCCCTACTTCTACTCCACCTATGAGGACGAAAATGAGTCCATCGTCTCTCCCCACAAAAAGGTCATCGTTCTTGGCAGCGGCCCGATCCGCATCGGCCAGGGAGTGGAGTTTGATTATTCCACCGTTCACGCTGTCCAAACGATCAAACAGAGCGGATACGACGCTATCATCATCAACAACAACCCCGAAACGGTCTCCACCGACTATACCTGCAGCGACAAGCTATACTTTGAGCCTCTGACAGTGGAGGACGTGATGAATGTGGTCCATCTGGAGCAGCCCATCGGTGTGATCGCCTCCCTGGGCGGGCAGACCGCCATTAACCTGGCTCAGCCGCTCCGGGATCACGGGGTCCGGATTATCGGCACCGACTGCGACGCCATCGAGCGGGCTGAGGACCGGAAGATATTCGAACAGGTTCTTCACGATCTCCAGATTCCACAGCCCCGGGGTGAGGCGGTCACCAGTGTGGAGGCTGGCGTCCGAGCGGCCTCGGAGATCGGCTACCCCGTCCTGGTGCGGCCCAGCTTTGTTCTGGGCGGCCGGGCTATGGAAATTGTTGCAAGCGAGGACATGCTGCGCCACTATCTGAAAAACGCCGTGGAAGTGGATGCAGAGAAGCCGGTGCTGGTGGACAAGTATATCATCGGCAAAGAGGTGGAAGTGGACGCCATCTGCGATGGTACGGATGTCTTTATCCCCGGCATCATGGAATTGGTGGAGCGCACCGGCGTTCACTCCGGCGACAGCGTGAGCGTATATCCCACCTTCTCTATTTCTCAGCAGGTGAAGGACACCATCCTGGACTACACAAAAAAGCTGGGTCTCGGCATCGGCATCGTGGGACTATATAACATCCAGTTTATCGTAGACCGGCAGGACAAGGTCTATATTATTGAGGTGAATCCCCGTTCCTCCCGGACGGTGCCCTTCCTGTCCAAGGCTACGGGCTGGTCTCTGGCGGATATTGCCACCAAGGTCATCTTGGGGGAGAGTCTCAAAGAGCAGGGCATTACGGAACTCTACCCGCCGGAGAAGAAGAAGTGGTACTGCAAGGTGCCAGTGTTCTCTTTCAGCAAACTAGGCGGCTTGGACGCCTATCTGTCCCCTGAGATGAAATCCACCGGTGAGGCCATCGGGTACGACGAGGAACTGCCCAGAGCGCTGTATAAGGCCATGCAGGCGGCCGGCATGAAGCTCCAGGACCACGGCACCGTGCTGGTTTCCGTATGCACCGAAGATCTGGCGGAAGCCCTGCCCCTGATCCGGCGCTTCTACCGCATGGGGTTCAACATCGAAGCCACCACCGGTACGGCGGAATTTCTCAAAGCCAACGGCATCCGCACCAGAATCAAACGGGACTACACCGAGGATCCCTCCGACATCACCGAGGCCATGCGCAGCGGCAAAGTTGCCTATCTGATCAATACCCGGGATCCCAGCTCCACAGCTCATGTCAGCGCCGGTCAGGAGATGCGCCGGCTGGCCATCGAAAACAATGTGACCGCCTTTACCTCCCTGGACACCGTCCGAGCCCTGCTGGATGTGCTGGAGGCCATTACCAGCCGTATCGCTACCATCGACGAGTGACGTCTTCCTTTCACAGCAAACAGGAAGGGAGGGTTCATCACTGTCTCTCTTGTGATTGCCATCGATTCCGTTTGATCCTGCGTCCCCTTCTCACAAAAAACAGCCGGCGTCCCGTCGTGGGACGCCGGCTGTTTTACGTTGATGGAAATTCTCTCAGATCCGGGCCACGCCGCTCTTCCGGGCGGCCTCAGCCACGGCCTTGGACACCGCGGGACCTACCCGCTTGTCAAATGCCTTGGGGATGATGTAGTCAGCCGTCAGCTCCTCGTCAGAGATGAGGCTGGCCAGAGCCTCGGCGGCGGCCATCTTCATCTCCTCGTTGATGTCGCTGGCGCGGACATCAAACGCGCCGCGGAACACGCCGGGGAATGCCAGAACGTTGTTGATCTGGTTGGGGAAGTCGCTGCGGCCCGTAGCCACCACAGCAGCCCCGCCGGCCTTTGCATCGTCGGGGAAGATTTCCGGGGTGGGATTGGCGCAGGCAAAGACAATGGCATCCTTGGCCATGGTCTTGACCATCTCGGTCGTGACAGTGCCGGGAGCGGACACACCGATGAACACATCGGCGCCCACCAGCATGTCGGCCAGAGAGCCGGACTTCTTTTCCAGGTTGGTAATCTGGGCCATCTCTTCCTTAACCCAGTTCAGGCCATCGCGGCCGGCGTAAATAGCGCCCTTGCGATCGCACATAATGACATTCTTAAATCCGGCAGAGAGCAGCAGCTTAACAATGGAGACGGCGGCAGCACCGGCGCCGGAGGTAACGATCTTCACATCCTCCTTCTTCTTGCCCACTACCTTCAGCGCATTCAGAAGGCCGGCCAGGGTAATGATTGCGGTGCCGTGCTGGTCGTCGTGGAAGATGGGAATGTCGCACTTCTCCTTCAGCTTGCGCTCGATCTCGAAGCAGCGGGGAGCAGCAATATCCTCCAGGTTAATGCCGCCGAAAGAGCCGGAGATGTTATACACGGTCTGGACAAACTCGTCCACATCCTGGGTCTTGACGCAAAGAGGGAACGCGTCCACATCGCCGAAAGCCTTGAAGAGCACGCACTTGCCCTCCATGACAGGCATACCGGCCTCGGGGCCGATATCGCCCAGGCCCAGCACGGCGCTGCCGTCGGTAATCACGGCGCAGAGGTTGTGACGGCGGGTCAGGTCATAGCTCTTGCTGATGTCCTTCTGGATCTCCAGGCAGGGCTGCGCAACGCCAGGGGTGTAGGCCAGGGACAGATCCTCCTTGGTCTCCACCGGCACGGTGGCAACGACCTCGATCTTGCCCTTCCACTGCTCATGCAGGCGCAGGCTTTCCTTCGCGTAATCCATTGTCTGAAATCCTCCTGTTTTTTATGTTAATTTTATAAAACCGCGGTTGTATTCCCAGATTTTTGCATCAGATCTCAATCTGCTTAATAACTTCCTTCAGGCAATCGGCGCTGTGGCGCAGCTTGGCAATCTCCTCATCCGTCAGTTCATTGATCACCTTGTAACGGATGCCGCAGTCGTCCACCACCGCGAGGGTGCTCAGGCACACATCGTCAATACCATACTCGCCATGCATCATGGAGGAGACGGTCAGAGAAGTGCCGATTCCGGAGAGGATGCACTTGCAGATGTGGCACACAGACATGGCCACCGCATAGAAGGTAGCGCCCTTGGCCTTAATCACCTGGGCGCCGGACTTGCGGATGAAGTCCTCCACCTCTTCATAGTTTCCGTTCCAGTCAAAGGGCTCCTTGCCGGTCACCAGGCGATAGTGCTGCTCAATGGTGTTGCTGGCAATGCGGGCCAGGGACCAGGGCACAAAAGAGGAGTCGCCGTGCTCACCATAGACATAGGCATGGACATTCTTGGGGCTGATGTGGAACCGACGGCCCAGCTCAGCCTGGAGGCGGGCAGTATCCAGCGCAGTACCGGAACCGACAATACGGCTCTCGGGAATCCCGGAGATTTTGTGGAACACATAGGTCAGGATATCCACGGGGTTGGAGACGATCACATACACTGCGTCCGGTGCGTGGGCCACAATCTGGGGGGTGATATCCTTAATGATCTTGGTATTGGTCTGGATCAGGTCCAGGCGGGTCTGGTTGGGCCTTCTGGCAATACCGGAAGTGATGACCACCAGATCAGAGCCAGCCGCATCCTCGTAGTCGCCGCTGCGCACATAGGCAGGATAGGCGAACGTCACGCCCTGGTAGATATCCATGGCCTCGCCGAAAGCCTTCTCCTTATTGATATCAATGAGGACGATCTCAGAAGCAATCCCCATGGTGGCCAGATCGTTGGCAATGGTGGCGCCCACGTTGCCAGCGCCAATAATAGTAACTTTGCTCATAATGACATATCCCCTTTTGTTAAAATTACTGTTCTGCCTGCGGCAGTCGGTTTTTCTGTCTGTTTCCAGCCTGTTTCGATGGCCGGGCGGCCGTCTTCTCTATGCCTCGGACGCCGCATTACCCCGTTTTGTCTTCCCTGCAATCTCTCCTGGTCTTTCACAACACCGCCCTTCGTCCCATTTACTAGTTAATTTTATCACTATCTTCTCCGTAAAGCAACAGTAATCTCGTTAAAATTTCATCAAAGAACCAGCTTTCCCTTGTGACGCTTGCCGGAATTTCCCCAAACCACTTGTTCCGCCTCCGCACTATGATATAATACTCCCCAGAGTCCTGTTCCATCCTCTCAGAGGGCAGCGGGCAGGCAAGCATCCGCGGCCTTATTTTCCCGCCGCGGTACAGGCAAGGAGGAACGCTATGGCCCCGACTGTCAGCATTATTGTCCCCGTCTACCAGGCGGAGCAGACACTGCGGCGCTGCGTGGACAGCATTCTGCATCAGGAATATACGGATTTTGAACTGATCCTGGCTGATGACGGCAGCACCGACCGCTCCGGTCAGATCTGTGAGGATTACGCATCCCAGGACAGTCGAGTCCGGGTTCTTCACCAGGCGAACAGCGGCGTTTCCGCCGCCCGCAACGCCGCTATGGATCTGGCCTGCGGGCGCTATCTCCAGTTTCTTGACAGCGACGACTGGATCACGCCGGATGCCACCAAGCTTCTGGTTCGCACTGCGCAGACGGATCAGTGCGATCTGGTGATTGCAGACTTCTACCGGGTTGTGGGTGACCGCGTTTCTCCAAAAGGCGGGATTGAGGAGGACGGCATCCTCACAAGGGAGACCTTTGCCGCCCATATGATGGAAAATCCCGCCGACTTCTACTACGGTGTTCTCTGGAACAAGCTCTACCGGCGGGAGATTGTGGAGGCACACCATCTGCGTATGGATACCGGCATCAGCTGGTGCGAGGACTTCATCTTCAATCTGGAGTACATCCTTCGTGCGGAAACCTTTGCCGCCCTCCGGGCGCCCATCTACTACTATGTCAAGACCAAGGGTTCCCTGGTGTCCCAGACCTCCTCTTTTCCAAAGACCATGCGTACAAAGTTTCGTGTCTTTGCCTATTACAACAATTTCTACAAGCATGTGCTGGACGAAAAGGAGTACGAAAAGAACCGCTTTCAGGTCTATCGTTTCCTTCTGGACTCCGCAGGAGACGGCGGGGTCCCCCCCGCCATTCTGCCCGGCACAAAGCATCTTGGTGATGAGCGCACCAGCGTCTGTGCCCAGGCAGTTGCCGGCGAAGGGATCCTCACAGATGCCTACCGCAGCAAAAAACTGCTGGACCGCTGTCTGGAGCCGGCCGCCCTGGAGAATGACCTGTCCCTGCCGGAGGTCCGGCTGCTCCTGGCCCTCAGCTACACCAGTCAGCTGGACACCAAGAAAGCCCTGGCAGATTTTGCCGGTATGAGCCGCAGTTCCCTTGCGCTCAATCTTCAGAAACTGGCCGCCCACGGCATGATCCGCTACGAGGCCGCCCGGGGCGGGGCTGCGTCCCGCACAGGGGAAAGGCGTCTGGAGATTTCTTTTCTGCCGGCGGCAAAGCCGGTGCTCTCCGCCCTTTCCAGGGCGCTGAACGACTATGACCAGATCTGTTTCGGCGGCTTTTCAGAGGAAGAACTGATTCAGTATGCCTATCTGGAAGAAAAAATCAAGGCAAACATGCGCCGGGTCCTGCAATAGAGAACAACTTCCGTTTTTTGAAATAATAAAGAGGGAGGAACGCTGCACGTTCTCCCTCTTTAATCTTACGGATTTACTTGTGATAACGGCCTCCCTCATTGATCTGGAAACTCCGGTAGAGCTGTTCCAGCAGCATCACCCGGGCCAGATGGTGCGGAAAGGTCATCGGCGACATGGATAGACGTATCTGCGCCAAGGTTTTGATAGAATCATGCAGGCCATAAGACCCGCCGATCACAAAGGCCAGGCACTTCCCGCCCCGGCTGTTCCAGCTCTCCATCCACCGTGCCAGCTCCTCACTGGAGTGCAGCTGCCCCTCCACGCAGAGGGCCACCACAGCAGAGGAGGGCGGAAGCTTCCCGCGGATGACCTCCGCCTCCCGGCTGAGGGCCTGCTCGATCTGCGCCGGGGCTGGGTCCTCCGGCAAGCGCACCTCCGGCAGTTCCATAAGCTCCAGGCGGCAGTAGCGGCTCAGGCGCTTAGCATATTCCGCCGCCGCATCGATATAGAACCGCTCCTTCAGTTTTCCAACACAGATTACCAGGATTCGCTGCATAAGTGAGCCTCCACAGTATAGCAGTTGCTGCACACGTCCTGGGGCGCTACCGAAAGCCGTCCGGTCCAGCCCGCTGCCTCCAGCGCACGCCCGACAGTATTCAGGGCCATCTGGGGGGTATTGTTCTCCTTGCTCAGGTGGGCCAGAACAATCTCTCCTGTCCCCGCGCGTGCAGAAGCCACCGCAAAACGGGCAGCCAGATCGTTGCTGAGATGGCCCAGATCCCCCAGCACCCGCTGCTTGAGGAGATAGGGATAGGGGCCGGACAGCAGCGTCTCTACATCGTGATTGCTCTCCAGCACCAGCAGATCCACCCCCAGCAGAAGCTGCGCAGACACTGGCAGGATCCCTGTATCTGTCATCAGCCCAAAGGAACAGCCGGCACTGTCGATGCGGTAAGCCGTGCTCCCACGGCTGTCATGGCTGGTGGGAATAGAGGTCACCCGGCAGTCACCCACCCGGAACTGATTTCCCAGCGAAAACGGGCACAGAAGTCGCTCCGCACCGGCCACCTGATATGCCAGCTGACGTGCTGTCTCCTCGCTGCAGCGGATGGGGATGCTGTAGTTTTTGACCAGCGTGGCAAGCCCCGCTATGTGGTCGGTGTGCGCATGGGTGATAAGAATCCCGTCCAGTTCGCCTAACGATACCCCCAAAGACGCCAACGTGCGGCGGATGCGCATACAGCTGATGCCAGCGTCAATCAGCAGGCGGGATGTACCGGTACACAGGAGCGCTGCATTGCCGGAAGAGGAGCTGGCCAGTGTATAAAACTGCATCATCACAAAATCTCCATGAAAAAACAGGGTAAAAGTACCCTGTTTTGTCGCATTTTTTGAAATAATCGGCAGCTCATCCTACACTAAGGGCCTCATTTTCCTCAGGAATCTCCACGGCGGATATGGTGCCGCCCAACTTGCGGAACTTCTCAATGACATCCTCATAGCCCCGCTCAATATACTGCACACCTGTAATCTCACTGGTACCGCGGGCTGCCAGAGCTGCAATGATCATGGCCGCGCCGGCCCGCAAATCGCAGGCCTGGATCTGAGCGCCGGTCAAATGGTGAACCCCCTCGATAATGGCCAGATTCCCGTCCACCTGGATCTGGGCCCCCATCCGCTTGAACTCATCCGTATAGCGGAAACGGCTGGAAAACACGCTCTCCGTAATGATACTGGTCCCCTGCGCCAGGCACAGCACTGCCGCCACCTGGGGCTGCATGTCGGTCGGGAACCCGGGATAGGGCATCGTCTTGATGTTGGTCTTGATCAGGGGGCCAATCCGGCGGACCAGGAGGCTGTCGTCAATCTCCTCCACCTCCACGCCCATCTCCAGAAGCTTGGCAGTAATGCAGTCCATATGCTTGGGGATGATGTTGCAGACCTTGATCTGTCCGCCGCAGGCAGCCACTGCCGCCATGTAGGTACCCGCCTCAATCTGATCGGGGATAATGGAATAGGTGCCGCCATGCAGCTCTTTCACGCCGCGGATTTTAATGACATCCGTGCCGGCGCCCTTGATATCAGCGCCCATGGAGTTGAGAAAATTCGCCACATCCACAATGTGGGGCTCCTTAGCCACATTCTCCACCACCGTAAGCCCATCTGCCAGTGCAGCGGCCAGCATGATATTGATCGTGGCGCCTACGGAGACCTTATCCAGGAAGATATTCGCCCCGGTGAGACGAGATCCCTGGATGGCATAGGCGTTAATAAAACCGCTCTGCACCTCCACCGCAGCGCCCAAAGCCTTGAACCCCTTGAGATGCTGGTCGATCGGACGGGTGCCGCCAAAGTCACAGCCCCCGGGCAGCGCCACATCCGCCATGCCGAACCGGCCCAGCAGGGAGCCGATCAGGTAGTAGGACGCACGGCAGCGGCGGGCGGAGTCATAGGGAACTTTGGCATTGCGCACATGGGTGCAGTCAATCTCAACAGTATTGGAATTGATGCTGCGCACCCCCGCCCCCAGATCCTGGAGGATCGAGAGCAGCAAAGATACGTCGCTAATGCGGGGAATATTTTCAATCCTGCAAACGCCGTTTACCATAAGGGCCGCAGGAATGATCGCCACGGCAGCATTCTTTGCCCCGCTGATATGAACCTCTCCAAAAAGAGGGTTTCCGCCCTCTACAACATACTTTTTCACAAGAACACAACTCCCTTATATCGTCAAACACCGGCCACCTCATTTTGTCCGGTGTAAACCGCTTCATGCGCCCAAATCAAAAAACTTCGCGCCGGCAATCCGCAGCGCGCGGCACACCGCCGCCATCCGGCGACATAACGTGCCCAGAGCACCATTAGTAGTATACCAAAAAAAACGGTAAAATCAATAATAAATCCCAAAAAATTTCATTACCAGCAAAAGTGCCTAAAAAAGACATCGTCCATACCCATCAGGCACGGACGACGTCTCCAGTGGAACAGTCTACATAATATTCATAGGCGTCTGCAGTAATCTGCCATTTAGCCGCCAGCTGCAGCGCTGCAGAGGGGCCGGACTGCAGTTCGTACACGGGAACAATCCGCTGAATGCTGTTGCAGACCATTCCCGTCTCATTGCGGTAATTTAGCATCTGCACTAAAGCATCCACTGCGGTCAGCGACGTCTGGGAGACGGCTGTGCTGGCTGTGGAGGCATAGGTTCCCGTCAGAGACACCAGATCGCCCGAGCGAAATTCAAACAAGACAGTACAGTTATAAATTGCGTTCCCTTCCAGGCTCTGCACGGCGGCAAATGTTCCCGTGTCTTCGGAAAGATCAGCAGTCGGTTCGTATCCAAAGGCCGCACAAAAGTCCAGACAGAACGCCTGCGGATCCTCCATGTGCAGCGTTCCGGGGGAGTAATCGAAGTTGCCGCCGCTGCGGAAATGAACGGTGCCGCTTGCGCCGGTATAGGAATAAATTCCACCGCCCTGGTACTCCGCAGGAACCGCCTCCCCCAGAAGCATGGCGGCAATTTCCGCCTCCGTCTCCAGGTCCCGCTGTACCGACAGGGTCGGCAGCTGCGGCACGTCCAGTTCCAGGTTCTCTGAAAGAGAAATGGCGTTGGCTGAGAAAAGAGCATCCAACTCATCCAGCATATCCCGGCGTGCCCTTGTCCCCTGAAAACGGAAATTCAGCAGCAGCGCCGCCAGAAAAAGGTTCAGCAGCACCAGGATGAGGATCACAATATTTTTCAGACGTCTCGTCTCCAAAAGGCCGCCTCCTCCCCGCGCAAAGTTTCAAGTCTGCCTTCTCTTCGGCCCCGACAATCAGCGGGCCAGCCACTGAGCTGTAACCGTCTCCCCGCCCCGATCCACATATCCCTTGGTCAGGAACACCGTCTCCTCATAACCGCCGACCATGTGGACGGCCTGGGCCAGGGGCAGCAAATGATAGGACTCCTCCGCCGCGGTGTACTGACGGTACTGCAGGCGAAAATAGGTAATCGTGTCACCGGTGGTCCGCACCTCCAGGGCTGCCTCGCCGCTGGAGAGGTAAACCGGGATGCCGTCTACCATATAGTCGAAGGTAATCGCATATCCGCTCTCAGTCGCTTCAATGCCGGTAAAATAGAAATCCGTGTCCAGCAGCACCTCTCCCGGCAGCAGGACTTCCGCCAGGCGCCGGGCTGCCAGAACCGCCTCCGCCCGGGTTGGCATCTCGCCGCCGGCCGGAATGGTGTAGAGCGCGCTGGGAGCATCAGCGTCGCCGCTGTAGCGGATCACGCCGTCGTGATAAACACGAAAGGTCCGGGGAAATTCCACTACCTCAATGCCGTCAGTGAGGTTATAGCGGGCGATGGTATGGGGATTAAAATCCAGCATATCCAGAAGTGTGTCAACATCCGAGGCCAGTTCCGGCAGAGATGCTGTGAGTACCATGGTCTGCGCAGCTTCACTGCTGAGAACGGTATAGGGTGCCAGATGCCCGTAGGTCTCCGGGTCCTCGAAGGCGAAAGCCACATCTCCCGCCGCTGCGTCGCCCTCCTGGCGGAAAGAACGGACTATCTCCTCCAGTGCGGGCCGCTCCACAGCGGTATCATAGCGGTAAACGCTCCCCACCCCGTCCCAGAGGAACAGCTGTACCCCGGTCCCTCCGTTGGTGGAAAGCAGCAGGTAACGGGCCTGCGCATCTCCGGAAAAGTCAGCCCCGTACCATCCGGCCAACACGGAAACCGGAACCGGGAACAAGTAGTCCAAAAACAGGCCTGTCTCCTCCAGTGCAGTGCGGAAGGCCTCTTCCGTAACAGCTGTGCTGTTTCCAGCCGAGCCCAGCGCCTCCAGCAGCAGATTGGAGGCGTGAAGCTGGTCCCGCTCGGCGGTGCCGGCCAGCATCCGGCCATAACGCCCCTGGTCCGAGGTTGCCACCAAATTGAACGGCGCGGCCATCCCCCCCAGATCCGGGGACTGAGACACCTCCGTCGAGGCCGCCGGAGAACCCAGCAGCGTGCTGAGGGATGAGATCGGCCCGTCGCCGCCGGCCTCATAGGAGAACACAGCCACCAGCAGCCCCGCCGCCAGCACGCTCAGGCACAGGATGCTCAGATTTTGCAGCAGGGCAACCCGCCGTTTTTTCCCCATCCCGTTATGTTTCACCATGGTCTGCCTCCAATGGGCGGTCCTGCCGGATGGGAAGAACAATGCGCACTGTAGTACCCGGTCCCTGGTGATCCACCAGGCCAATGGTACCGCCGTGGCGCTCTACCAGCTCGCGGGCAATGGAGAGGCCCAGGCCGGTGCCGCCGCTCTCCCGAGAGCGGGCCTTGTCCACCCGATAGAACCGGTCAAAGATGCGATTCCAGTCCTGTTTGGGAATGCCGATCCCGTTGTCGGATACCTCCATCCACACCTGATCCTCTGTAGAACCGGCGCTGACGGAAATATGCCCTCCGTCGGGGGTATACTTGATGGAGTTGCCGATCACATTCATCATCACCTGCTCCAACCGGTCCTGGTCGGCCACAATCATAGGCAGCTCCTGGGCGTGATAAAGGCGCTCCAGAATATGGCCGTGGCGCTGGGCATCCAGTTCCACCGCCCGGCACACACTGTCGATGGCGTTGCCAAAGTGAAAGCGGGTCATATGCAGCTCCGACTGGCCGCTGTCCAGGCGGCTGAGAGTCAGCAAATCCTGAACAATATGGGTCATGCGGTCTGTCTCGCCGATGATGATATCCAGGAAACTTCTGGAGACCTCCGCCGGAACATCGCCAGTGTCCCGCAGGGTCTCGGCGTAGCTGCGGATATTGGTCAAGGGAGTACGCAGCTCATGGGAGACGTTGGCCACAAACTCCTTGCGCATCTCCTCGTTTTTCCGCTGGGCAGTGACGTCGTGTAGCACCGCCATGACCCCAATGCCGCTCTCCTGGTCAAAGGGGGCAAAGTACACTTCCAGAAATTTCCCATGAATCTGCATTTCCGCTTCTTTGAAATTAGGGCGGCGGAGCTTTGTCAACTCCTCCAATGGGAAGAGGGACCCAAAAATGGACTCGTAATCCATTTTCTCCACCGGGCGCTCCAGCATCTCACTGGCGGCAGGGTTGCAGTGGACGATGGTCCCATCTCCAGCAAAAGCCACCACGCCGTCGGTCATGTGGAGGAACAGGGTATCCAGCTTGTTGCGCTCGTTCTCCACCGTCATCAGCGTTTCCTCCAGCACGGAGGCCATCTCGTTGAATGTGGTGGTGAGGATGCCGATCTCATCGGAGGATTCCACATCGATTGGACCCGAAAAATTGCCCGCAGCAACCCGCTCTGCCCCCTCGGTCAGGCGTTCAATGGGGGTAATCATGGTCTTGCTCAGCAAAAAGCTCAGCAGCACCGAGATCAAAAGCCCCACCAGCAGAGCCTGGACAATAATAAGGAACATCTGACTGTTCAGATCACTGACCGTTCCCCGGTTGTCATAAATATAGATGATGTAGCTGTTGCCGCCGCCGGTGATGGGAATCGCCACGTCCATGTAGCTGGCAGTGATATCGCTGCTGTCCCCCACCTCATCAGTTCCCTGGGCAATGCTGGTACGGGCAGTGATGAGATTGGGCGTGGCAGTGAGATAGGGGATCTCCGTATTGTCCGCGCTGCTGGCCAAAAACTCCCCGGTCTCCCCATCCAGGATATAGTAGTTGCGGTTGCGGTAATCGATTCCAAGGGGGGCTGCGTTAGCCTCGATAGCACTCTGGAGATCCTCCAGGCCGTCCTCCTGCGCCGCCATGCTGCGCAGATTATTGACAAAGGAGGCGTTGGAGGAGCCGAAAACAGCGTCCACCTGTTGGTAGAAGTCATCGATGAAAAAGCCGGTGATGCTGGTCATCAGAAACGCCCCTACAATGGTCATCAGGGAGGTGATGAGCAGCAGCATGATCAGCACCAGCTTCATATGCAGGCTGCGGAACATGGCAGCGCCTCCTTGTCAGGAAATTGTCCAGGTGCGGAGCATCAGCCGCCTCACTCCGCAGTAAAATAGTAGCCCACACCACGCCGGGTCAGGATATAGGCCGGAGCAGCCGGGTCATCTTCGATCTTCTCCCGCAGGCGCCGGACCGTTACATCCACGGTGCGCACATCGTCTCCCACATAACCGTAGTTCCAGACCTGCTCCATCAGATCAATGCGGCTGTATACCTTGCCGGGATGACTGGCAAGAAATGTAAGCAGTTCATACTCCCGCTGGGTCAGGCCGATGACCCTGCCGGCCTTGGTCACTTGATATGTATCGGTGTTGATGATCAAGTCGGTGCCCGTGTCCATCGTGCTGGCCGCAGTGTCCCCATGGAGCATGGATGTCCGGCGGATATTGGCCTTCACCCGGGCCATAAGCTCCCGCATGGAGAAAGGCTTTGTGATATAGTCATCCGCCCCGATCTCCAGTCCCAGCACCTTGTCCGCCTCTTCCTCCCGGGCCGTGAGGATCAGAACCGGCACGTTGTCCCCGTCCTGCCGCAAAGCGCGGCACACGTCAAACCCATTCATCTTTGGCAGCATCACATCCAGCAGAATAATGTCCGGATGCCGCTCCCGCGCCAATGCAAGCCCTGTTTCACCGTCGTATGCCTCCAGGGTACCGTATCCCTCCCGCTGCAGGTTGAAGCGGAGAATATCCACAATATTTTTCTCATCCTCCACAATGAGGATGCTCTTTTTCTGTTCCATAGTCCCTCCTGTATCTGCCGCGGTTTCCACCGCCTGCCGCTTACAGGCCCAGCAGCAGTTTTGCCTTCAGTACGGCCACGCAGGTCTTGGCGTCGGTAATCTCACCGGTGAGAATCCGATCCACCAGAATATGGAAAGGTACCCGCTCCACATCCAGAAACTCGTCCTCATCCGGATCCATCTCGCCCCAGGTAAGATTGCGGGCCAGATAGAGACGGATGATCTCGTCGCAGTACCCTGGAGAGGGATAAATGTGGCCAAGCGGGGTCAGTTTCTCCGTGCTGGCGCCCGTCTCCTCCTTCAGCTCACGCATGGCAGCATGATAAGGGTCCTCCCCCCGCTCCAGCTTCCCCGCCGGAATCTCCAGCAGTGTCTGCTGATAAGCATAGCGGTATTGGGTAACGGTGAGCACATTATTGTTCTGATCCAGCGCCAGAATTCCAACCCCGCCGGGGTGATTGACAATCTCCCGGGTGGAAGTGTGGCCGTTGGGCAACTCCACCTTGTCCACATGGACCTTGATGACCCGCCCGTCAAAAATGGGCTGGCGTTCCAGAGTTTTTTCGATCATTTCCATTCGCAATGGCCTCCTCTTAGGTTCGCTGAACTTCCGCCGGGTCGATCCGGTCGGAGAAAATCCCCCATGCCCCCTGTGCAAGATAACGGTTGGCCTGGGCTGCGTCGTTGACAGTGTGAAGCCAGACGCGGATACCGCTGCCCTCCAGGACAGCAGCCAGGTCTGGTGTATACAGAAAGTGCCACATGACAATGCCCTCGATCCCCCGCTGCTGGCAGGCCCGAACATATTCTGCCAGAAGGTCGGCCTCGCCATAGAAAGGGGTCTGGTACAGTGTCAGCAGATAGTGGTCAAAGTGGTGAACAGACTCCACCGGATCCTGCATCTCCGGAGCATACAGCTGTACAATCAAGCGGTCAAAGAGGTGAAGCATTCCCCATGCCTCCGCCTCCTCCACCATGGCGGTGTACTGCTCTGTGACACTTTCCGCGTCAGTGCTCTTGCCATCCAGGATGCAGTAAATATCCGGATAGAGCGCCAGCAGCCCCAAGAGATCCAGAAACGTCAAGGGGGTGTATTGCCCGTAGATGGGAATTGTCTGAAATTCTTCTGCAGTGGGAATGTGCTCCGGGTCCACCCCCTCCTGCAATCCGGCGGACCAGTCATGCCGCAGCACCACTTTCCCGTCGCTGGTCAGCGCCAGATCGCACTCAAACAGCCGGTAACCCGCAGCATAGCTGCGCTGAAAAGCCTCCAGGCTGTTGGTGCCGGTATACCCGTCGATCTGGCCCATGGCGTGGGCCACCAGCGGGGAGCTGCTGTAGGCATCTGCTGCGGGTAAAAGCATCTCCCCCACGCCGCGGGCCATGGCCGGCACCTGCATAGCCGGGAAAAGGGACAGTACCAGCATCACCCCTGCACACAGCATCGCCAGAAAGGCCGCCGAGGGATCCATCACCGGAAAAGAGCGCTGTTTGTAAGCCGTCATATCACACCACACGATCCTGCCATATACTGCACAACTGCAGAATTGAAATTATTATATCAAATCCGGCCGGGAAAAGCAATTTCTTTTCACATCACGGCTGTCCGATCACGGCCGGCCGCAGTTTTTGGCAAAGTTCTCTTGCAAGCAGGAGTAATCTGTGCTACAATAAAAAACCCGAACGCAGCTGGAGAGGAGGTCCTCTATGGAGAAGTCCGGTATCAAGATCGCGGCCCAAAACCGCAAAGCCTACCACGACTACTTTGTGGAGGACAAATATGAGGCCGGCATCGAACTGTTCGGCACGGAGGTCAAATCCATCCGGGCCGGCACGCTGAATTTAAAGGATTCTTATTGTATTGCCAAAAATGGAGAGATATACCTTCATGGGATGCACATCTCTCCTTACGAGCACGGAAATATTTTCAATAAGGATCCGGTGCGGCCCCGCCGCCTGCTGATGCATAAGCGCGAGATCCGCAAGCTGCAGGCTCTGGTCCAGCAGGACGGCATGGCGCTTGTTCCCTTGAGCGTTTACTTCAAAAATGCCCTGGTGAAGGTAGAAGTCGGCGTGTGCAAAGGAAAGAAAAACTATGACAAGCGGGACGCCGCCGCCAAACGGGATGCGAAACGGGAGATGGACCGGGCCATGAAGTCCCGGTATTGACGCTTCCCATCAAATTTCGGCAAAGGAGGATTACCATGTCTAATCCAATTGTAACCATTACACTGAAAAACGGCCAAGTGATGACCGGAGAGCTCTATCCGGAAAAAGCGCCCAACACAGTAAACAATTTTATTGCCCTTGCTAACAGCGGCTTTTATGACGGTCTTACCTTCCACCGCTGTATCCCCGGCTTTATGATCCAGGGCGGCTGCCCCAACGGCAATGGTATGGGCGGTCCCGGCTATACCATTCGGGGAGAGTTCAGGGCCAATGGTTTTGCGAAAAATGATATTCTCCACACTACCGGCGTTCTCTCCATGGCCCGCGCCATGCACCCCGACAGCGCCGGCAGCCAGTTCTTCATCATGGTGGATGCCGCCCCCCATTTGGACGGGCAGTACGCCGCTTTCGGCAAGATCACAAATAATGCAGAGGCTGCCATTGCGATCAGCGAAGTTCCTACCGACATGCGGGATAAGCCCAAAACACCAGTGGTCATCGAGTCCATTCGAGTAGATACTCTGGGTGAGGAATACCCGGCGCCTGAAAAGAAATAAACCATTTCTCCGCTTTTCCGGCGGGCCGCCCAGCGCAGCCTGCCGACCCATGGGGGTGTACCGGTTTCGACGGGGATGAGGAAGCGGGATCAGCGGGCGGATGCGCCCAGCATCCATAAAATGGGCAACTTATAAATTAAAGAACAACAACACTGTTGCTGTTGCTGCCTAATTAAAGGCAGCCGTCTTCAGCCGGGAGGGCCACAGACCGGCTAAGG